>NC_015385.1:1132500-1452370 GCF_000195275.1 Treponema succinifaciens DSM 2489 | reverse complement strand
GCGGCTTGAATCAGATTTATTCAATGCTTTATGGAACTTTGCCAATTGTAAGAAAAACTGGCGGACTTGCGGATACCGTTGACAACTACAATCAGCAGACAGGAGAAGGCACAGGCTTTGTATTTGAACAGCTTACTCCGCGTGCTATTTATGATACTGTTGGCTGGGCTGTCTGGGCGTACTACAACAAAAAAGACCACATCAAAAAAATGCAGCAAGCCGGAATGAAAAAAACATTTGGCTGGGACGAGGCTGCTGAAAAGTATGTTCAGGTTTATAAAGAAGCTTTGGAACGTGGCTGCGGAATAAGAAAGTAAATTCTTTGAGCCAGACAATTGAATTTTTTCTTGGACTGGCTCTAATTGCTAAACGCCGCGCAATATGATAATCTAAAACTCACTTTTTTAACTTGAGGAATCAAATGGCAGACGAAGAATTTGACAGCAACAAGACTTTTTTGGCGTCAGTGGAACGCTCAAAGCAGATAGAAGCAGATATTCAAGTGAATCCGCAGAAATATAGGGTTCTTACAGGCGACCGTCCGACTGGAAATCTTCACATCGGGCATTACTTTGGATCTTTGCAGAACAGAGTGCGCCTTGCAAAACTTGGCGTTCCTACAATGATTCTTATTGCGGACTATCAAGTTCTGACCGACCATGATGCGTTTGATAAAATCAGCCAGAACACAAAGCAGCTTGTAATAGATTATCTTGCCGCCGGAATTGAGCCTGGTGAAAACGTTATAATTTATCCGCACAGCTATATTCCTGAGTGCAATCAGCTTATGCTTCCGTTTATGACTTTGGTAAGCAACGCGGAGCTTTCAAGAAATCCGACTGTAAAAGAGGAGATTGCCAGCGCGGGACTTACAAACGTGAATGCCGGAATGTACACTTATCCGATTCATCAGGCATGCGATATTCTTTTCTGCAAGGGAAATGTTGTTCCTGTTGGAAAAGATCAGCTTCCGCATATTGAGCTTACACGGAACATTGCAAAGGCTTTTAACAGGAAATTCTGCAAGAACCGCGAGCCAGTTTTTCCATTGCCGCAAGCATTGCTTTCAAAAACTCCGAGCATTCTTGGTTTGGACGGAAGCCAAAAAATGAGCAAGAGCCGTGGAAACGCAATTTTCCTTTGCAGCACCGAAGACGAAACCGCCTATCTTATAAAGAAAGCAAAAACTGATTCTGAGCGCGTTATAACTTATGATCCTGAAAATCGCCCGGAAGTCGCAAATCTTCTTATGCTGATTTCTCTTTGTACAAAAGAAGAGCCAGCTGACATTGCTGAGCGGATTGGAGAAAAGGGAAGCGGCGAGCTTAAAAAAGTGCTTGCTGAAGCCTTGAATGAAGAACTTCGTCCTTTAAGACAAAAACGGGCTGAGCTTGAAAAAAATCCTGACTACATAAGGCAGGTTCTTCTTGAAGGTGTAGAAAAAGCGCGTGCGATTGCCATAAAAACTTTGGACGAAGTCCGCGAAGCCATGAACATGAAAATTTAGCTTTAGCTATTCCTGTTATCCTGCTGCAAAAACGGCAGGATTTATTTTTAGCAAAAGGGAATTAAAAATATGAATTGCGAAGTAAAAGAACTTTCTATGCCTGATGGAAATGTGAATTTTGTTTATCATTGGATTCCGGTGGAAACTGAATCTGTTGTGGTTTTAAGCCACGGAATGGCTGAGCACGCTGCCCGTTATGCTCGTTTTGCGGAATTTCTTGCAAAAAATAAAATCGCGCTGATTGCAGAAGATCACAGGGGACATGGAAAAACCGGTCTAAAAGCGCAGACTGACGGAACTGGAATGCCTGGTTTTCTTGCGGATAAAGACGGATTCAACCTGGTAACAGAAGATATTCACGAAGAAATTTTATATGCAAAAAAAATTTTCCCCGGAAAAAAGATTTTTCTTTTGGGGCATAGCTTTGGCTCGTTTATTGCCCAGAATGTAATTGAAAAATATGGAGATGAAATTGCCAAGGCTGTTCTTTGCGGAACTGCCGGTCCCAGGCTTTTGACAGTTGCCTTTGCAAATTTTATTGGCGGAATTATAAAATTTTTTGAAGGCGCAAAAAAGCAAAGCCGCTTTATGAATTTTTTAACGTTCGGACTTTCAAATTCAAAAATAAAAAATCGCCGTACGGATTTTGACTGGCTTTCAAGAGATAAAAATGAAGTTGACCTTTATATAAAAGATGAACTTTGCGGTTTTGATGCCACAAATGGATTTTTGTGCGATATATATTCAGGATTACGCCAAATTCATAAAAAGAGCAACATCTTGAAAATTCCAAAAGATTTGCCAGTTTTTCTTGTTGCAGGAACTGCTGATCCAGTCGGCTCTTACGGAAAGACTGTAAAAAAACTTTTTGACTGCTATAAAAAATCCGGCATGAAAAATGTTTCAATGCGTCTTTATGAAGGTGCGCGCCATGAGCTTTTTAACGAAATAAACCGCGAGGAAGTCATGGACGACATTCTGCATTTTTTGCAAAGCTAGTTTTCCTGCTCTGAAACGTCCTGCTGAATGTGAAGTTTTCTGTTTCTTTTTGCGCGTTTTGGTTTTACCTGAATTCCTGCGTCCTGCAAAAGTTTCCGTACTGCAAAATCGAGTTCTGTCCTCTGCGGATTTATCGGAAGCACAAAATTTCTGCATATTGCCCAGGTTTTTTTATAAATTTCTGATGATGAATATTCACTTTGGATTTCAAGCTTCCAGTCAGTGAGTTGCTCAACAAAATCCTTTAAAAGAAAATAAAGACGCTCGCCAAGCCTAGAATCTTGGTTTTGCTTTACGAAGTCATCGAGTTTTTTTAAATTTTCAAGATAAGATTTTGCGAACTTTTTATTTTCGAGAATGAGATTTGAAGCTGCCGGCTGAAGGTATTCGTATAAATCAGTTTCCAATGCCGCATTTACAATTTCAAATGAATGTCCACCGTTTATTATTTTTAAAAATTCTTCAGTGAGCCTTGAAGGAGAAACTGGCGACAAAAGAGGGGCAGATATTCTGATTTTCTTTTTTAGCTTGTGCGAAAGTTTGCAGCCTGTTGTTGCTCCGTACTTTACGGCCCTTATCATTCTTACGGGATCTTCTATAAAAATTCTGTCGATTGGAATTACAGGTTTTACAATTCCTTTTTTTATGTCTTCAACTCCGCCTACATAGTCAATAATCTGCTGCTTTAAAGGGTCGTAGTACAGCGCGTTCAATGTGAAATCCCGGCGCAACACATCTTCGTCCATTGAGCCGAATGCGTTTCCGATTGATCCGTCTATAATTGAGCGGAATGTGCTGACTTCAAAAATTTTTGTTCCAAAGAAAACGTGCACAAGCCTGAATCTTTTTCCGATTATGCGTGAGTTTCTGAAAATTTTTTTTATGCGGCTTGGAGTTGCGTCTGTTACAATGTCAAAATCCTTTGGCGTTCTGCCTCCAATAAGATCTCTTACAGCTCCTCCGACAATGTAAGAGTCAAAACCGTTTTTCTTTAAGCAGTCAATTATAAAAATAGCGTCAGGATCTATTGATTCCCGCTTTATGCAATGCTCGTCTTTTGTATAAACAACGGCTTTTTTTACAGGATTTCCTTTTTCATCTGTAGAATATCTAACTAACACAGTGCGAACATTTTAATGTTCAAATGTTTTGAAGTCAATTACCCGAAAATCATTAATCAAAACGCAGCAGACTTTTAAAACCGTTTTATTTGTTTAACGTTATTTTGTCTATTATTATGCTGACTTCTTCAATTAAAATTCCTGTGTATTTTTCGATATTTTCGATTATGTACTGCTGTAGGCTGTGAATCTCTCCTGTGAGCTGGCGGCCGAACGGAACGTCGATTGTGATTATTAGCCTGTATCCGCGGCTGTCTGTTTTTATTGAAAGTTTTTTGATTCTGATTTCCTGCGAGAATTCATTTATGCAGTGCATTGCCATCTGGCTGAGAGCGGCTTCTGAAATTTCAATTCTGCCTTTTTTGCTGAACTCTGGAGTTACAATTGATTTTTCCATTACGGAAGTTTCTTTCTTTAGAAATTTCAGCTTGCTTTTATTCGCAATGTCCCTAAGCGAATCATGGAAAATTTGCGAGTAGCTTTTTTTTACTTCGATAGCCGGAACAGGAATTACGTGCTTGCCTTCGATTTGTCTTGATCGGATTGCTTTTTCAATTTCTTCGCGGTTTGCAATGTCTTCAATTTTTATTATTTTTGATGGCAGCGGAATCTGAAGCCTTGTGGCTATTTTTCCAGCCATTTTTTCGCTTGTTCCGATTATGAGAAGTTTTTTGATTTTGTTCTTTTGCAGGGCTTTTGCAACATCGTCGCGGTGCTGCTTGTCATCAAAAAGCGCGATTCTTACAGCTCCCATGTATGTTTTTTCGTGCTTGGCAGTTTTTCCCGCAAGAATTTTGTCGTCCTTTATAAGAAGTCCGTCGTCAATAATCGCCTCGATTCCGTACTTTTGAGCAAGAAGTTTTGCGCGGAAACTTTTTCCTGTTCCGCTTTCACCGACCAGCGCGAAAACTGTAAGACCTGTATGCAGCATTTTTGAAATAAAATTCATATATTAAATTATAAATTCAGCAGTGGGAATTTTCAAGAAATTTTCTATAAATTTTTTAAATAAAGGAGAAATCTCTGCCTGAATTTCACTTGGAAGCAAAAGCGGATTGTCTTTTGGAAATTCCAGTTTCCAGGCATGAAGAAAAAATCCGCAGCTAGAAAATTCTCCGTTTGGAATTTTTGTTCCGCCGTAAAGCTTGTCTCCCAAAAGCGGAAAACCGCGGCTTGCGCAGTGAATTCTAATCTGATGTTTTCTTCCGGTTTCTATCTGGATTTTTGCAAGTGAAATTTCTTTTCCGCAGAAAATTCCTTGCGCGATTTTTTTTATTTTTGTGCAGGCAGTTTTTTCTTCAATTGTATCGTAAATTGCAAGCTCATTTTCCGGAAGAAAATTTTCAACAACTGCAAGATAAGTTTTTTTTATGCTGTGATTTTTTATATTTTCCGAAAACCATTTTGCGCCTTGCAAACTTTGGGAAAATGTGATAAGTCCGGTTGTGAATTTGTCAATTCTGTGAAGCGGTCCAGGTCTGAATGAAAGAGATGCGTTTTTTGTGTTCTGCGCAACAAAATCAGCAAGGCAGAAACTTGAATTTTTTGAAGGCTGAACTTCAATTCCGCTTTGCTTGTTTATTATCCAGAGATGCTCGTTTTTAAATGCAGTTTGAAGTGAAATGTCGCCATGAATTTTTTGCGTTGATTTTTTTTCAGTTTTACTTTTTCTGGCTGCATTTTCTTTTAGTAGAAAATCCGCTATGAAAATTTTGTCTCCGCTTTTGATTCTGTCTTCTGGAGCTGACTTTGCATTGTTCAGTTTTATCAGTGTTTTTCTTATGAGCTTGAAAATGTTTTCGGGCTGAAGTCCTTTCGATTCAAATATGCGTTTTGCGGCTTTGTCTAGCCGTCTTCCGTCATCGTCCTCCTTTGCTTCAAATTCTATAAATTCCATGCGCCGATTATAGAATAATTTATGCTTATATGCTATAATCCTGCTTATGAATTTGAAGGAACAGCTCCATTTGTTTTTTTCTCAGCCTGCTTTTTTGGCATGTTTATTCAGCTGGCTGTCTGCTCAACTTGTAAAAACTCTCATAAAGCTTTTCTCTGGAAAAGTTCATAGTTTAAAAGAATTGTTTGAACTTCTTTTGTGGCGTACAGGAAGTATGCCGTCTAGCCATTCCGCGCTTGTAGCTACGCTTTGCACTACAATTGGCTTCCGTTCCGGTGTTAACAGCGATGTTTTTATTCTTTCTCTTGGTTTTTATTTGGTTACAATCCGCGATGCTGTTGGAGTGCGCCGCGCGAATGGGCTTCAGGCTACAATGCTCAATAAAATAGGTCGTCTTCTTGCTGCAAAAAATATAATTGAAGAAGTCAAGCCGATAAAGGAAGTTCAGGGACATACTCCGGCGGAAGTCATTATCGGTTCGTTGCTTGGCTTTTTTATCGGACTTGCATTCAGTGTTTAAAATGAAGCCTAGCAAACTAAAGATTTCATTTTCTATTGCGGCGGTTTGTTCCGTTTTTGTTTTTCTCTTTGCCTTTAGGAGCATTCCAGTTTTTAGAATTTGGGACAGTTATAAAGTTGTTTACGCTGACAAATCTATTCCAGAGGAAAAAGTTCTTTCCTGCCTTGAAAACGCAGGCTGCCAGAACATCATAAGTCTTGGCCGTCAGCAGATTCCATTGGTTTCAGACTTTACGCCTGTTCTTCCTGATTCTTACAATGAATATTTGACAAGCCGGCTTGGATATTTTTTTGACTACTCAAAATCTTTTTTGCTTTATTATATTCCGAATGGTTCAGGACAGCAAATTTTAAAAGCCTTGGAAAATCTTTCGCAGAAAACAGGGCTTCAGGCTGGAATTGACGGAATTCAGCGGTATCCTTTTGCAGTTCCTGTTGTCTGCGTTTTGGTTTTTTTTGCTTTTTTATATTTGTCAAAAAATAAAGTTCCGTTTTTTTTCTCATCTTGCTTTATTTTGCTTTTGTCTTTTTCAAAGCCTTTTTATCCTGTTGCGGCGGCGGTTGTTCTGTATATGCTTTCATGTTATTTTGCTCAGCGGATTTGGGGAAGAAAAAAAGCTTTTTCTGTACTTAAAAAAAATCCGTATTTTATAATTCCGCTTGCAGTTTCGTTTTTGATTGCCTTGCTTTCCGGATGGCAGGAAGGTTTTCTTGTGATTTTGTGCGGACTGGCTTCTTGCTCGGCTCTTTTTCTTTTGGGAACTTTTGAAGCTTTTATGGATTCAAGAAATTCTTTTAAAACTGTAAAGATTTTTTCTGCGCCTCAGCTTCCTCTTATGTATCCTGCTACAGCTTTTCATACGTTTCTTTGCCTTGCACCTTTGCTTGTCTTGCTTTTTTGTTTTGTTTTCGCTTCCAATTTCAGTTTTAGTTCTGGAAAAAATGTTTCTCTTCCTGTTCCTGTGGACTCTTCTTCGGAAAGTTCAATTCCGTCATTAAAAGATTTTTACTGCTGGGCTTGGAATGTGGAGTCGTTTCCGTATAAAAACTTAAACAAAAATTCCGGCTTTGAGAATGTGCAAGAGGGAAGCGTTGTTTCTGTTCCTCGTTTTGAAGAAAAAAACGGCAGAATTTTTCAGGCGGATTCGATCGTGATGAAATTTAATTCGGATTTTAAAAACCGCATTGATAAAAAAGTTGAGTCCCTTGGCTACAATGCAATTGAAAAACTGATGTTGAAACAAGGAGAAAATACGAGCGTTGCTTACAGTTCAAGGGAAAATATTTCCAGACGGCCTGATGGATTCAGCGCAAGCTTGATTTTGTCATGTCTTTTTGTGCCGGTTTTTCTTTTGCTTTTGTATGTGGCAAAATCGAACAGGCGCAGAAGTTTGTAAACAGATTTTTTGAAAAAGTTTGCTGGCTGTTTTTCGGTCAGCTTTGGGAAAAAAAGATAAATGAAGACTGTGAATAATTTTGTTTTGCCTGGACATCCGATGTTTCAGGATTCTGTAAGAGCTTTTTTGCCGAGGAAAGTTGTAATTCCATTTAGGCAGTCGTGCGAGGCGGAGTATTCCTGCGGATTTCAGCCTGGCGATATTGTGAGGGAAGGTCAGATAATCGCTTCTCCAAAAAATTTTGCGGATGGTGCGAACATTCATTCTTCCGTTCCAGGAAAAATACTTTCGATTTTTAAATGTACGCTTCCTAATGGAACTTTGGGAAATGCGGCGGAAATCTCTACAGACGGTGCGTTTTCGTATCTTGGAAAAAAGCTTCCTTCTGTTGACTGGAATTTTTTGAACACAGAAACTTTGCTTGAAGAATTTAAGGTGAAGGGAATTGTAAACACATTCAGAAAAAAAACGGAATCACTTTGCGCCCAGATAACTCGTGGAAATCTTGTAAAAGAGCGTTTTGTAATCGTCAGAATGTTTGATGAAGATCCAAGCCGATTTACAGACAGTTTCATTGCAAAGAAATTTACTTCGGAAGTTGTTCAGGGGGCGTTGATTTGCTGCAAAGCTTTTAGCGCAAAAGGAATTGTTTTTGCTTTGCCTAAGAAATCTGACATTGAAATTTCCACAGAGTTTTTTGGCAATGTTCCTTTTTTGTTTGTAAATGCTGATACAGAAAAGTATCCTTGCGGCTTTATGCAGAATTTGCTTAGGACAATCCGCAATGCTTCCAAAAATTCAGAATTTTCAAAAGTAAACAGCAAGTGCCTTTTTTTAGATCCTGAAACTGCACTTTCAGTTTTTGAAGCAGTTGTAAAAGGAATTCCTGTTATTGAGCGTTACGTCCATGTGCATGGAAGCTGCTTGAAATCCGTTGGAATGTTCAAGGCAAGAATCGGAGCCTCTATAAAAAGTCTTGTTGAGCAATGTGGCGGATTTAAAATTTCTCCTTCAAAAATTGTTGTAAACGGAATGATTACAGGAATGGTGGCTTCAACTTTGGATATTCCGATTACAAAATCTATAAAGTCTTTGGAATTTGTTCCTGCAACGGAACTTTGCGTTCAGGATGAAAAAAACTGCATAAGATGCGGAAAATGCAGAAACGTCTGCCCAGAAGGACTTTCGCCGGATTTACTTTACAAGCACTTGGTTGAAAACTATCATCTTCCAAAAGAACTTTGCGCTACAAGTTTGCTCTGTTCACATTGCTCGGTCTGCAACAGCGTTTGTCCTTCACGCCTGCCTTTGAGCCAGACAATAGCTTTGTTATAAGGAAAAAAAATGACGAATACAGAATTAAAAAAACATTGTGCGAAAATTACTTTGAATCCGTTTGCAAGCGCATCTTATTCACTTGGAACAATTTCGTTTGTGATGATTGCGCTCCTTCTTGTTCAAGTCGCTATGCTGGCGGTTTCAAAAAGTTTTGATTCTCTTGTTGTGCTTTTGTTTGCTTTGCTTGCCTCGGTTTGCGCAGAAGCCGCTTTTTATTTTTTTAAGCGGACTGAAAAACATACTTGGAGAATTTCTGTAATACAAGGCTTGATAGCTGGACTTTTGATTCCTTCTGTTTATCCAGTCTATGCTGTTTTTGCCGTTGTGTTTTTTACTTTGCTTCTTGGAAAATTTGTATTCGGAAACTTTGATTCGTCCTGGGCTAATTTAGTCGCGCTTTGCATTGTTGTTTTGTATTTTTTGAATCCTTCTGCTTTTCCTCCGTTTGCTGTTTCTGCGCAAGAGCTTCAGACAAGAAATGCGGCTCTTTCTCTGATTCAAAATGGAACAGTTCCTTTGCTTGAACTGGATTCTTCTATCACAGATTTTTTGAATAGCTATATTTTTAAGTTTTTTGGAATTTCAATTCCAGATGGATATGTGAGTTTGTTTTGGGACAACGGTTCTGTGATTCCTGCTTTTAGATTCAACTTTATAACTTTAGTTTCTTCCATTATATTGGTTTCATTTGATATGATTGATTACGTTGTTCCTGCAGTTTTCCTTTTTGTCTATTCATTTTTAGTGAGATTTTTGCTTCCGTTTTTTATAGGCGGAATTCCGTTCCAGGGCGACATTCTGCTTGCTCTTCTTACAAGCGGAACTTTGTTTTGCACGCTTTATCTTTTGCAATGGTTCGGAACTTTGCCAATGACTTTGTGGGGAAAATTTCTTTACGGAGCTTTTGCCGGGCTGATTGGCTTTCTTATAATCGGAAGCGGAACTTCTTCTGCAGGATATGTTTTTTTGATTCTTGTTATAAATTTGATTTCTCCTGTGATTCAATTTTTTGAAGACAAAAAGCTATACGAAAATGTTTCCAAAAAACTTGTTCCGCGCCTAAAGGAAATCAGCGAGGTTTAAAATGCTTGAAGATGAAATCGAGACTGTAGACAACGAAAAAAAACTTTTTTATAAAACGCTTCTTATAAAGTGCGGAATTTTCTGCGGAATCCTTGCCGGATTTTTTGCAGTTCTTGTTTTGTTTACTTTGCTTGGAAGAAATTCCTGGAAGAATGGACTGAAAAAAGAAACTTCGCAAGTTTTAAAAGACAACGGCATTGAAAACATTCAGCTTGGAAACTGGGTAAAGATTAAAACTGCGCTTACAGTTTCAGCTTCTGTGTATGAAGCGATTTCTGAAAATACTGAAAATGAAATGTACGCCGTGATTATTCGTGTTCCGACTTTGTACGGACCAGTTCCTGCTGTTTATATTTATTCAGATAAAAACGGTGCGCAGTTTATCGGCTTTTCGCACATTGCAGGAAAAACAAATTCTCATATAAAAGCAAGTTCAGAAAATTCTCAAATTGAATACTGGAAAAATAAAATTCCGGTGATTCTAAATTCAAAATTTTCCCGATAAATTTGACTGCTTTTTTGGAAGGTTAAAATGAAAAAAAACGAGCTTTACATTTATATACCACTTTCATTTGCGCTTCTTCTTCCTGTTCCCGGAAGATTTGCTTATGGACTGATTATTGTTTTTCTGCTTTACCTTATGTCTGTGTGCGGAATTCTTTTTAAAAAGTTTGCTGTTAAATTTTTTAACGCGGAGCTTAGCAATGTGATTGTAACGATTATGCTTGTTTCTCTTTGCATACTTGTCCGCCAGCTTGTAATAGTTTTTTCTCCTTTGATAGCATTTGTTTTAGGAATTGCTTTTTTTATGCCGGCTTTTACATCTTTCATTCTTGGAAATTTGTATTCTTCTTCCAGCTTGTCAGTCCTTTTTGAGCTGAAAAATGTCTTTGTAAAATGCAGTTTCTTTTGTGTTTTTGCGCTTGTGTTTTTCTTTATAAGAGATGTTTTTGGATACGGAACAATTTCTTTTCCTTCGCCGAACGGAATTTTTGAAATTCAGATTTTCAGCGCGGAGAATAAAATTTTGCCTTTTTCATTTTTAGCTTCAATTCCTGGAGCAGTTGTTCTTTTGCTTTTATTTAACGCATTGTTTTTCAAAATAATTTCGTCTTTTGAAATCATAGAAACTTCACGGGTGGACTAAAATGTTTTCAGTTTTTTTCTATTATATTACCTATGCGTCTATAGTCTTGGTTTATGGAATTGGAATGGAGCGGGCAGTGTTCCTTTCTGGAAATAAAAATCCGCTTTGGCTAAAAGCTATAAAAATGCTTATAACGGCAAGTTCTGTTTCAGCTTTGTCTTATCTTTTTGTGAATTCGCTTTTAGTTCCCGCTGAACTTGCAGAGCTTTATCCTTTTGCGGTTCTCTTGATTTTTATTCCTGTATCGGTTTTTATAGAAGCAATTATCAGGATAACGACAAAAATCAGCGCGGTTGAATTTTCAATTTCGCTTCTGTTTATTTTTGTTGCCATTACAGAAAGCTCTTCTCTTGCAGAATGTGTTTTTATAACTTGTATCTGTGTGCTTTCATTTTTTATTTTTATACCTTTTGTTTATTCTCTTTGCAGAAAATTTGATCTGTACGGCGGAAGAACTGAATGCTCAAGAAATAATTTTATTCTTGCTAGCATTGCGATTATAATGCTGATTCTTTTATGCTGGAATGTTTCATGGCTGAATAAAGGAGTTTTTCAATGATAGCGGCTATTCTTTTTGGACTTCTTTTTATAATTGTTGTTTCCTTTGTTTGCGTTTTTATTTTTTATATTTTGTCTCCTTCGCTAAAAAAACAGGAAATTTCTTTTGAGCATTCTTTGATTTCCGAAACAGAGCTTTTGGAAAAATCAAACTTTGAAGAATTTCCTTCAGCTACAGAAAATAAAGCTGTTGTGCTATGTTCACCTGAAAAAAATTGTGGAAAAAAAAGACTTGATTATAACGGTTCTAAAAACTGCGCGTTGTTTTTTTCTGTTTTTGATACAGAATACAATTGCAAGTATATTTGCGCAGGATTTGGAGACTGCATAAAATCTTGTCCGCGCGGCGCATTGTCTATAAAAAATAAAACAGCAGTTGTAAGCAGTCTTTGCAATGGCTGTGGAAAATGCGTTGATTCCTGTCCGCATAAAATTATAAAGCTGATTCCTGCCGCCACAAAAAAAGTTGCATTGTGCAATTCGCCTTTCTCTGAAAAAACAGAATGCTCTGAATTTCTTTCTGAAAAAGAAATCTTGCCCTTTGATAAGAGAGGCTTTAAATTCTGGAAAAAGTGCTATACAATATTTTGCAAAAGGTAAGCTGCTTTAATGAAGAGTAAATTCTGTCTTGTTCTAAATGCTGATTTAGAAAGTTCTGATGAAACTGTTTTGCTTGAAAAAAACTATCAGAATGTTTTTAAACCGTTGCTTTCATTTTTATATTCTCATAAAGATTTTTTTCTTACTATCGGATTTTCAGGACCGCAGCTTTCACATTACGAAAAAAAACATCCGGAATCAATAGAACTTCTTCATGAACTTTCCTCTAAAAGGCAGATTGAAATAATCGGCGGCGGATATTATTCTCCGATTTTTCCTTTGCTTTTGCCAATGGACAGAAGCGGGCAGATTGAAAAAATGAATTCGCTTGTCCGCTCAACGATTGGAAAACGTCCGTGCGGAATGACTTTGTTCGGAAGTATTTGGGATTCTTGCCTTGTTTCAACTTTTCAGTCGTGCGGAATGGAATATGTTTTTCTTGACAGTTCTCTTGTTCCAAAAAAACATTTAAAATGCTGTCCGCTGATTGCAAGTGAGCAGGGAAGAAGCATAAAAATTTTTCCGTCCTATAAAAATTTAATTCCGCTTGAAAATGAATCTTGCCAAGAATGGACTTCAAGAATAAAAACTTTTGCTTCAAAAATTAGACCTGAGCAATTTCCTTTTTCCGACGAGTTTTTTGAGCCTGTGCTATCTCTTTGCTTTTCATTTGAGCAGTTCGGTTCTTTTATGAAATCACAATGCTTTGCTTCTGTTTCTGAAAATTCAGAAGATGTTTCTTTTACAACTCCATATTTGTATTTGAAAAAATCAAAGTGCTTTTCTCCGGCTTATATTCCTGCTGGAATGGACAGCGAAATTTCAAAATGGAGCTTGATTCCGTTTGAGCAGGTAGAAAATAAAACAGGATTTCCGCCTACAATACAAGACTACTTGAATTTGTATTTGCAGAATAAGCGGCTTTATGAGCGCATGGTTTATATCAGTATGCTGGTTTCGCAGTGCAAGGGTGGAGATAAAGTTAGAAAAACTGCATCGTCTGAAATGCTTTGGAAAGCGCAGGACGGAACAAATTATTTGTCTCCGTCATTTGGAGTGCCTTCACCTGCTGAAAAAAGACAAAAGGCTTTTCGCGCTTTGAATGAAGCTGAACGTCTGATTCGTGAGGCTGCAAAAATTTTCAGAGAGTCACTTACTTCTTTTGATTGCAACGGAGACGGACTCAACGAATATATTTGCCAGATGGAAAAATATAATGCTGTTGTTTCCTTGCAGGGCGGACAAATTTCTGAGCTTAATTTTATAAAAAGCGGAGCCAACTATGCCGCAAGTCTTTCCCGGATTGAAAAATTTGATTCTGGAACAGATTTTTATAACCGTGGATTTTTTTCTGACCATTTGATTGAGACTGAAAAGTTTGAAAAATATTTAGCGGAGAAAACAATCGAAAACTGTATTTTTTCCAATTCGCAGTTTTCAGAAAAAAAACTTGAATCCAAGCGAAAAGAAATTCAGCTTGAAGGAAACGGACTTTTTTCTTCCATGAAACTTCCTGTAAAACTTAGAAAGAATTTTACTTTTTCTTCTAGCGGAATTACAGTTCAGTATATTTTAAAGAATGAAAGCCCGATTGAATTGAACGCGTTTTTCGCAGTTGAACTTAATTTTTCCCAGACTCGTTTTGACAAGAAATTTGAAATGGAAAGCCAGTATTCTACAGAAGCTATTTTGAATGAAACGCGCCTTCTTTTGCCTGATTCTTTTTATGCCGATGAGGGCGTTTCGATTATTCAGGTAAAGGATTCCGCAGACAAACGCATTTTTGTGATTGAGCCGAATGAAGACTCCGGGCTTAGCTGCGCGATGATTGCATTTAAACGCCCTGTTGACAGTCTTGAGCCAAAAGTAACTTCTTCTACTTATAAAGTCGCCCTTTTTTGGAATATAAATCTTTCTGCTGGAATGGAAAAAGAAAAGACAATCAACTTGAGTGTTATGCCTCTAAAAAATAACATTAGTGTGAAATAAAGCTATTATCTTCCTGCAATTTTTTTCTTTAGATATTTGTAGAACCATGCGCGAAGTTTTTCTGCTGTCTTATAGAATGCATACCAGTTTTTCTTTAGGACAACATCAAAGCTTCCTGGCCTATGAATGAGTTTTCCACCGAAACCAGTTTTAAAAAGAAACAAGCCGTGCATTGGATGATTTTTATTTTCTTCTGGCGGGCAGCCGTAAAAATCATAGACCGGACAGCCGATTTTTTTTGCATCGCAGATTGCATTCCATTGAAGCAAGTAGGCTGGCATAAAATTCCGCTTTATATTTCCTGATGCACCGTAAAGATAAACAGCTTCTTTTTTGCAGAACAAAGTGATTATTCCTGCAAGAACATCTGCTTCATGTTTTGCAATATAAAGTCTTACAACCGGAGCGTTTTGAGTTTCTGCGCTTGAGTTTAACAAGCCAAGGTAGTAATTTTTTTGATGAAACTGAACTCCGTCGCGTTCGCTTGTCTGCATGAAAAGCTTAAAAAATTCTTCAAACGCACACGGAAAGTCAGCGTCCTTTGCGGAATAAGATTTTACTTCAACGCCTTTTTTTGATGCAAGCCTTATGTTGTATCTCCATTTGCTTTTCATTTCAGAAAGAATTTTTTCTTCAGATTCTAAAAGCGAAAGCAAAACTGTATCCGGCGGCTGTATATCTGTGGCTGTTTTTTCTATGCGGAAATTTTCTTTCTTTGTGTTGTGCTGCTTGAACAATTTTTTTACATTTGAAACAAAATTGTTTTTTTCTTCAAGACTTTCAAAGTCCAGTGCAGGGTCAAACCTTATGCAGATTGTGTCTTCAGGTAGAAACTTGAATATTTTTTTTGAAATTGATTCAAGCTCATTTGAAAATTTCTGGCTAAGATTTTCTTCGTTGCTGGAAAATTCTGGAGACATTGGAATATATGCTATGCTGAATTTCTTAATTTTCAAACTGAACGAGCGCACAAGAACTGAAAGGCATTTTTCATTTTCCTTGCATTCTTTTAAGGATTTAACTTTGGAAACATTGTCTCCATCAAAGATAAAGAAAAATGTTTTCCATCCATGACTGCCTTTAAAGTCTGCCCAAAATTCAGTTTGTAAAAAACGTTGTTCATGATTTTGCATTCTGCTTTTTCCAGATTTTTAGTGAACGTTTCCGTTTTTTGTTTTTACAGTTGAAATTTGTTTTCCTGCTGCCGTTAGAGATTTTCCTCCAATCTGCACTTTGTTTTCCAAAACTTTTATTTCAACTGCAAAAAAGTCTTCCGCCTGAATTTGCTCCGCCTTGGAATTTTCTGTCGAGCATTCAAGAACAACTTTTGTTCCAGGAATTGCCCAAGGAGCTTCGAGAGGCTCTACGCAGTCTTTTCCATTTTCATCTTTGTAGTCGGCGGCAAGCAGCATTCCCCGGCTTTCAACTCCTCGCATTTTTCTTGGCGCAAGATTTGAAGCAAGAATTATATGTTTTCCAAGAAGTTCTTCCGGCTTTAGGAAATCACGAAGTCCGCTTTGGATAATGCGTTCTGTTCCGCTTCCGTCGTCAAGAGTTTCAATGTAAAGCTTGTCGCTTTCAGGATTGTTTTCAACTTTTATGATTTTGGCAACTTTCAGATCAATTTTTTCATTGAACCATTCAGCCTGCTTTTCAAAAGGAAGAACTTCAATCTGCTTTTTTTCTTTCTTCTGTTTTTTTTCAGCTGGCTTTGCGTTGCGGTCTTTTTGTGTTCCTGAAAATTTCTGCCTAAATGCTTCCATTGTCTTTTGATCGAGCGGGGTAAAGAAAACTTCCGTCGGCGAAACTTCGCTTAAGCCTTCTGTGTTTCCAAGATCAGACCAGTCAAGACCTTCCGGCTTTTGCTCATCATTGAAACGTGGTTCGCTGATTTTCTTTCCAAAGTAAGACATTATTTTTTCTGCGAACTGCGGCATGTACGGATGCGCCATAATCATAAGGTCTTTTATCATGTAGCAAAGATTATGAATGAGTTTTGCAGCTCGCTCCGGATGTGTCTCTCTTGTTTTCCACGGCTCTGTGTCTTGGAACGCTTTGTTTCCGATGTCTGAAATTACAAACACTTCATGGAAGGCATCTTTTAAATTTGCCCACTCAAGATAGTCAGTTGCCTTTGCCTCGTGTTCTTTTACCTGCGCCCAAAGCTTTTCGTCAACTGGAGCGTCTGGAATTTTTGAATCATAATATTTCTGCACAAAAAGAAGCGTACGGTTTACAAGATTTCCAAGGTTTCCGATTAGCTCTCCGTTGTAACGCTCACGGAATTCTTTCCACGTGAACTGATAGTCCTGTTTTTCCGGGCGGTTGTAGAAAATGTAGAATCTCCAGGCGTCCGCCTTGATACCGCTTTCCTTTGCGTCTGTTCCGAACACGCCTACGCCGCGGCTTTTTGAAAATTTTCCATCTTCGTAGTTAAGATATTCAGTTGAAGACATATGGAACAATTTTGTAAAGTTGTGTCCGCTTCCAATTTGCGAGCATGGGAAAATTACAGTGTGGAACGGGATGTTGTCTTTTCCAATAAATTGGAACAAGTCAACTGGCGGCTTGTTTTTTGCCTCTTCACTTTCTTCTGGAAGCCACCAGCTTTTCCAGTCAAATGAAGGCTTGGAAGCTGCAATAAGCTCATCGGCAAGCTGCTTTGTTATTGAAATATACCCGATTGGAGCGTTGAACCAGACATAGAAAACTTTGTTCTCATATCCAGCTTTTGGAACAGGAATTCCCCATTTTAAATCACGTGTAATCGCACGCTCGTTGAGTCCGTCTCTTATCCAGGCTTTTGTTATGTTGATTGCGTTGTCTGACCATCTGCCTTCTTTGCTTGTCTTGTTCATCCAAGAGTCAAGGTTTTTGCTGATTGAAGGTAGGTCTATGTAAAGATGCCGGGTTTCTCTTATTTCTGGAGTAGAACCGCAGGTTGCGCACCTTGGAGACTTTAGTTCAACTGGGTCTAAGAGTGAACCGCATTTATCGCACTGGTCGCCTCTTGCATCCTCGAATCCGCATTTTGGGCAAACTCCGTGAACATAGCGGTCCGCAAGGAACATCTGGCAAGAAGGGCAGAAAAGCTGCTTGTTTGTGTGCTCTTTTATGAATCCGTTTTTGTCCAAGTCCTTGAACATTGCCTGAGTTATTTCTGTGCATTCTTCATTTGAAGTCCGACCGAATTTATCAAATGCAATGTCAAACCATTTGTAAATTTCATCGTGCTGCTTGTAGTAGTAGTCGCAAAGCTCACGAGGAGTTTTCTTTTCTTCAACAGCGCGGGTTTCTGTGGCAGTTCCGTATTCATCAGTTCCGCAGACATAAAGAGTTTCGTATCCACGGCTTCTGCAGAATCTTGCAAAAACATCGGCGGAAAGCATTTGTATTAAATTTCCAAGGTGTGGAATATTGTTTACATAAGGAAGGGCTGAAGTTACAAGTCTTCTATTTAAATTCTTAATATTTTCCATGATATTGCAATTATAACAAAATGAGCCTTTGTCCACAAGGGATTTTTGAACAAAGGAAGAATCAGAAAAGTTTTTGTAGAAGAATTCATTTTATAATAAAAATCCGTGCCGCGGACTAATTTTGTGTTTGCTTATTGAATGCTTTTATTAAATTTAGCAAGAAAGAAACTTGTTAAACTGATAAAATTTAAAAGAAAGATAGAACTTCTTTTTAATTGAAATGCTGCGTAAAAAATTCTTCAATCAAAATATCAATATTCTTTTTTAATGCAGATTTCAGTTCGGGTATGATTATGTCAGTCTGTCTGTTTTCTATATTTTCCGGAATTAAAAACTGGTAAGCGTCAGTTTCCAGGGCATTTGCAATTTTTATCATGGTTTTATCGCTTGGCCAAAGGCGTTTTCCTTCAATGCTATTTATTGTCTGGTCAGAAAGTCCGGCTTTTTCTGCAAGTTCAAATTGAGAAAGATTTTTGGCTTTTCTGATTTTCTTTAGATTTGCTGAAAGCCTGTTTTTTAATTCATCCGAGTCCATGAAAAAAGTATCACATTATTAAATCAAGAAATACACTTATGAAAAATACAATTATTTTAAAAATAAAGTATTGTAAATACGTAAAATAAGATTTATACTAACTAAAAACATATTATTACGTACTTTTACTACGTATTGGAGACTTTGTTTTGAAAAAATACGCCATTCTCTGTGGTTCAGCTCCAAGAGGATTCACGCAGAAAAAAATAAACGAAATGTACGATTTTCTCACAAGCAGTTCCGGCGGCGCATGGGCGGAAAAAGAAATTGTGTTTTTTCCGAACGGTGTGGACGATGCGATGCTGGCATTTGTGCTTGAGCGTCTAAAAGCGGATAAGGCTGAGCAAATTCTTCTATATATATGCACTTTAACACCAGTTGCGGATGAGGATAAATCTATCTGGCTTGGCGGATATGAAGTGAGGAGAAGTTTGATAGAGGCGTTCTGTTCGGATGTATGCGCTCAGGTGATTTATGACTGCGGAAGGAAATTGGAGAGAAATGAAAAAATTGAACTGGAAAAAGAGGTTTTTGAAAATAAAATAACTTCTCTTTCATTTGAGAGAGAGGGAGAGTGATATGAAACGCATAATAACATACGGAACTTTTGATTTATTACATTACGGGCACATAAATCTTCTGCGCAGGGCTAAGTCTCTGGGTGACTATCTTGTTGTGGGGCTTTCAACTGACGAATTCAACTGGAACTCAAAGCACAAGAAATGCTATTTCAGCTATGAAAAACGCAAACAGCTTTTAGAGGCAATCCGCTACGTTGATCTGGTTATTCCCGAAGAAAACTGGGAACAGAAGAAAAGCGATGTTGAACTTTATAAAATCGACACATTTGTTATCGGCGATGACTGGAAAGGCAAGTTTGATTTTCTTAAAGAACAGTGCGAGGTTGTTTATCTTGAGCGCACTCCTGAAATTTCCACAACGCAGATAAAGCGTGACTTGGAGAAGCTGTAATGGAAGACTTGAAAAATGTATGGAACGTTGAACTTGACATTCTTAAGAAATTCGACAGTTTCTGCAAAAAACACGGGCTTTCATATTTTGCGGATTCTGGAACTTTGCTTGGAGCTGTCCGTCATAAAGGTTTTATTCCGTGGGACGATGACTTGGACTTTGTGATGTTTAGAAAAGACTATGACAAGTTCATAAAGCTCGCGAAGAAAGAATTTAAGTATCCGTATTTTATTCAGACTGGATATAATGATGCTGGATATGTGGGCGGACTTTGCCATATAAGGAATTCTGAAACGAGCGCAATGTTAAAACGTAATTGGCCACATACAAAATATAATCAGGGAATATTTATAGATGTTTTTCCTTTGGACGGCGTAATTGAAAATAGGGTGTTCAAAAAAACACAGGATTTTTTAAAGAAATTTTTATTTTCGATTTTATGGAATAAATATTATCCAAAAACATGGAAAATGGATTTTTGGAAGAGAGTTTTTCTTATCCCATTAACTTTTTTTCCTCAAAAAATGCTTTTCAGCCTTTATGAGACGGTCTGCAAGATTGGAAACATTCTTCCGCACAGCAAAGTTTGTGAAATTTCGTACTTTGGAACAAATGCGGAGCGGAAAATCAGCGATTATGAGAAAACTGTTTTCTTGGAATTTGAAGACACAAAAGTTCCTGTTCCAGAGAGATTTCATGAGATTCTAGTTTCAATGTACGGAAGCGATTATATGACTCCGAAAAAAGTTTCGAGCGACCACGGCGAAACTTTCTTTGATGTGGGCAATTCATATAAAAAATATCTTTCGGGCGAGCTCGCCTTGCCGGAAACTTTTATAAAACAATAGAAGAGTTTATAGAAAGAATGTCAAAATCAATAAAACTGAATGATTTCTATAAAAGTGTTCTAAGTGCGCTTAATATAATTTTTCCTCTTATAACCGCTCCTTATGTGGCTCGTATTCTTTCTGTGGACGGATTCACGGAATACAACAAGGCTATAAGCATTATCAGCTGGTTTACGCCTTTTGCTGTTTTCGGCGTTTACACTTACGGAATGAGGAGTGTAAGCCAGATTAAAAATGACAAGAAGAAAGTTTCCGCGCTTTTTACAAAGCTGTTCATATTTAATATTTTTACATCTGTGCTTGTGACGGCTGTATATGTGATTATGGTTTTGCTTGTTCCGTCGTTTTTGAAATACAGGAATATTTATCTGATTCTCGCAAGCCAGATATTTTTCGTCTGCTTTGCGACTGACTATGTGAATGAGGCTTTTGAAAGTTACGGCTTTATTCTTATAAAGACATTTCTGTGCCGTTTTTTATATGTCATAAGCGTTTTTCTTTTTGTGAGAAAAAACGATGACATTTTTATCTATATTCTTTTGGTGAACATTTCTTTGATACTGAATAATGTTTTTACATTTGCTTATGCAAAATCAAAGATAAGGTTTTCAAAAATATGCTTTAAGGATTTAACATCACTTTTTAAGCCGTTGTCGGTTGTGTTTTTGCTTGTTAATTCAAGCATGCTTTACACTATTTTTGACCGCTTTATGCTTGTGTGGTTTTCTGATGCCCTTAGCCTTACTTATTACAATGTTTCCCAAACGATTATTCTTGCAGTTGTGAATGTGACGACATCTGTTTTACTGGTGAGCATTCCTCGTCTTTCGTTTTATTGGGCGGACGGCAAAAAGAATGAATATTGTTTTTTGCTTGAAAAAAGCTCGTCTTCGTTTTTGGCATTGCACACTCCTTGTTGCATAGGAATGGCGGTTCTTTCCTTTGAGGTTTTCTATATTTACGCAGGCCAAAAATATTTGTCGGGCGCACTGTCTTTATGTTTATTTTCTGTGCGCTATTATTTTGGCGCGTTTGACATGATTCTTGCCAAGCAGGTTCTTCTTGCGACCGGCAACGAGAAAATTCTTACAAAAATTTACTATTTCGCAGGCATTTACAACATCTTGAGTAAAATTGTCCTTGTTCTGCTCAATAAACTTACGCCCGAGCTTTGCATTATAACAACGGCATCTTCTGACATTTTGGTTGTTGTTTTGCAGATTCTGTTTATAAGAAAACTCGGATTCAATTTTTCAATATTTTCAAAAAAGAATTTTAAATATCTGGCGACAAGCTTTATTTTTATTCCAATTGTGCTGGCCATAAAGCATTTTGTTTCCTTTGACGGCGCGATTTCAATTCTGATTAGAAGTGTTCTGTCTGTAGTTTTGTGTGCACTTTTGTATCTTTCAATGCTGATTTTTACAAAAGATGAATTCTTAAAAAATCTTGCTTTCTGGAAATCTAAAAAGCAAGCTAGTGGAGCAAAAAATGAATAAGAAAAATCTTCCTTTGTATGTGAAAATTGTGCGCTATGCGGCAATCTGTTTTCTTGATACTCTCTTTCTTCCAATTTACCACTTGTGCGGACTTTTCAGACGAAACCGAAACCTGTGGATTTTTTCCAGCTGGCTTGGACAGAAATACAATGACTCCAGCAGAATATTTTTTGAGTATATGCATAAGAATCATCCTGAAATCAGATGTGTCTGGCTTTCAAAAAACAGGCGGATTCTAAAGATGCTGCGCGAAAATGGGTATGAGGCGGTTTCCGTTTTTTCGCCTTATGCAATGTGGCTTTCTTTCCGCGCCGGAATGATTTTTTCAACTTCCTCTGATGAATTTTTTCTTGGTCTTGCGAAAGGCTCAGTTCTCATGGAGCTTTGGCACGGAATGCCGCTTAAGAAAATCGGCTTTGACGACAATGTTTCAAAAGGAAACGGAACATTTCTGCATAAATTCGGACTTGAGATGAACAAGAGATTTTTCCGCTGGAAGAGTTTTATGTACATGAAGAACTGCTGGACTTTGACCAGTTCTGATTTTTTTGTTAAGTTTTTGCAAACCGCATTTGACTTGCCGACAGAAAGAATTCTTCCTGTCGGTCTTCCGAGAACCGATGCCTTGTTTTCTTGTAAAAAAGAATCTCTTGTTGAAAAAGTCCGCATAGAATTTCCCGGCTGTAGAATTGTTCTTTATATGCCGACTTTCAGAACCGGTGTCTGGAGCGGAAAGCCTTTCAATCCGTTTGCCGCTGACTATGGTTTTAACGCAGACGAATTTTCAGATTTTCTTGAAAAGGAAAATATTGTTCTCTTGTACAAGCCTCATTTTGTGGATTTGGAACTTGGGCAGAACCTCTCGTCCGAAAAACGTTTCATATTTATTGATGATGAAAGTTACAGCGAGCTTTACAACTTCGCCGGTCAGGTTGATATGCTGATGACCGACTATTCAAGCATTTACTTTGACTTTATCGCGACAAAAAAGCCGGTTGTTCTTCTGCCGTTCGATTTGGACGAATACCTAAAGACAAGTCGGGCACATTACTTTGAGTATTCGGAAATTGAAGGCGCAAAGGCAAAAAACTGGCAGGAATTCTACAGAATTCTTGAAGAGAAAAGCTATTCGCCAGTAAGCAAGGAAACGCGGAAAAAGTTCGCGGAATACTTGGACGGAAAGTGCTGCGAAAGGCTGTGGGAAAAAATAATGGAGCTTTCAAGATGACTATTTCAATTGTGCTTGTCACTTATAACGGAGAAAAATAGGAATGACAAAATTTTCTGAGGTCTATTATGTAAAAAAGATATTCAATATTTTTGAAAAAATTGATTGGTTTTATTAAAAATCATTGCAATCAAAAATTGCAATATAAAAAATTACAAACAGGAGTTTTTATTATGAAAATATTACGTCCACATTATTCTGCGGGTGCAAAAATCCTTCAAGAAGGAAAATTAAACAAAAAAGCCGGAGATGAAGTTGAAAAAAAATTAAACAAAAGCAAATCTGAATCTGCTGGAAATTTTCTTGGAGAGATTATTGCAGAATCTGTTTTTGAAAATCCAAAGATGATTACAAAGAAATTTGCAGAAATAAAAGAAAAAAATGAAATATACAATATAAAAATAAAAAAGATTTTCTTTCAGGATAAAAAAATAGAAACATCTATATTTGATGATTATCCAATAGAATATGATTTTGAAGATGAAAAGTGTTTTGATGCTTTAGTGAATGATGTTTTAGTAAAAGGCGGAAAATATAATAATAAATTTTCATCAGAAGCAATGAAATATAGTTTGTCATTTTATGGAATAGATTTACTGGATTGCATAATTTCTGAAAATGAATATTTGGAAATTAAGTTTAAAATTCTATCAAAGTTGCCAAGTTTGTGTAAGACAGACAGTGCTTTTTCTTCAGATTGCACAATAAAAGGAGAAGATTTTGATAATGTTATTGAACAGCCTTTTGAGGCAAAAGTTGTAAATGCTATTTCTCGTATTAGTTATATCCTTTCAGAATTAAAATCTTGCTTGGGTTTTGAGAATTAAATTTCATAAAAACTATTTTTGGTAATATGAAAAAGATTTATTCAGTATCCTTAGCTACAGTAAAATATATTCTATTTTCTCTGCTCGTTATAAGTTATTTTCTTCAAGTACCGTTCAGGTTGCTTGCAAAATTTATTTCTGTATTCGCTTTGTTTTTTGCACTGGCAAATTACAGAAGTTGGCTAAAACTGTTTAAGAGACCATTATTCTGTTTGTATTGCTTGTATATATCAATATGTATATTTTGCGTGGCATTTAATTTAAATGCTGCTATCGGAAAAATCATTCGATTTTCGGAAATTTTTCTGATGATTCCTTTGTTCTTTTGTATAGATGAATCCAAAAACAGCAATTTCTATTCAAAGGTATTTGTAAGAATCGCATTCTTGAAAGCTATTGTGCTGTTTTCGATTTATGGAATAATTGTAAAAACAGGAAGCTATTCTGCTATAAGAGCATACGGACATTTGAAAGGCTGGGGTGACATTTATTCGTTCGGCTCTATGTTTTTGACTAGAGTTCAGGTTCAAGGAAATGCGCTTCTTGTAATGGCGTTTTTTACGGCCTGCTACAAAAAAGATAAATTATTCTATAGAGTTGCTTTGTTTTTAGCGTGCCTTATTGCGGGAAACAAAGCCTATCTTATAGGAATATTCCTGTTTGTCTTATATTTTTTTGCCTCTTGGCTTTTTAAGACAAAGAGAAGCTATAATTTTGATTTCAAAGTATGTTTTCTTTTGGTTTGTACTATGATGAGCTTTCCAGTAATTATAGACAAGGCAAATTCGATTCTTGAAGAAAAAGCTGGATATAGTAATGCTGTTAGAAAAGATCAGGCGGAAATTCTGCTTTCCGGAAATATAATTACTGGAAACGGAGTTGGGAATTCAATAACTGCAAAAACTAAATATCGAGATTATTCCGGTGCGGATTATTTTGAAGTTCAGACTCTTTATGTGATAAATCAGATTGGAATTATCGGATACTCTTTATTTTTAATTTTGACATTTGGGCTTCTTTTAAAACGGAAAAATAGCTTTGCTCTTGTTTTTATTTATTTTACCTATTTGGCTTATACATTTTTTAATCCGTATTGCTTTGATACAACTCACATGATTACAGGTTTTTTGCTCTGTTCTGTATTTTATTCACATTCGAAAAAGGAGACTTTCATAAAATGAAAACAATTTCACTTATAACTGTATATTTCCCTGATGAAAATGTGAGAAATAATATAATTCAGCTTTCACGATTAGTAGACAAAGTTGTCTTGCTTGATAATACGCCGATTTCTGATAATTCCGCCTTGTTTTCTGGAATTGAAAAAACAGAATATATTGCTTACAAGGAAAATCTTGGACTTTCAGAAGCATTTAACCGTTACTTAAAAAAATTAACAGAAAATTGCTTTATCATCTTTTTTGACCAGGATTCTTTCTGTCCTGAAAGCCTCATTGAACAATTGAAAAATGACTATTCATTTTGCTGCAGAAAATTAGGCAAGAAAGGAATTATCGGACCGGCATATTTTGAAAAAAATGCAAATCAACTGATGATTCCAAAACAAAAGAAGAGGATCACAGAGGGAATCTATCAAGTAAAGTCAATAATCACATCTGGAATGTTCACCGAACTGGAAGTTTTGCAAAAAATTGGCTTGTGGAACGAGGAAATATTTCTTGATATGGCAGACTGGGATTTATGCTGGAGAGTTTTACACACTGGATTTTTCTGTTGCCTTTCAACAAACGCAGTTCTTTCACACCGACTTGGAAAAAGTATTCATTATTTTTGTGGAATTAAAATTGAAGAATGGGCTTCCTTTAGAGTTTATTATCAGGTTCGTGATTGTCTTTATCTCTTAAGAAAAGACTATGTACCATTTAAGTAAGCTAAGCCCTTTGTCCAGACATTTTGTCTGAAAAATAACGAATTTTATGCAGCCATCTTGTTGATGATTGCCGAAGGAAAACTTCCTTCCCTGTATACTTCGTCAGGAGTCTTGTAATCCAAGCCCTGATGAATTCTTTCATTGTTGAAGAACCTCACGAATTCTCCAAGCAGTTTCCGGAGTTCTTCTTCGGATCTGTAATCCCGGAGAAAAATCCATTCATATTTCAAAGTACGCCAGGTTCGCTCTACAAAGATGTTGTCCTTGCATCTTCCGATTCCGTCCATGCTGATTTCAACATTGTAGGATTTCAGAAGCCCGATGAACTCTCCGCTGGTATACTGGGAACCGCAGTCCGTGTTGAATACTGCCGGAACCCCGTATTTCTCAAAGGCTTCCCTCACGCATTCCAGGCAGAAATCTGTCCTCATGCTGTCCGAGAGCCGCCAGCTCAGAATCTTCCGGCTGTACAAATCAATCACGGCCGTAAAATACATCATGCCCCATGGAGTCTTGATGTAAGTGATGTCTGTCGCCATTACCTGGTTCGGGAACGCGATGAGCTTGTTCCGCAAGAGGTACGGGAACTTTCCGTATGGCGCTTTTCCGCTTCTTGTGGTCTTGAAGACAGGCTTCTGGCCTTTGATTCCAAGTTCCTTGTACAGGTTGCGGATAAACTTTTCTCCAGCCCAGTCGTACCCGAGTCTTTTCAGATGCTTTGACATCTTTTTGTAACCATAGGTACTGTGAGTTGACCACTCATTGATTACAATTTTTGCACGATTGAACCTTGTTTTGTTTTCCCCAGCCTTCTTTTTCTGTCGTTCTGCTTCAAATCTGCGGCGCTCATAGTAAGTTGCCCGTGGAAGTTTCAGTATCCGGCACTGTTCAAGTACAGACAGCCCGACTCCATTTTTGTCATGCATATCTTTTTGAACAAGCTGCCATGATGCTAGTCCAGATGAAGCTTTTTTTTTAGCAAGTCAACCTCGAGCTGTTTCTTTCCTAATGAGGCGAGCATTTCATCCTGCTTTGCCCGTAGCCTTTCATTCTCTTCACGGAGGGCTTTCTGTTCGTCTGTCTCAAGTTTTCCTTCCAGAAACTGCTCCATCCATTCAGACAGTGTGCTTGGTGCAATGCTGTACTTTGCAGCGACCTCCGCCTCTTTAGCTCTCTTTTTAAGAGCCTCTTTTGCAACTTCGAGTTTGAACTTGTCTGAAAAATCCTTTCTTTTTCTTCCCATGAATTTGTCCTACCTTGACCTTAGCACAAATTCGTTGTTTTTTCTCCTCCGTGTCTAAATCTGAGGCTTATTATAAAGTTTAGAATCAGATTTATATTTATGCTTATTATTCGTCCAGTTTTATATTTGATTCTTCTCCCTAATAAAAAGAAACGTTTGCAATATTTTGTAAAAGGAATAAAAGATTTTAGAAAAAATATTTACGGAGTTTTGGATAAAAATGATGACAGTAAAAAATATCTCAGTGTTTGATTTAGATGGTACTTTATGGGAAAAGAATTCACATCTTCTTATTTTAAATTCCTTTTTTCATACAGGTTTTTATACAGGATTATTTGCCAGGTTTTTCTCTTATTTTTTTAAGTCTACTTGGCAACATAAAATAGATAGAAAATTACAAAGAATCCCATCTTCATTTATTGAAAATTTTGATATTTCTGAATTTAAAATAAATACCAAGATTCATAAACTTCTTGAAGAAAAAAAAAGAAATTCAAAAGTTGTTTTTATCTCGAATGCACCTGAGCAAATTGTGCATAAAGCAGCAAACTATTTCGCTGTCGATGGATTTCACGCAGATGTGGGCAAAAAATCTGATATTTTACACGAAAATTTTAATTATGAGAGATTGTTTGTATGTACTGACAATAAATCTGACACGGATTTGCTGAAAATTGCCGATGATAAACTTTTTATAAAGAAAACAGAAAAAAAGAAATTTTATATTCCCTTGCTTTACACTTTGAAAACTCGTTATATTGGAATCTTAGGTTTCATTTCATTCCTTATAACGAGTGTTTTTCCTTCAATTCTTTATTTTTATATTTTCATTAAAGATGAAAATATAAATCAAAGTGGAATTTCGTTTCTTTGTTCATATTTAATTGTCAATTCAATTTATGAAATTGGCTATATAATAAATGATGTATATTCATCAAGAAAAGAAAAAAGTCCAACTTTAAGACTTTCAAAGCAGGAATTAGAATTCGGTGAAAAAAATATTTTAAGAATAATAAATATTCGTTTGCTTTTTATAATCTTACTTTATTCGATTTTAATTTGCTTAAATAATGTAAAATCTGTATTGTATATTTTCTGTCTTTTATTAATGTCTATTTATTTAGTTCACAATAATATAAATAGTCGATATAGGTTTTTATCGAATTCTCTTTTAGTCACTTTTCGATTTCTTGTACCATTTCTGATTTTTCCAATACAGATGAATCTAATTTCGTTCATATCGCTTTTTATTACTTTGCCATTGTTAAAAACAGCTACATATTTTTTTAAAAAGAATTGTGATTATTCAGAAAAATTTTTAAATAATTTCCAACTGATATATTATTTTGTTCTTTCTTTACTGTTTACATTATGCTCTTTTATTTTAGATGACAAAAAAATTCAAGTTTCTTTTATCTGCTCACTAATGCTTTTTTTATATAGATGCTCAGTTAGCCTTTTAAAAAAATTAAGGAGACCTCACAATGACTTTCACTGTACTTCAATCCGTTTACAAAAAAGATAATCCCGAATATCTCTCTGAATCTTTGCAGAGCATTGCGGAAAACACTGTACAGCCTTATTCGGTTGTTCTTGTAAAAGATGGAATTCTAAATCATGAGCTGGAATCTGTTATCTCTGAATGGCAAAGTAAGCTTCCGCTGAAAGTTGTGGGCTATGAGAAAAATCAGGGGCTTGCACATGCACTAAATTACGGACTGCAGTTTGTTGAGACGGAGCTTGTTGCAAGAATGGATAGCGATGACATCTGTTTTTCAGACAGATTTGAAAAACAGATTGCCCAGTTTGAAGTAGATTCTTCAATTGAAATTCTAGGCGGTGGAATTGAGGAGTTTTATATAGAAGAAAACGGAACTGAATTCCGAAGAGTCCGTCTCTATCCGAAATGGACAGACTCAAAATCAAGAACGCTTTACCGGGGAACTCCTGTTGCGCATCCGACTTTGATGATGAGGACTGCCTTGCTGAAAGAATTTGGGTATAGCGAAAGCACAAAATGCAACGAGGATATTGACTTGTGGTTCAGGCTTCTTGCCGTTGGACACAGGATAAAAACACTGCAGGAACCGATTCTTCATTTCAGGATTACAGACGGAACTTTTCGCCGGCGTTCAGTTTCAAAGGCTTTAGATGAATATTCAATTTATACAAAAAGTCTGCGACATTTCAACGGAATGACCAAGAACGACATAATTCCATTGATGCGCCTTGCCGCCAGATTTCTTCCAGGAAGTCTGAATAAAAAGGCGTACCTTTCGCAGAAACGCCAAAAACTTTTCAAGGAGAATCTTATGAACATAAAATCATTGAACAATCAGGTTTTTATGAAAAACGGACATATTTTTGAGGCAGTTATCCAGTTTGAGGAGAACGGAATTCAGATGATAAAGGCAGTTCAGCTAGATAGCAAATCAAAATGTATTGTGGAAGTTCCTGCATCCGAAGTCGAACTTTTTAGAACAAGTGAAAGTGTGGATGTGAGTTTGGAAGTGAAAGGATAATCTTTATGAGCAAGACTTTTTAGAAAAGTCTGAATTGCAGGAAGAACCTATTGTCTGGAAATAAGTGGATCAATTTTGTTTTCATTCTGAAAATTGTTAGGTTATTTGTATTTTATAAAAAATGAGAAGATTTTCCGAAGAAAGTTCAGGGATGGGAACCACGAATTCGATTTAATCTGTTTAGTAAATTTTTACTTACCTCACCTTAAATGGAGAAATCGCATGGTTGAGAGTTTTTACAGAGGCGTTGTTTTTGCCTACAGTTTCTGTGATTTTGTTTGATGCGGCAAGCAGCGTAGTTGCGGCGTCTTTGCATTCTGTAAGATTTTTCTTTGACTTTAAGAATCTGTGCGACAGATTTTTTTATCTCATTTCTATTTTTATCTGCAAATTCTACAAGCTCTGAAACATCCTTTGATGCTTCTTTAATTCTCTCATTTATAGCAAGAACATTATTCGCTACGACTTCAATTGAGTCGGACGAATTGTCAATTGTTCTGTCTTGATTTTCAATTTCAGATTTAAGATTGCTTATTTGAGTTACAATTTCTGTAACAGACTGGTCGATTTTATCAACTGAACGAATCTGCGTTTGAACGCTTTGCGCAACATTTTCAACCGAACTGTTTGTTGTTTCAACGCTTTGTCCGATTACATCAGAAGCTTCTGAAAGATTTTTTGTGATATTGCCGATGTCATTTGCGGAATTCCTGATGCCTTTGATTAGCGAAGAAAGGTCAACGATAATGTTGTTGAATCCTTCTGCAAGTTCTGCAGCTTCTTTTGTGTTGCCATCTTTGACTTCTTTTGTAAAGTCGCCATGCGCAATTTCATTGTAATTTTTAACCATAAGTTTAAATTCTTTGGCACTTGATTTTGCGCTGAAAAGAAGAATAATTGTTGCAGTTATAATTGCCACGATAATTATAAGTAAAACCCTAAAAATTGCTGAATAACTGTTTTTTGTAAAGTCGGAAACCGGACCGTAAACTATGATATACCACGGTGTTGAAGATGATTTGCATACTCCATAAAAAATTCCGTCTTTTATCATTACATTTGCTGAATCTAAAAAATTGTCTTTGTTAAAGTTGTGTTTTTTAAATTCAGGTTTATCAAAAATTGATTTTTCCATCAAAGAAGCTGTGTCTTCATTTGTGATAAACAAGCCGTCTGCATTTACAATGTAGCCTTTTGCGTTTTCTGAAATTTCAATTTCCGCCATTGTCGCAGAAAGATTGTCCAGTATTATATCAATTGCTGCTACTCCAAGCAGTTTGTTGTTTTTGTCTTTTACATCTTTGCTGATTGTTGTGCAGATTGAGCCTGTCTTTGAGTCAAAGTAAGGATCGGTGATTGCAAATTTCCCGGAATTTTTTACAGCGTCCTTGAACCACGATCGGTTTGGAGGAAACCAGTCGTCGTCAGGAGTCCAGCCGGAACTGTCAGAGTAAAATCCGCCCGGCTCATAGCGGGAAATCAAAGTTCCGTAGTATATAGAAAAATCATCAGGCATATCTACAGTAAGTGTCGTTGCCGCAAAGTCTGCAGTTTCCTTGTTGTGTCTTTCTTGAAGAATATTTCTTAGATTGTCAACCTGAATTTCATATTTTTGAATAAATGCTGATATCTTGTCGTCAATATTTTCAATTGAAATTCCAGTGATTTTTTCAATATCTGTGTTTATTGCTTTATTTAGCGCAATAAGAAAAGAAACAATTATGAATGTTGAAGCAAGAACTAATGGTAGAATGTTTCCTAAAACCATTTTTGTAGAAAGTGAAATATGTTTGTTTTTCATACAGCCTCTTTGAAATTTATTAAATAGGTTATTTCTTATTGCCAAAAAAAGAGGCTGCCAATTTTGAACAGCCTCTTTGCAGTAAATCAGTTTGCTTTATTTACTTGCTCCGGGAATCGCCTTCTCGAATTCCTTGTTTCCGTGTGTGTAGCGCGGAAGGATTTTCGGAGAAACCACGTCGGATTTTATTCCGGCCGCGTCCCGCTCCTTTTCAAACGCCTTAACGTGGTCAAGGTTCATCTTTGAGGTGTCGGAAAGCTGGATGTTCTTGAACATTTTTCCCGCCTCGATTCCAGCCTCGCGTCCGAACACGACAACGTCAAGCAGGGAGTTTCCCATCAGGCGGTTTGTTCCGTGAACGCCGCCGGAGGCTTCTCCAGCTACAAGAAGATTTGAGACGTTTGTGTGGCAGGTCTTGTCAATCTCTACGCCACCGTTCTGGTAGTGGAGCGTAGGGTAGACAAGAATCGGCTCCTTGCGGATGTCGATTCCGTACTTGATGAACATATTGTACATCGCAGGAATTGACTTGAGGATTGTTCCTTCTCCGTGAATCATCTCAATCATCGGAGTGTCGAGCCAGACTGCGTCCTGAACCTCGTTGTGGACTCCGCGTCCGTTGCGCACTTCCTTGATGATTCCGGATGCGTTCACGTCGCGTGTCTCAAGCGGATGGATGTAGACCTCTCCGTTCTTGTTGATAAGCTTTGCGCCGAGCGAGCGTACTTTCTCAGTAACGAGCTTTCCGAGAATCTGTGTCGGATATGCGGCTCCAGTCGGGTGGTACTGCAGTGAGTCCTGATACAGAAGCTTTGCGCCGGCTCTGTATGCGATTACAAGACCGTCAGCTGTCGCTCCGTAGTGGTTCGATGTAGGAAAGCCCTGGTAGTGCATGCGTCCGGCTCCGCCTGTCGCGATGATTACGACCTTCGCCTTTGCGATTCTGATCTCATTTGTCTCTACGTTCATGAGAACCGCTCCGCAGGCGTTTCCCTTGTCGTCCTTGATGATTTCTATCGCGGCAGTAAAGTCAATGACCGTGATTTTGTCCGGGCGGTTGAGAACCTCGTCGCGGAGAGTGCGCATGATTTCGGCTCCCGAATAGTCCTTGCATGCATGCATACGCTTGCGGCTCGTTCCGCCTCCGTGTGTCGTGACCATCGTGCCGTCAGCTTCCTTGTCGAATTCAACGCCGAGGTCGTTCAGCCATTTGATTACGGAAGGGGCCTTGTTTACAAGAGTGTAGACAAGCTCAGGCTTTCCGTCGAAGTGTCCGCCGCCGAAAGCGTCAAGATAGTGCTGTGCAGGGGAATCGTTAGGCTTGTCCGCCGCCTGAATTCCGCCTTCCGCCATCATTGTGTTGGCGTCTCCGATGCGGAGCTTTGTTGCAAGAAGGACATTCGCTCCTGCCTCGCTTGCCATGATTGCGGCCGATGTTCCGGCTCCGCCTCCGCCGATTACGAGAACGTCCGTCTCATAGTCAACGTGGGCAAGGTCGATGTGCTCCGGCTCAAGGCGCGGTTTCGCCTGAAGCATTGCCGCAAGCTCAATCGGCGCTTTCTGTCCCTTGTTCGGTCCGATTTTAAGCTCCTCGAACTGGCTTGCGATGCGGTCCGGATGATATTCCTTGAGAAGCTGATCCTTTTCGTCAGCAGTGAGACGCGCATGTTCGAATTTAAGGTTTTCTTCACGTTTTGCAGCAACAATTTTGGCTGCTTCGTCCAATTCGTTTCCGTACATATAATTCTCCCTGACACCAAGGAAGGTGCGTCAGTTGTTGTTTATTTCTCGATTTCGCGGTTGTTGTAGAGCTCTTTGATTTCCGCCAACGGCTTTTTCATCAGGTTCTGGATAAGCTCCTCGCATTTTCCCTCGTTGATTTCGTTCACGCGGTCAATAAGATGCTGGCTCTGCGGCTGGATGTACTTTCCATTCAGGCGGCGGGCAAGCTCTGCGACCTGAGGATGGCTGATTCCTGCAGGACATCTTGAGGAGCAGCATCCGCACATTACGCAGTCAAACGAGAGATCGGCGCACTTGGCGAAGTCTCCGCGCTGTGCGTATGCGATGTACTGCATTGTGTTCAGGCTCTGCGGACACGCTCTTGTGCAGGCGTTGCAGCCCACGCAGGAATAGATTTCCGGGTAAAGCTGCATCATCACGGCCTGCTCCGGCTTCATCGTGTTCAGGTCGTAAACCTGCTTCACGAGTGGGAAGAACGGAAGTGTGGCGATGTACATATCGTCCTCGACTTTCTTTGAGCAGGCAAGGCAGGTCTGGAGCTGGTTCTCGCCCTTGATTCTGTAGATTGTGGCGCAGGCTCCGCAGAATCCGTTGCGGCATCCGCAGCCGCGTTTGAGCTGGTAGCCGGCATATTCCATTGCGTTCATGATTGTAAGTTCTGCCGGCACTTCGTATTTCTTGCCGAACAGATATATTGTAGCCATCTGTTTTGTCTCTGACATAATTTAATCTCCTCATGCGCCGCGGACGGCGCATCTGAAGTCTTATAAAAATTTTCGAATCTTCACAGGAAAATTCTTGAAATCAATACTCTGGAGGCAGTTCCCCAAGCTGGTCGAAGCTGAATACAGGTCCATCCTTGCAGACGAATTTGTCGCCTATGTTGCATCTTCCGCATTTTCCGATTCCGCACTTCATGCGCATTTCCATAGTCGTGAAGACCTGGCTGTCCTTGAAGCCGAGCTTCTTCAATGCGTCGAGAGAGAGGTGAATCAGAATCGGCGGTCCGCACATGATTACTGTCATGCTCGGATCCGGATTGCACTCCGTGACGTAAGGAGGAACGAATCCCACGTGTCCGTCCCAGTCGTCCTGAGGGCGGTCGATTGTAAGATTTATAGAGCAGTTCGGCTGCTTCATCCAGACGTTCTGCATCTCATCCAGGCGCACGAGGTCTGCCTTCGAGCGGCTTCCGTAGATGACCTGAATCCGTCCGTAGTTCTCGCGGTGGTCCATCATGTAGTTTACGACCGAGTGGACCGGAGCGATTCCGATACCGCCGGCAATTACGAGAATGTCCTTGCCTTTGAGCGCGCCTTCAACAGGGAATCCGTTTCCGATAGGGCCGCGCAGACATATTTCCTGGCCGACTTCCGCGGAGTGAAGCCATTCTGTGACGCAGCCGCACTTCTTGATTGAGAATTCCATGTGCGTCTCAAGAGTCGGGGAGGATGTTATTGAAATCATCGACTCGCCCACGCCCGGAACAATCAGCATTGCGCACTGTCCCGGAATGTGCTCGAACAATTTCTTTCCGTCAAGACCGACTACGCTGAAAGTCTTTACATCAGGAGTTTCCTGCTTGATATCAATAATTTTTCCTACATAAGGAATAAAGCTTTCTTTGTTTTCCATCAGTTTCTCCTATTCCTTAGATGTCATCGCTCTCGTTTACGGCCTTGATGACCTTGACGATGTTCATGTTCACAGGGCAGTTCTCAACGCACCGTCCGCAGCCAACGCAGCTGAACATTCCGTCATGCGCCATAGGATAGTACATGAGCTTGTGCATGAATCTCTGGCGGCTTCTTTCCTTCTGGGTGTGGCGCGGATTCTCGGCGGCCATCTGGGTGAAGTCGTTGTACATGCAGGAATCCCAGCAGCGGATCTGACGCACGCCGTTGCTTGTGGCGAAGTCGCGCACGTCGAAGCACATGCATGTCGGGCAGACATAAGTGCAGGTTCCGCAGCCAACGCAGGGCTCAGAAACCTTGTCCCAGATTTTCGAGTTGAAAATCTTGAGCATATCCTTGCCCTGAAATTTTGAAAGGTCAAGATGCGCGAACGGAAGCTTTTCAACTTTTTCCGCGATGTCCTTCCTGCAGGCTTCAACAGCCGATGTGTCAGCGTCCTCAAGCGCGGATTTCGCGTTCTCAACAAAAGCCTTGCCCTTGTCGGTGTTGGCCTCAAAATAGTATTTTCCGTCGGCGAGCCAGCAGCTGACGTCTCCGGCAGGTTTTGCAAGCGACGCGTCAATTCCGAATGTGGAACAGAAGCAGGTCTTCGCAGGCTCGTTGCAGGCAAGGACGATTACTGTTCCGTGCTCGCGGCGGTTCTTGTAGTATGAGTCCACAGGATTCATGTTCAGGTAGACGTTGTCGATTGCGGTGAAGCCGCGCGCATCACAGGCCCGCACACCGAAAATCACAAAATCCCCGACTTCCTTACGCGGATCAACGACCTTGACTTCCTTTCCGCTCATTTCGTAGCTCACAAGATGCTCGGTCTTAGGAAAGAAGAAATCCTTTGCGGAGCGTGTGGTCTTTAGTTTTTCTGAAAGCTTTGTGCCTTTCTGCCATTTCGCAAAGTCGGCTTTTCCCGAATTGTTGTCAACAGGCAAGTACAAAGGCTGTTTTGAACCGATAAGCTCAAATAATGAATCGATTTTATCTTTTGCGATACTAAGCATTATTCATTACCTCCGTCTTTTGATCTGTCGTAAACAATCGTTGTCTCCGGGTCGTCCTCCTGGAAACGGAGCATCGCGGGCTTTGACTCCATGTCCGCTCCGGCCTGATAGTCGCCGTAAATCTCATTGATGTCCTTGATGTACTTGCGGTTAAGAAGATAAAGCGGAATGTTCTGAGGACAGACTCTTGAGCATTCGCCGCAGTCCGTGCAGCGTCCGGCTACGTGCCATGCGCGGATGATATGGAACAGGCTTTCCTCAAAGCTTGTCTCCGCGACTTTCTGCGTCGTGTAGAGCGCGTTGTTGTCGAACACGCATTTCTCGCAGGTGCAGGCGGGGCAGACGTTGCGGCAGGCGTTGCATCTGATGCAGCGGCTGAATTCATTTCTCCAGAATTCATAACGCCCGTTCACAGACATGGCCTCAATCTTTGCGACCTCCTCCATTCTTGCCGTGTTTGGAGCAACCTCTGCTTCCGGATCCACGCCGATGTACTCGTCGCATGAGACGGGCTTCTTTCCGGCGCAGTTTCCGCATACATCTCCGCCGTCAACTGTGTCCTGGCAAGGAACGCCGACCGCATAGACATCATCTCTTGTAATGCGGCTTTCCTTGAGCAGCTGTGTGAATGAATAAGTGTCGGAAGGCTTCAGGAACACAAGCACAACTTCGGACGGAATAGGCTTGTCCTGTGCGTTCGGATCGCGCTGCTTCGCCATCGTGTTGTTCATGCGCGCCGTGCTTTTCGCAATCTCGATGTTTCTTGTGATTCCGACCAGATATTTTGAAAGGTTTGCCTTGCAGTATTTATTGAAGACAAAATCCTTGTCCAGTTCTTCCGCGGTTGCGAATACGGCCGGAGTGATGTCGTCATCAAAGAGACCTTTCTTCCAGCCGACAACCTTCTGTACCTTGCCTTCAGAAAGAAGTTCCTTGGCGCGGGCAATCAGTTTGTCTTGCATCTTACATCCTCCAGCTTCTTGTTTTCGCCAAGGGCTTTTATCTGCGATACGAAATCGTTCATGATTCCGGCAAAGCGGACACCTTCAGCGGCGGAACACCATTCAACGCGCGTGCGTCCCTTGTCAATTCCCAAGTAGTCAAGCATCGAGAAGAGCAGGGTCATGCGGCGGCGCGCGAAATAGTTTCCTGTAGAGTAGTGACAGTCACCGGGGTGACATCCGCATAGGATTACACCGTCCGCACCACGCTGGAATGCACGGAGAATGAACAGAGGATTCAGCCTGCATGAGCATGGAATACGGATAATTTTAACGTTCTTCGGATATTCAAGACGGTTGTTGCCAGCCAAGTCCGCACCGGCGTAAGAGCACCAGTTGCAGCAGAAAGCAACAATTCTCGGTTCCCATTCTTTATTTTCAGCCATAGTTCTTTTTTTCAGGATAAATAATTACGCATTGCTGTTTGGGCATTGCGAATTACAGTACTGAGTCAACCTCCGCCAAGATTTGTTTGTTGCTGAATCCTAACAGATCCATCGCGCCGGAAGGACAGGCGACCGTACAGGCTCCGCATCCGTGGCACATAGCCTTGTTCACCTGGGAAACACGGCGTGTGATTGTAGTTCTGTTCGGTCCGCGGAAATCCTTCTCGATGTAAGAAATCGCGCCGTAAGGACAGACGTTCGCGCACTGGCCGCAGCCGTTGCAGGCGTTCTCGTTCGGATTCGCAGTGCAAGGATTGTTCTTGAGCTTGTCCTTTACAAGCAGGCAGATCGCCTTTGCGGCCGCGCCTGAAGACTGCGCTACAGTCTCCGGAATATCCTTAGGTCCCTGACAGCATCCGGCAAGGAAAATGCCGGCTGTAGGAGACTCAACAGGACGGAGCTTTGCATGGGCCTCAAGGAAGAAGTCATTGTTGTCCATGGATGTCGTGAGCATTGTCGCAAGCGGACGCGCCGACTTGTCGGCCTCGATTGAGGCTGCAAGTACAACCATATCCGCTTTGATGTGAACCTGTCTGTTCAGAATCAGGTCAGAGCCCTGTACATCAAGAGTTCCGTCAGAGAGCGGAGTTACTTTTCCCACCTGTCCCTTGATGTAGTGGACACCGTACTGCTCAACCGCGCGGCGGTAGAATTCATCAAAGTTCTTTCCCGGAGTGCGCACGTCGATATAGAAGACGGTGATGTTTGTGTCAGGATAGTGGTCGCGGGTAAGAATCGCATGCTTCGCAGTGTACATACAGCAGATTTTTGAGCAGTATTCGTGGCCCTTTGTGGAGTCCGCAGAACAGCGGCTTCCCACGCACTGGACGAACACGATGTTCTTCGGCTCCTTTCCGTCTGAAGGGCGGAGAAGATGTCCGTTTGTAGGACCTGATGCGTTGCAGAGGCGCTCGAATTCAAGTGATGAAACGACGTCAGGACTCTGGCTGTATGCGTACTCATCGAATTTCTCAAGGCTGATCGGATTGTAACCGGTAGCCACGATGATTGCGCCGTATTTTTCAGTAAGCATTGTCTCTTCCTGATGGAAGTTGATTGCTCCTGCTGCACAGGCCTTCTCGCAGAATCCGCAGACATTGTCCTTGCCGTTCTTGAGGCCTTTCATGTGAAGACAGTAGTCCGCGGAGATTGCGGCCACCTTCGGAACAGCCTGGGCAAACGGAATGTCGATCGCCTTGCGGTTGTTCAGGTTCAGGTTGAATGCGTTCGGAACTTTCTTGTTCGGACACTTTTCGATACACGCTCCGCAGCCCGTGCATTTCGTCTCGTCAACATAGCGCGGATGGCGTTTGATGTCCACCTCGAAGTTTCCGATATATCCTTTCACACCTGCAACTTCCGAGTAGGAGAGGATGCGGATGTTCGGATTCTGGCTGACTTCAGTCATTTTCGGCGTGACGATACAGGACGCGCAGTCCAATGTAGGGAAAGTCTTGTCAAGCTTCGCCATCTTTCCGCCGACCGTATAGTCCTTCTCAACAATATCAACCGGAAATCCCGCGTCCGCAATGTCGAGTGCAGCCGTGATTCCTGCGATACCGCCGCCGATTACCAATGCGCGTTTTGTCATTGGAGTCTCGCCTTCAATAAGAGGCGTGTCAAGAATTGTCTTTGCGACAGCCGCCTTGCCCAAAGCAATGGCTTTTTCTGTTGCATCGCCCATTTCTTTCATAACCCATGAGCACTGCTCACGGATGTTCGCGACTTCCACCTTGTAAGCATTCAAGCCGGCGCGCTCCGCACAGGAACGGAAGGTCTTCTCATGCATACGCGGAGAACAGGAGCACAGAACCACACCAGTAAGGTTCAGCTCGTGAATCTTGTCCTCGATCATTTTCTGACCGGCGGAAGAACACATATATGTATAATGAGTTGAATAAACTACACCGTTCACCTTGCCGAGCTCTTCAGCTACTTTTGCAACGTCAACAGTGCCTGCAATGTTTGTGCCGCAATGGCACACGAAAACACCGATTCTTTCCATGATGCTGCTCCTATTTGCGGTACTTTCTGAATGCGCTCATCAAAAGCTGCTGCGGAGTCTCTTCATCAAGCTTTTCAGGAACCTGAACAGGATCAAGATGAAGCGGACCGCGCTCACGCTCGACTACAGTGCGCACAGCGTCAATAAGCTTGGCCGGCTCGACCTGGCGTGGACATCTCTCAAGGCAGGCGAAACAGCTCAGACAGGTATAAATCGATTTGCTCTTCAAAAGCGGCTCGATTTCTCCGTTCTCAACCATCTGCACAAACTGATGCGGATGATATTCCATAGAGTCGTAATTAGGGCAGGTTCCAGAGCATTTTCCGCAGACCATGCATTTTTTCGGATTGACTCCGCTTGTCTCAAGAATCAGTTCCTTGTATTTCTGAATTTCTGACTCAAGCATTCACAGCCTCCTTTGCCACGGCATCCTTTACGCCGAGAGCTTCCGCAAGAAGTTCCGTAAAGTAGATGACATCAAGCTTTGAGGAGCCTTTGTTCTTTATGAGATTGTAGCGGCACAGAGGGCAGCTTGTGACAAGGAAGTCTGCTCCCATGTCCTCGGCGTTCGCAAGAATCGAAGCCGACCTTTTCTGGGGAATCGTTTCGTCCTCAAACGCGGCATAGGCGCCGCAGCACTCGTTGCGCTGGGCATAAATGACCGGAGTTCCGCCGATTGCGGTTATGAAGTCCTCAAGAATTTTCGGATTCTCCGGATCGTCAAATTCCATCACCTTTCCCGGGCGAAGAAGAAGACAGCCGTAATAGGCGCCGATTTTCTTTCCCTTGAAAGGATTCTTGACGGCCTTCTTTACGTTGTCCCAGCCGATCTCATCACGGAGAACTTCAAGGAAGTGAAGGACTTTCGTCTCTCCGTGGTATTCAATATTGTCTTGGGCGAGATAGTTGTTTACTTTTAAAATTGTGTTCTCGTCATTCTGCAGGTCATTGTTCACCTGCTTGATTACATTGTAACACGCTGAGCACAGTGTTACCAATGCATGGTTCTTATCTCTGGATGCAGCCAAAGCCCGGACAGAAGGAAGCTTTGAGGCAATTTCATTTTTGCCTGTAGGATATACACCGCCGCAGCACTGCCACTCTTCGATTTCTTCAAGTTTGAAACCAAGAGCTTCCGCGCTTAAACGACCGTATAAGTCCAAATCCTTCGCTTTGTTTTTTAGCGTGCAGCCTGGAAAATAAGAATAAGTCAGTGTGTGTGTCTGGTTCTCACTCATTCTTTGCTCCTAAGTGCAGGATATTTTTAGCTAGCCTCAAGCAAAAACTTAAGGCTTGGTATTTTTATTTTTTTACGCCAGCCATTTCTTCTGGATGGAAAACATCGTCAAATTTTTCAGCTGTAAGGAAGCCAAGCTGTACACAGGCATCTTTAAGTGAAATATTTTCTTCATAAGCTTTGTGGCTTGTTTTTGCTGCGTTTTCGTATCCGATGTATGGGTTCAGGGCTGTTACAAGCATTAGGGAATTGTACAAGTTGAAGTGCATTTTTTCCTTGTTTGCTGTGATTCCAACCGCGCAGTTTTTGTTGAAACTTACCATTACTTCAGCAAGAAGCCTTACAGACTGAAGAAAATTATATGCGATTACCGGCATAAATACATTCAGCTCAAAGTTTCCCTGTGAAGCAGCCATTCCAACAGCAGCGTCATTTCCCATAACCTGAACAGCAACCATTGTCATTGCCTCGCACTGTGTTGGATTTACTTTTCCCGGCATGATTGAAGAGCCCGGCTCGTTTTCTGGAATATGGATTTCACCGATTCCGCATCTTGGACCGGAAGCAAGCCATCTTACATCGTTTGCGATTTTCATCAAGTCAGCGGCAAGTGCTTTTAAAGCTCCGTGCGCAAATACAATTTCATCTTTTGAAGTCAAGGCATGGAATTTATTTGGAGCTGTAACAAAGTCTTTTCCTGTGAGCTCTGAAACTTTCTTTGCAACAAGAGTATCAAATCCAGATGGAGCATTGAGTCCTGTTCCGACCGCTGTTCCTCCCAAGGCAAGCTGCTTCAAATATGGAAGGGAGGAGGAAAGCATTTCCTTGTCGCGCTCAAGAGAAGTTCTCCAGCCAGAAATTTCCTGCGAGAACTGAATTGGAACAGCATCCTGAAGGTGAGTGCGTCCTGACTTTACAATGCCTTCGTTTACTTTTTCCAGTTTTTTGAAAGTGTCAACAAGAATGTCGATTGCCGGAAAAAGCTTGTCTTCAACTTCAACAACAGCGGCAATGTGCATTGCGGTTGGAAAAGTGTCGTTTGAAGACTGACTCATGTTTATGTCGTCATTCGGATGGCAAAGTTTTTCGCCTGCAATCTGGTTAGCTCTGTTCGCAATAACTTCGTTTGTATTCATGTTTGACTGTGTGCCAGAACCTGTCTGCCATACAACAAGCGGAAAGTTTTCGTTCAATGAGCCTGAAATAACTTCATCGCAAGCCTGGGAAATTGACTTGAGCTTTTTGTCTGTCATTTTTTCAGGTTTGAGCGCATTGTTCGCAAGCGCCGCCGCCTTTTTCAGATAGCCAAAAGCCTTTGTAATTTCACGCGGCATTGTTTCAATTCCAACGCCGATAAGAAAATTCTCGTGGCTGCGTTCAGTCTGCGCGCCCCAGAGTTTGTCAGCAGGAACTTTTACCTCTCCCATGCTGTCATGTTCAATTCTGTATTCCATTTAGAACTCCAGCTGCTTGATTACGTCTTTGAGGCAGTCTGCGGAATGCTTGAGCTGGGCAATCTCGTTGTCTGTAAGAGGAGCAACAAGACGTCCTGTGATTCCGTGTCCGCCTACAACTGTTAGAATGCTCAAGCACACATCGCTGATTCCATATTCGCCTGTAAGCATTGAAGAAGCGATTGTAACAGAGTCATTTGAATTTTTGATGATTTCGCAAAGACGAGCTGTTGTAGCTCCGATTCCGTAATTTGTGCATTTTTTTGCTGAAATAATGATTCCGCCTGATTTGCGTACAAAGTCCTCTATTTCTGCATGGTCAGGTTTTGCTTTTCCTTTTCCGTTGAGGCTGTCGTAGTATGAGTCTACAGGAACAGAAGCAATATTTACCAAAGACCACGGAACAAATGAAGAATCTCCATGCTCGCCGAAAACATAAGCGTGAAGGTTAGGCTGTCCGATTCCGTATACATCAGCGATTTTTGTGCGTAATCTTGCTGTGTCAAGCAAAGTTCCTGTTCCAAGAATGTGGTCAGCAGGAATTCCAGATGTTTTTACAAACTGATATGTAAGGATGTCAACAGGATTTGCAACAATAATATAAATTGCGTTTGGAGCAACTTTTGCAATCTGCGGAATAATTGACTTTGTTATGTTTACATTTGTCTGCGCAAGGTCAAGACGAGACTGTCCAGGCTTGCGTGCAACTCCAGAAGTCAGGATTACAAGATCGGAGTCTTTTGCGTCTTCATAAGAGCCGTCATGAATATTTACAGGACTCATGTATGGAGTTCCCTGGCGAATGTCCAGTGCTTCTCCCATAGCGCGGTTTTTGTCAATGTCAATCATAACGATTTCAGTTGCAATGCTCTTAAGACAAAGGGCATAAGCAATAGATGAGCCAACTTGTCCAGCACCAATAATGGTGATTTTGTTTGCCATAAATATCTCCTGTGTGCAAATGGTTTTAAAAGAGCCGCCGCATAGTCCGAAGAAGATTCCTTCTATGACAGCAACATTCAAATTATATTATAATACAAAAAAAAACACCTGTTAATAGAAATAAAAACGAAAACGGCCTTTTAAGCATGATTTTGAGAATTTTTCATTTTTTTGTGAAATTTATAACAGTTCACAGAAAATATTGTGATTTTATTCACATACAAAATCATCTTGTTGAACATTTTTTTCTTTCAATCTAAAATATCGCTGATTATGGAAGCCTTGAAAAGATTCAGCCAGAATGTAATTGACACCATGCGCTCTGATATTAAGGACGCGGATGGAAATGAAGTTTTTTGGGCTGGAAAAATAGATTTGGAAGGTATTGTCGTTTCGCTTCAGGCTGGTTCCCGCGGAAATGAAAATTCCGTAGTTGTTAATAAAAACGCCGCAAAAGAAGGAAATGTCATAATCCATAATCATCCAAGCGGAAATCTTTCGCCAAGCGAGGCTGACCAAAATATTGCCTACAATGCTTCTGATAGCTCGCTCGGATTTTACATAGTTGACAATGATGTTTCCCGGGTTTATGTGGTTGTGGAGCCGGTCAAGCCTAAAAAAATTGAGCTTTTGAATGAGGACGAAACCGCATTTTTCCTTTCATGCCAAGGCCCGTTTGCAAAATCCTACGGAAACTATGAAGAGCGTCCGGCCCAAATTTCACTTTCAAAAGAAATCGCATCTTCCTTTAATAAAGAAAAAATCGGTGTTTTTGAAGCCGGAACTGGAGTTGGAAAAAGTTTTGCATATTTGATTCCGGCAATGCTTTGGTCGGTAAAAAACAAGGAATGCGTTGTTGTTTCCACGGGAACTATAAATCTTCAGCAGCAGCTTTTTGAAAAAGATATTCCGTTTGCGCAAAAATTAATCGGAAAAAAAATAAAGGCGGTGCTTTTAAAAGGCCGGAAAAATTACATCTGTCTTCGAAGGCTCTCTGAAGCGGAAAACGATAGAGGCCTTTTTAATGAAGAAATTGAAATTATTGACAAGATAAATGAATGGGTAAAGACAAGCTCAACAGGAAGCAAAAGCGATCTTACCTTTCTTCCATCTGAAAGCGTGTGGTCAAAAGTCAACAGCGAAAGCGATGCTTGTCTTGGCGGAAGATGTCCGTTCAGGGAAAATTGCTTTGTGATGAAAGTACGCAATGAAGCTGCCAGTGCGAACATAATAATTGTAAACCATCATCTTTTGTTTGCAGACATTGAAAGCCGGATGAACGGAGCAGGTTACGACAATGCGGCCGTTCTGCCTCCTTACAGGCGGATTGTTTTTGACGAAGCCCACGGAATTGAAGACAGCGCGACCAGTTTTTTCAGTGAAATAATAACAAGATTTAAAGTGATGAAACAGGTGAATCTTTTATTCAGAACTTTTAGAAGTTCAAACACAGGTTTTCTTGTTCAGGCTGCTGCGTTTTCTTCCGCTGATGACTGCATGGAACGTGCGCCGGCTCTTGTCAATGGAATAAAAGATTCGCTTTTGGAACTTGATCAGATTTCGATTCTTGAACTTGATGAAAATTTTAACGCAAGAATTCACAATGGAAACTCTCAGAAATTCATCGGAACTTTTAGCGCGCTTTCAAAACTGAAATCTTCAATTTCTGCGTTTAACAATCTTGTGCGTGAACTTCTGGAAAAAATCGATGACAAGGATTCTGAAGTTCCGGCAGTCTGGGAAGCAAAGACCGTTCTGCGCCGTCTTGAATCTTTGGCGGCTTTGTGCGGAAATTTTCTGCTTTGGGAAGAAAAAGAAGACACTGTTTTTTGGCTTCAGAAAGTGAAAATTCCTCCGAAAGTCCCCGGTGAAGATTTTGTGACTTTTGTTCAGTTTATTCAGACTCCGCTGGACATTGCGCCTTTGATGAACTCTGGAGTTTTTGAACCGATGAAAACTGTTGTCTGCACAAGCGCGACTTTGCAGATTGACAGAAATTTTGGCTACTGGACTCGCCGTGTTGGAATTTCTTTTGCAGAGCCTGAGCGAGTAGCGCAGGACAGTTTTGATTCCCCGTTCCCATACAAAGAAAATGTCTTGTTCGCAGTTCCGAATGACGCGCCATTCCCAGACAGCTCGTATTTTCAAACTTTTGTTGAAGATGCAGTTCCAAAACTTATTTTGGCTGCAGGCGGAAAAACTCTTGTTCTTTTTACTTCCTATGACAGCCTGAAATTTACATTCAATGCAAGCCGGAATATTCTTTCTGAAAACGGAATTGAAGTTTTTAAGCAGGGCGATGAAGACAGATTCAGGCTTCTTGAAAAATTCAAAAAAGACACAAACAGCGTTTTATTTGCAACCGACAGTTTTTGGGAAGGTGTTGATGTTCCTGGAAGCAGCCTTAGTCAAGTGATAATCGTGAAGCTTCCGTTTGCAGTTCCGAATGATCCGGTTTTTTCAGCAAGAAGTGAAGCGCTTGAAAAAAAAGGCGGAAATCCTTTTATGCAGCTAAGCCTTCCTCAGGCTGTAATAAAATTTAGGCAGGGGTTTGGACGTCTTGTGAGGCGCGCTGATGACAAAGGCATTATCGTTGTCTTGGACCGCCGCATAGTTGAAAAAAAATATGGCGGAATTTTTACACGAAGCGTGCCAATGACAAAAAGAATGTATTCGCCTTTGGATGCCATTCTGCACGCTGTTGAAAATTTTTTTAATTAAAACTTATTTGCGGTTTCCAAAAAGCCTTAAAAGCGAAAGGAAAATATTTATAAAATCAAGATAAAGCTCAAGCGCGCCGTAAATCGCAATTTTCTTAAACGAGTCTGAATTGTCCGCACTTGAAGAAATGCGCATGATTTTCTGCGAGTCATAAGCTGTAAGTCCTGTGAACACAACAACAGAAGCAACAGAAATCAGCCAGTCGAACATTGTGCTTCCGGCTCCAAAAAGAAACAAAATTCCATTCAGCAGAGAAGCGATGATAATTCCGAGCAAAGCCATCATAAGATAGCGTCCGGCTGTTGTAAGATCTGATTTTGTCTTAAGACCGTAAAGCGACATTCCAAAGAACATTGCCGCTGCGGAAACAAAGCAAATTGCGATTGAGCTTGCTGTATATGTAAAGAAAATTGTAGAAATTGTAAGCCCGTTTAAAGCTGAATACAAAATGAACAAAAGCTTTGCGTTTGCTACAGAAATCTTTCTAATTGAAGAAGTAAGTCCGACTACAAGACCGATTTCCGCAATGCAAAGAATGATAAGTCCCATTCCGCCTGTTGCCTTTAGAATAGAAATAATCAGTCCTGACTCTGCCGCGAAAAATGAAACTACCGCGCTTACAAGAAGTGCGATTCCCATCCATAGATAAGTTCTCGTTAAGAAAAGTTTCCGTTCAGTTTCTGTTGGAGCGTAAAACGTCATTTGATTTTCCATAGATTTCCTCCGAAAATTTTATTTTTATAAATATAATATATTACATATAAAACCGCAAACTTTATTTTTTGTAACAGCTCATTTTCAGTTTGTTGAAAAAATATCTTTTCTTTTGCAAAAATCCCCATTATAATAATATGCATTGAAGAATATGATAAGAATTTTTTCAGCTGGAATTTTAATTGTTGCACTTTTTGTTTCATGCGCGGCTTCTTTTGAAGAATCTGAAGCCAAAGATGATACTTTAAAAAATTCCGTAGAAAATTTTGAAAGAACTTCTTTGTGGTCAAATGAAATTGAAGCTGATATTTTAAAAGAAAAATTACCCGCTGTAAAAAAAATTTCTCCAAAAACAATTTTGTCGCCAGCTTCTGTCGCTTTGGCTTCTGTTGATTCAAAGACTGTTTTTCCGAATTTTAAGGATTCGTTCAGCCTTGACGTTTCTTCAATTGATAAGAATGCTTTAAAAATTCTTGATTCATTTTTTTATTCACTTGAAAGTAATGCGGATTGCGAAAAATATTTTGAAACTGAAAATCTTTATTCGCTGGTTATTTTTCTGCATGATTTTTCTGAAATGAAGCTGAATATTTTAAATCATGTTGCAGGCGAGCCGTTTTTTTCTGATGGAATTTATCAATGTCCAGTAAGAATTTTTCTTAAAACAAATGATAAAAAAAATTCAAGTGTTGACATTTATGCATATTTAAAAAAAACAAACCAAGAATGGAAAATTTTTCAGCTTGAAATTTTCAGCTTGAACAAAAATTTACAGGAGGAATGATGTCTGAAAACAAGGAGCTTACAAAAATAGAAAGGGAGCTTGTGCTTCAATATCTTATGGACGACAATGTTCCTCTGACTGTTACGCTTGAGAAAAAACCTGAGCAGAATGATGTTGAAATGGTTGACGAAAAAATTCCTGTGCCTGAAAAAGAAAACCGGATTCCTGCGAGTGCGGTTTTTCCTGTTGCGATTCCTTCTGAGCAAATAAAAGTTTTGAATCAGGGGATAATTCTTTTAAAAAATCCTGCGCGCACGGTTCTGCCGTTTTTGGGAAAGCTTGTAAAAGTTCAGTTTTATTTTAATCATCTTGGGCTTTATTTTATTACAACGATGAAAGAGTGTTCACAAGGACTTGCGATTGTCATTCCTTCAAGCATAAAAAGAATTCCTGAGGTTTTTTCAAAAAGCGATTATGATTTCAGCGGAACAATTTCTTATAAGGCTGAAAATTCTGTTGTTGAAATTGACTGCGTTCCGATGAAAGGCTACAGAATTTTTTCTACTCCAAAGTGGTCTGAAATTCCAGAGGAGAATCAGCATGAGGCAAAGTCGCTTCTTGAAAAGTTTGTGCAGGAAGTAAAATCCGGGCAGGCAAATCCAATCGGAAACGGCATTCAGCTTTTAAGTATTGTCCGCTATCTTTCTGAAAAAAATATTTTTCCGCAAGAACCCGTGGAGGGCAGAGTAAAACCGTTTTTTATAATTTTTGCTGATGACAAACGGATTGTGCTTGCCTGCGCAGAAAATTCTGAAAATCTTGATTATGAATTAAAGTACAATCTTTCGCTTTTCTTTACGCTTTCGGAAAACAGGCTTTTAAAAAGAACGGTTCAAGTTGAGTGTTCTATTGAAAAAATTTATGAAAACGAAAATTCAAAAAATATAAAATGCTTCTCCCTTAAATATGAGAATTTAAAAGAAGAAGATTCCAGATTCTTGTATGAAAGAATCACTGGCAAAATCCTAGGCGAATAAAAAATCGCCTAGGATTTTGAATTCGGCTAATTAATTTTTTCTGTTGAAAAGCGAAAATTTTCTTTTTCTATTATTGAAATTTGTTTTGTTCCCCAGAAGAACTCCGATTGGATTTAGTATTTGAATATTTTCGCAGATGATTTTTATAATTACAAGAATCGGAACTGCAAGAATCATACCAATAAATCCCCAAAGCCAGCCCCAAAGCGAAAGACTTACAAGAATGAGAAACGGAGAAATTCCAAGGTCTGAACCTTCCCAGCGTGGCTCAATAATATTTCCGAGAATGAAATTAACAGCAAGCACGGCTATTCCTACATAAAGAATTTTTCCAAATGAAGGATAAAACTGAAGAACCGCAAATCCAGTTGTAAGAACCCAGGAAAGAATAGAACCGAACGTTGGAATAAAATTCAAAATGAACGCAAGAAAACCCCAGATAATTGCAAAGTCAAGCCCAACAATAAAGCAGAACAGGAACACAAGAAGTCCTGTGAAAAACGAAATCAAAAATTTTATGGAAATGTATCGTGTTACTTCTGCGATTGTTTTTGTAATTATGAACATTATTTTTCTGTTAAGACGCTCTTCTGGAAACGCAGTTTTTACTTTTTCTTTCATTCCGCGGATTTCAATTAAAAAGAAAACAATGAACAGCGCGATTACGAGTATGACTTTTGCAGTTGAAAACATATAACCACTTGCCGCCAATGCGAAGTTCTGAACAAATGTTCTTACCCCTAATGAATTCCAAAGGTTTATAATCAGTGATGAATTTTCGTCAAACGGAATGTGAAAAGCTTCGGCAATTAAACTGTAGACAGTTGTGAATCTTGCTTCATATTTTGGATAAGCATTTAAAACTGTCCGGCAACTTGCAACCAAAAGATTTCCGATTATAAAAAAAGCCACAGCCGCTAAAATCACAACTAGAATTATTCCTACAATCCACGGAATACGAAATTTCGTAAGGTTCTTTACAAATGGATAAAAAACAAACGAAAGCATTAGCGCAAGTGTGAGGGGAATAAAAAAGGAAGATGTGATTTTTAAAATAACAGTCGCCAAAATTATGGCAGCAAAAAGTAAGATGTAAAAAATGCCCTTTGAATAATTTTTGTCTTCCATAATTTGACTTCCTATTTTTATTTTTTTATTGTTTTGTAAACAGGAGATGCTACGTCTGTTTTTGGTCCGATTTTGTCGAATCCGCAGTAAGGAACAAGAACTTCTGGAATTGTTACAGATCCGTCTTCATTTTGATAATTTTCAAGAATTGAAAGCATTGCTCTTCCGACTGCAACGGCTGTTCCGTTAAGCATGTGAACGTATTTATTTTTTCCATCATCGTCATGGTATTTTACATTCAGTCTTCGGGCCTGATAATCTGTACAGTTTGAAGTTGAAGTTACTTCGCCGTAATCTCCGTCCGGGTGATTTTCATCCGCACGTCCAGGCATCCATGCTTCCAAGTCCCACTTTCTGTAAGCAGGTGCGCCCAAATCTCCAGTACAAGTATCAACAACACGGAATGGAAGTCCAAGTCCGCTGAAAATTTCCTCTTCAATTAAACGAAGTTTTTCATGAAGTGAATCGCTCTGCTCTGGAAGACAGTAGACAAACATTTCAACTTTATCAAACTGATGAACTCTGTAAAGCCCTTTGCTGAACTGGCCTGCAGCCCCTGCTTCTCGTCTAAAGCAATGCGAAAGTCCGCAGTACATAAGCGGAAGTTTTGATTTGTCAAGAATTTCTCCTGAATGATAGCCGCCGAGTGTTATTTCCGCAGTTGCAACAAGGCAGGTTCCTTCGTCTTCGATTGCATAAACATTGCTTTCATTTCCGCGCGGATTAAATCCAATTCCTTTTAGAATTTCTTCGCGTGCAATGTCCGGAGTTATAAATGTTGTAAATCCGTGCTTGCGCAAAATGTTGAGAGCGTACATGATAAGCGACTGCTCAAGAAAAACCGCTTCATTTTTTAGATAATAAAATTTTGCTCCTGAAACTTTTGTTCCGCGCTCAAAGTCAATTAAATCCAATGACTCACCAAGCTCAACGTGGCTCTTTGGCTTGAAGTCAAATTTTCTTGGCTGACCGACTTTTTTTACTTCAAGATTTTCTGTGTCAACTTTTCCGACTGGAACTTCTGGATTCGCCATGTTTGGAATCTGACGTCCGGCTTCTTCAAGCTTTACCTCGAGCTCAGAAAGTTTTGACTCCGCTGAAGAAACAGCATCCTTTATGTTTTTTCCTTCTTCAATATATTTTGCTCTTGTCTCTGGATCAAGTTTTTGTTTCATTGCCGCCGCATTTGCATTTCTTTTCTGCTGAAGATTCTGCAATTCAGTTGTAAGAGCAGTGCGTTCATCAAAAAGCTTCACTACTAAATCTGCGTCAGCTTTTGCAGGATCCATGTTGCGGTCTATAATATTTTTCTTTACTGCTTCAAGATTGTCTTTAATAAATCTGTAGTCCAACATTTTTTGCCTCTATGAAATAAAATATAATCAGTTTACTGTATTTCGTAAACTACTTCAACATTTACAGAAACGGAAGTTTTTCCTCCTGAAACTGGAGTAGAACTGTTTTCCTTTTTTGCCGCATATAAAACTGTGTTCGATATGCTTTCTGTGATTGCCGGACGCTCTTTTATTGAAATGATTTTTCCAACTGAGCATCCACTTGTGCTTGCAAGAGTAACTGCTTTTTGTTCAGCATCACGCAACGCAAGAATTCTAGCCTGTTTTTCAGCATCTGAAGTTTCTCCTGCGGAAAATGAAAGTGAATCAAACTGATTCGCTCCAGCTTTTACAGCTACGTCGATTAACTGTCCAGTTTTTTCAATTGAAGAAATCAAGATGTTTATGCTGTTTGAAACTACGTATTGCCCAAGAATTGTCCGTCCGTTTGAATACGAAGTTTCCTGCTGAATATAAAATGATGAAGTTGAAATATTTTCTTTTCCGATTCCAAGTGATTCCAGTGAATTTCTTACAGCTTCCATTTTTTTTGCATTGTCTTCGGTTGCTGTTAAAACACTTGCGCTTCTTGTTACAACTGAAAGTGAAATTACAGCTTTTTCGTTGTCAAGTTTTACAGTTCCTTTTCCTGTTACAGAAATTGTTCTAGGTACATTTTTTTCTGCTTTAAAATTACAGGAAGTAAATGCAAAAAGAACAGAAACTGCTAATGCAAAAATTTTTTTCATTTTTTTTCTCCGAAACTTATCTTATATTGAAATAAAATTTTTTTAAGTATGTAACACGCTCGCTGGCTTTTTTCCAGATTGGACTTTGCGGATAACGGCGGATAATTGTTTCATAATTGTCAAGCGCGCTTTTTATATTTCTTTCTGATGAATTTGATTCGAAAATTTGAGCCTGAAGAAAAAGTCCTTCATCAATTCTTGAGTCTGTTTTTTCAAAGAAACTTTCAAGACAGGCAAGTGAATCTTTGTATTTTTTTGAATTGAAATATTCCTGCGCGGCTTTTAAAAGCTCATCAGCAGAAGAATCCGATGAATTGTTTTTTTCTAATGAAGTTGAAGAAATTTCCTGCGAAGACGCAACTTCACTGCCGGAAGAAATTTCACTGAAAGTTTGTGTTGAAGGATTTTCTTTTTCATAATCTTTTTTATCAATTGAATTTTCTTCTGGAATTTTTGAAGATGCTTCAGGAATTTCATTTTTTTGATTTGAAATTTCTGAAGTAGAAATTTTTTCTTGGTTTACATTTTTTTGCGCTGGCGGAACAATAGAAGAATAATCAGGTGCTAAAATTCTCTCGGCTGAAGAATTTTTTCCTTTTATTTCAACTTCCAAATAATCATCTATAAAAGCACCTGTAAGCTGGTCGTTTTTATAAAAATGAAGAATTGTTTTTCCTTCTTCTCTGGAACGCAAACTGAACGAAGTATTTTTGTCTCCTATTTTTCGTCCAAAGTAACGCATCAAATTTTTTCCGTCTTCTTCGCCAAGATAAATCCAGCCTTTTCCCGGATAAACAATGTCCAGGTACTGGCTGTTTTTCATTGAAACTGAACGCGATGGAATTACAGGAACTTTTTCAGGCTCAGTTTCTTCTTCTTGTGAAGTTGTCTCTGCGGAATTTTCTTTAACATTTGCTTCTGGAACTTGAATTTCCGGCTGTGAAATTATTTCTTCTGAATTTTCTGTATTTGTAATTTCAGTTTTAGAATTTTCATTCTCTGAAACTTCATTTTTTTCTTCAGCAGGAACTTCGCCTTGTTCAGATTGAATTTCTTCTGCCACATTTTCGCTGCTGGAAATTTCCTGCAATGCGCTTTCTTCTTTTTCGGGTTCTGAATTTTCTTCCTGAATTTTTTCTTCCGGTGGAACAAGCGGAATTTCTTCTGTTTCTTCAATCGGCTCTATGACTTCCTGCTTTTCAAGAAAAACTGGCTCCGGATCGCTTTCATAATATCCTTGAATATCTTCAATAGGCTCAAGTTTTATTTCTTCCTGAATTTTTTCTTCCGGCGGATTTTCGTCCGATGAATTTTTTTCAGGATGAATTTCTTCATTTGAAATTTCAGGATTCTGTTCTTGAGTTTTTTCTATTTCCTGTTCCTGCAGTTGATTTTCTTCAGCGGTTATTTCTGTTTCTGAATGCAAAACTGACTCCTCATTTTCTTTTGGAGAAGAGGCGCATGAGAAAAATAAAAATGTAAAAAGTAAAGCTAAAAAAAATTTTATCACGGAGCTGCTCCTAAAATTTCGTTTGCAATTTTTTCATTTGATTTTCCAAGAGATTCAACATTTTCCTTGGAAGGAACAGAAAACCATCTGTCGAATTCATCTTTGCTCCAAGTTGCATTTTGCTCTCTTGAAAAATAATAATCTTCCGTTAGAGAATCTTCTTTTGGCGGAAAAAAATCTTCCACAGCTGAAAAAGGAATTTGCTTTGGAAAAATAAAAATATCCTGTTTTTTTTTCTTCTGAAAAATTCCCGATGCAAAAGCAAAAACTGCAAGGGCAATAAGCAAAATTGTTATTCCAGTTGTAATCTTTGTGTTTTCCCGGAGAAAATTTTGCAGATTTTTCTTTATATTTTCAAAGAAATTCATTGCTGGCTTCTGGTTTCCTCTGTTTCAGTTTTCCCATCAGTTTTTAAAGTTCCGTCTGGATTGTGTTCTCTTCTTGGAGGACGCGGCGGAATTACAATTCCTTCTTCCTGCGGAACTTCTTCTTCAACAAAATCTGACTGGTCGTTAAAGACAATGTTTCCGTTCATGGTGTCTTCGTCAAGACGGACTTGCAGAACTTTTGTGATTCCTGATTCTTCCATTGTAACGCCAAGCATTGTTGATGCGCCCATTACAGTTTTTCTGTTATGAGTGATTACAATATACTGGCTTATGTTTCCGAATGCGCGCAATGTGCTTACAAAACTTGCAACGTTTTTGTCATCAAGAGCCGCGTCAATTTCGTCCAAAAGACAAAACGGGCTAGGGCGGACTTGATAAGTTGCAAAGAGAAGCGCGACTGCTGTCATTGTTTTTTCACCGCCGGAAAGAAGTGAAATATTTACAAGTTTTTTTCCAGGCGGCTGTGCAAGAATTTCAACTCCGCTTGAAAGAACATTTGCCGGATCTACAAGCCTAAGTTCGGCTCTTCCTCCATTCATAAGTCTGCGGAACATATTGTGGAAATTTTTTCGAATTTTATTATATGTGTCCAAGAACATTTCAGAAGATTTTGTCCGGATTTCTTCACTTACGCGGACAAGATTTTCCAAAGTTTTTTGCGTGTCATTATAGTTTGCCTGCTGGCGTTCGTAGCGTTCTTTTTCTTCCGCGAACTGCTCGATTGCCATTAAGTTCGGAGTTCCAAGTTCCTGAATTTTTTGCTTCACCTGAGAAAGCTTTTCTTTTAAAGCCGGAACTGGAGTTGTGATTGTGTACATCCGCTCTTCAAATTCCATCAAGTCACGCGAAAAATTTTCTTGGAAGTTCTGCTTAACATTTCTAATTTCAGTGTCGTACTGCGCAATTCCAACACTGAACTTTTCAAGCTGGCTTTGATATTTGTTCCGCTCTTCTTGTTTTTTCTGAAGCGCGTTTTGTTTTCCGCTTACCTGGCTGTTGCATTCTGAGATTTGCTTGTCCAAGTCATTTAGTTCCGCAGTAATTTTTTGACCTTGAGCTTCTAGTTCCGCAATTGATTCTTCGGTTTCCTGAAGCTGCTCCTCATTTTCTTCCCGGCGCTTGTTTTCCTCAAAAAGCTCGTTCTGCTGTTCCCGAAGCGAAGTTTCTTCAGAAGCCAAAGTTTTTCGCAAAGTTGAAATCTGCTGCTCGCACGAAGTTATTTGCTGAGCCATCTGCGCCTGGTTTATTCTTAACTTTGAAAGAGTGTCTTTGTATTCATCAATTTTTTTGTTAAGCGCATTGTTTTTTGAATTCAGTTCCGCGCTTTCATTTTTTATTGAATCGATTGTAGAAAGATTCTGCTGAATTGAAGAGTCGATTCCGCGTTTTTTTGTGATGATTCCTTCCGGCGAAAGAAAATCATCAATAAATTGCGGCGTTGTTTTTGTATATTCTGAAATGGACTGTGAAAGTTCTTCAAGCATCCGCAAAATTTCTGTAAATGCCGCAACCGCATCAGATCCCATTTGTGCAGAATCTTTTTCAGAATGCGAAGGAAGCGAAGAAAAATCCTTGAAAATATTCGCGCGTCCGTTCGCATAAATTTTTATTTTTTCAAGTGCCGTATCAAGCGCCTCTTTTGCTTTTTTATTTGAAGTGCTTGAATAGCCTGCGTCTTTTAATTTTGCGTCAAGTTCTGTAACAATGTCTTCTGTTATCGATGTAAGCTGCTTTTGCAGTTCCACACGTTCCGAATCAAGGTTGTTGATTTTTCCAGAATTTGTGTTTATAAGCCTTAAATTTTCTTCAATCTGACTTGAAGACTGGCGGATGTTTTCAGAAAAATTTTCAACGTTTTTATTTATATCTGAAAGCTGCTTGTGCTTTTCGTGAAGCTCCGCATTCTGGCTGTCAATTTCTTCATTATATTCATCAATGCGCTCTTCAATATTTTTTATGCGGTTTTCAATTTGCCCGATTTTTTCTTTCATCTGGCTTTGATGCTCGTGAAGTTGCCGCGCCATTGCTTTTTTTCCGGTTTGTTCCGCGCTGATTTTTATGACAAGTTGCTGCTTTGTGTTTACTTGTTCTTGAAGTTCTTTTACTTTGTCTGTGTTGACTTGGAGTGTATTTAAAATTTCTTCAATTTCATTTGCCGCGGAATTTCTTTTTTCTTCGGCTTCTTTTCTGTTCTGCTCATGGCGCGCTTTGTTCTGTGTAAAATCCTTGAGCTTTAAAAGCTGAATATCAAGCTCACATTCAAATTTTTCGTCTTGAAGTTTTCTATATTTTGCAGTTTTTTCAGCCTGAACTTTTAGAGTTTCGTAGCTGCGTTTTGTTTCTGCAAGTCCAATGTCAATTTGAGCCAGATTCGCTCTTGTTTTTTCAAGCTCACGTTCTGCGTCTGCAACTTCTGCCTTTGAACGGCTGATTCCTGCAGCTTCCTCAAAAAGATAACGTCTGTCTTCCGGCTTGCTTGAAAGAATCTGATCGATTTTTCCCTGTTCCATGACAGAATAGGCTGCTTTTCCAACTCCAGTGTCCATAAAAAGCTTACGGATTGAAGAAGCTCCAACTTGATTTGAATTTATAAAATATTCGTTTTCACCGTTGCGGTAAAGCCTGCGTTTTATTGCGATTTCAGAGTCTTCAAGAGGAAGAAGTCCGTTTTCGTTTGCAATTGTCAGTGTAACTTCCGCCATTGAAAGAGCCGGACGGGTTTCTGTTCCGTTGAAAATTACGTCTTCCATTGATTCGGCGCGAAGATTTTTTGAGCGGTTTTCTGCAAGAACCCATTTTATTGCATCAACAACGTTGCTTTTTCCGCAGCCATTCGGACCAAGAAGGGCAGTGATTCCGTCTGCAAAATTTATATGAGTTCGGTCGGCAAATGACTTAAAACCGAATATTTCAAGACTTTTTAAAAACACAGGAGGTTCCTCAATTTAAAATGTTTTTCTATTATAGCAAAATGACCTTTAAGCCTCAAGTATTAAAGGAATTTGGATCGACAACGTTACCTTTATAAAGCATTTTTGGAAAAACCGTTATCTTAAGTTTTTTTTCAAGGCGGGCATAGTTTTCCATTTCCCAGGCGTCTCCGATTACACAGTTTATTCCAGTTGCTCCGGCTCGGGCTGTTCTTCCTGCGCGGTGAATAAAAAAGTCTTCTTTTTCCGGCAAATCCATCTGGACAACGTGAGTTATGCCTTCAATGTCAAGTCCTCTGGAAGCAAGGTCTGTTGTAATGAGAATTTTTGTTTTTCCGCTTCTGAACCTGTCGATTGCTGATTTTCTGTCAACTTTGTTTGTTTTTCCGCATAAGGTTTCGCAGTCGATTTTTTTGAATCTTAATTTTGAAGCGATGTTTTCAATCTGATCGGATTTTGAAGTGAAAACGAGAAGTTTTTTTGGTTTTTCTGCATTTATAAAACTTCGCAGCGTGTCGATTTTATCTCTTCTTTCTGAAAAAATTGCCCAATGCGAAATTTGTTTCCTAAGAACATTTTCCATCGGAAGCGCAACAAAAAGAATCGCGTTTTCCTTTTCATCATTTAAAATTCCGTTTCTTGCTTTCTGAAGAATTTCGCGCGTATATTTGCTTACAGTGGCGGAATTTCCTATAAGCTGAACTGATTTTGGAAGACGCTCCATAAGACCCTTTGTGCTGTCCCTGAGTTCAGGACTTAAAAGCCGGTCAGCCTCGTCAAGAACAAGAGTTTCTATTCCGTCCGCCTTGAGTTTTTTTAAATGAATCAGCTCAAGAAGCCGCGCGGGACCTCCAATTACAATTTCAGGCTTTTCCTTTAAAAGCTCGATTTGCCGTGAAATTGGCGCACCTCCAATCAGCAGGGCGCATTTTATTCCGCTGATTTTCTGCACCTGAACTTTTATCTGGGAAGCAAGCTCGTAAGTCGGGGATGCAATCATAAATCGCGCCATTCTATTTTCCGTGGAATTCAAACGGCTCAGCAATGGGAGCAGATATGCGAAAGTTTTTCCAGTTCCGGTTTCACTTTGGAACATTATATTTTTTCCTTCTGAAATAAGCGGAATTATTTTTTTCTGCACTTCTGTAGGTTCTGTTATGCCGATTTCTTCAAGCTTTGAAACAATTGACTCGTCAACTTTTAGTTCTAAAAATTTGTTCATAAACAAAATATAGCATATTTTTAAAGTTTTGTGATATACTATGTGCCTATGAAAATTGGAATTGATACATTTGGTTGCGACCACGGAAAATCTGGACTCGGCTCGTACCTTATGTCTTTTATAAACAATCTTCCTGCTGAAAGCGAATTTGAGTTTGAACTGTTCGGGGAAGAAATTGACAGATACACTTATAATGCAAAACGCGATGTGCCTTTTTCTAGCATCGGAATAAAAACGACTCCGGGCGCAATCCGGCTTTGGCATTATTTATATGCAAACCGATTTATAAAAAAAATTGGATACAATGCGGTTGTTTTTCCGGCTGGAGCTAGACTTATTCCTTCAAAATTTAAAGTTCCAGGCATTGCAATAATAAATGACATTCCTGGAAATATTTTTAAGAATGAAAACTGGCTTGCGCAAAAGCACATAAAAACCGGACTTTCAAATGTTGACTGCATAATTGTTCCTAGCATGTTCGTAAAGAAAAATCTTGAGCGTTCAGGACTAAAGTGCCGCCGCATAGAAATTGTCCACAACGGAATCGACCACAGCAGTTTTTTTCCGATTGATTCTCTTGGAATTGAAAATGAAATTGCGGATATAAAGCCGTTTGCAATAAAAAAACCTTATATAATTTATGCGAGCCGGATGCAAAGTCCTGAAAAAAAACATATCGAGCTTATAAAAGCATTTTCGCTGTTTAAGAAAAAAACTAATTTGCCTCATAGACTTGTCATTGCAGGAAGCGACGGACCTTACAGTGATGAAGTTCATAAGGCGGCGTTTGAATCTTCTGCGGCGAGCGATATTTTTATAACCGGATACTTTCCTCATGAAAGTTTTCCTGAGCTATACAGAAACTCTGAAGCCTGCATTTTTCCTTCTGTGAATGAAGGGGCGGGGCTGCCAATTCTTGAAGCTATGGCGACTGGAATTCCTGTTGCCTGTGCAAAAGCTGGCGCGCTTCCGGAAGTTGCTGGAAACAATGCCCTTTTCTTCGATAGTGATAATATAGAAGAATTTGCTTCATGTATAGAAAAAATAACAACAGACGAAGTTTTCAGAAAAAAAATATCAGAAAGCGCGCTTGTCTGGTCAAAAAGATTTTCTTGGGAAAAATGTGTCCTTGAGACTTTAGAAATAATAAGAAGCGTTTTAAAATAAAAAAAGGAGCTTCCGTTAGCTGTTGCATTTGAAAGCTCCACATCTTTTAAGCTGTTTTTTGTTCAATCAAAAGAGATTCCGCAGTTGGAAGTTCTTTTTGATTTACAATATCTTTTGTGATTACAAGTTTCTTTTTGCCTTTTACGCTTGGAACTTCGTACATAAGGTCAAGTAGAATGTGCTCAACAATTGCCCTTAGTCCGCGTGCTCCAGTTTTGCTTCTTATTGCCATTTCTGCAATCTGGTCAATCGCATCATCATCAAAAGTAAGCTCCACATCATCTATCGCAAAAATAGCTTGAAACTGTTTTGTTATTGCATTTTTTGGTTCTACAAGAATTCTCTTTAAATCTTCCTTGTTTAATTCCTTTAATGCGCAAGTCATTGGCAGACGTCCAATAAGCTCTGGTATAAGACCGAATTTTACCAAGTCGTCGCTTGTAACTTGATTCAAAAGCTCCATTCGCTCTTCGTTTGTCCTATGAGTTCCTTCCGCTCCGAAACCTATTGAAGCTGTTGAAAGACGCTGCTCAATTATCTTGTCAAGTCCGACAAAAGCTCCGCCGCAAATAAATAGAATATTTGTAGTGTCAATATCAATCATTTCCTGATTCGGGTGCTTTCTTCCGCCCTGAGGAGGAACTGACGCGTGTGTTCCTTCGAGAATCTTTAAAAGCGCCTGTTGAACTCCTTCCCCGGAAACATCGCGCGTAATTGAAGTGTTTTCGCTTTTTCTTCCGATTTTGTCGATTTCGTCAATGAAAATAATTCCGCGTTCCGCCGCTGCAATATCTCCGTCCGCCGCATTGATGAGCTTTAAAAGAACATTTTCAACGTCTTCACCAACGTATCCGGCTTCTGTAAGGGTAGTGGCATCCGCAATTGCAAACGGAACATTCAGTTTTTGCGCAAGAGTTTTTGCAAGAAGTGTTTTTCCCGAGCCAGTCGGTCCCAAAAGAAGAATGTTTGATTTTTCAATTTTCACATCCATTGTAAGTTGCTGTTCCTTTGAAATTGAAAGCTGCTTGTAATGATTGTATACTGCCACGGAAAGAACTTTTTTCGCATAATCCTGACCAATAACGTACTGATCAAGATACGCCTTGAATTCTTTTGGAGACGGAATTGCGCTCATGTCGATTGGAGCTATTGTGTGGGCTTCATTGTTTAAAATTGTCTGGCAAGTTGCAACACAATGTTCACAAATATAAATCATGTCATCTGGAGAACTTACGACTCTTCTGTGTTCATCAGCAGGACGGCCGCAAAATGAGCATACCGGCTGATTGTTTCTGCCTAATCTGGCCATTATTTAACTCCTTTTTTCGCGCTGTTCATTATATGGTCAATTATGCCGTAATTTTTCGCATCTTCTGCCGGCATATAAAAATCACGCTCCATATCAGCTGCGATTACTTCTTCTTTTTTTCCTGTCTGCATGGAAAGATATTTTATACTGAGTTTTTTTAGACGCCCGATTTCCTTTGCTTGAATTGCAATGTCGCTTTCCTGACCTTGAGTTCCGCCCCAAGGCTGATGAATCATAACACGGCTAGAAGGAAGCGCATATCTTTTTCCGATTGTTCCGCCAGCAAGAATAATAGCACCCATGCTTGCCGCCTGTCCCATGCAAATCGTCTGAATATCGCATCTTACATATTGCATAGTGTCGTAAATTGCAAGTCCCGCTGTAACCGAACCGCCAGGACTGTTTATATACATGCTTATGTCTTTTTCTGGATTTTCGCTTTCCAAGTAGAGAATTTGCGCCACAATCAAATCTGCTGTTTCATCGCGGATTTCTCCATCAACAAAAATTATTCTGTCCTTCAAAAGCCTTGAATACAAGTCATAGGCTCGCTCTCCGTTTCCGCTTCTTTCAATGACAGTCGGAATAAGAGTATTCATAAATTCATTCATTAAATTTTCCTCTGATGAATAGTGTAAACAAAAAAAACGGAATGGGCAACACTCCGTTTTTTTTTGTTATCGTCAGAAATTTTCTAAGCTAGCGATTATTCTTAAAAAGATCCGCAAACTTAACTTTGTCTCCTTTTGAAACTTTTACCTGTTTGTAAAGCTCATCATAAAGCTTGTTTTCTTTTATTTCATCAATAATGTATTCTTTTGCACGGGCATCTTCATAATGCTCTTTTACTTCTTCAATAGTTGAACCTGATTCATCTGCAATTTTTGCGAATTCCGCTTCAACTTCCTCTGGAGTAACCGCAATATTTTTCTCACGGATAAGAGCATCAACAATCAGGCGGCTTTTGAGCATTTTTTCAGCATCTCCAGTCCACTGTGTGAGCATATTTTCTTTTGACTGTCCGGAAGCTGAAATCATTTTTTCAAGCTGCTCTGGTGTTGTCTGGAACTGCTGTGCCATCATTCTCCAGCGGCTTTCCATTTCAGCCTGAATCATTGACTTTGGAAGTACAATTGGATTTTTTTCTACAAGCTGCTCAAGAAGGCTCTGTGATTTGAGCTCTGCAATTTTTCTATTTTTTGCGCTTTCAAGACCTTTTGAAATATCTTTTTTAAGGTCATCTAGAGTCTTGTACTTTTCGCTTACATCCTGCGCAAGCTCATCGTCAAGAGCTGGAAGATTGCGGAGCTTTATAGCTTTTACAGTTACGCTGATTTTCTTTGTTTTTCCAGCAAGATCTTTGTTTTCCTCTTTAGCATCGTAAGTCTTAGAGATTTCTTTTGTCTCGTCTTTTTTCATTCCAACGATTTCGTCATCAATCTTGTAAATGTTTTCGCCTGTTCCAACTGTGAAAACAAAACCTTCGCGTTCGCTTCCAGGAATTGCAGCTCCTGAATCATCAAGCTCTTTGTAATCAATTGTAACGATATTGTCTTTTTCAACAGGCTCGCCTTCTTTTTTGTCGATTACAACAGCATTTCTTTCCTGAATAGCTTTCAATTCTTCGTTAAGCTCTTTTTCACCGATTTCAACCTGCGGCTCTTTTACTTCGATTTTTGAAAAATCTTTTACTTCAACTGAAGGGAAAACATCATAAACAACAGAGAATGTCAAATCCTTGTCTGTGCTGAATTCCGGAAGTTTGTCTCCGTCAAGACGTGGCTGAGTGTAGGGAAGAGGGCGAATATCTTTTGACTCTTCCTCTGCGAAAATCTGATTCAAAGATTCATCGATAAGATCTGCGAGAACTTCCTGCTTGAGGGAATCTCCATACTTCTGTTCAAGAACTTTTACAGGAACGTGTCCTTTGCGGAATCCTGGAAGCTGAACATTTTTTGCGTATTTAGAAATGTTTTTGTTGTATCCAGAAACAACGTCTTCTTTTGCAATTGTGGCAGTGAGTTTTACTGCTGAATTTTCAAGTTTGGAAATTTCCTTTGTTACCTTCACGTGGGAACCTCTCGATTATAAAATACACCGGGTCAAGGCACGCTTCATTTTAATCCTTGACACAGCAGTTTTTACAGTTTGATATAAACTGTAAATAAAAAAGCGATTCAGAAAAAAATCCAAATCGCTTCGTCGTCGAGCGGAAAACGGGAATCGAACCCGCAACATCGACCTTGGCAAGGTCGCGCTCTACCATTGAGCCATTTCCGCAAATTGCGTCGCAGCAACTGAATCCAGTACTGCTTTTTATAATGTAAGAGCGGAAAACGGGAATCGAACCCGCAACATCGACCTTGGCAAGGTCGCGCTCTACCATTGAGCCATTTCCGCAAAACCTCTGCGTTTTGTATTAATTTCTTTTCATTTAAAAAGAAGATTAAAATATGCGAAAGGAGGGACTTGAACCCTCACGCCTAAGGCACTAGATCCTAAGTCTAGCGTGTCTGCCAATTTCACCACTCTCGCGTGATTTTTTTGACCTACACAGAGTGTTTCAAAATCCTTTGAGCGATGGGAGGATCGAACTCCCGACCCACAGATTAAGAGTCTGTTGCTCTACCAGCTGAGCTAATCGCCCGATTTTATGCGTCCGACACGGCTCGAACGTGCAACCTTCGGATTCGAAGTCCACTGCTCTATCCAGTTGAGCTACGAACGCGTCCTGCTGCACGGCTCCACGTTGGAATCCGGGTGCCTGGTGGGATTTGAACCCACGACAACCAGATCCACAATCTGGCGCTCTACCCCTGAACTACAGACACCATGCAATCAACGAAATAGAATATAGCTGAATTACTTTCGTTGGTCAAGCAGAAAGTGCAAAATTTCTGAAAAAAAATTTCATTTTAAAAATTCCCCAAGGATACTCACCGCAATCAGGGCAAACGATACGGCAAAGCACGCAAAGTCCCGCGCTTTATATGGATATTTTTTTAGGCAGCAGCCGGATGTCCTCAGTTTGAATCCGCGCAAGTCAGCCGCAATTGCGGTTCCGCTTGTTTTCCGCACAGAAGAAACTAAAAGAGGCGCGCACAAAGGCAAAATCAGCGCAAGTTTTTTCAGCGGATTTTTTGTGTCCAGCTGGATTCCGCGTGAAGTCTGGGCCTCCTGAATTCCTTCCATTTCCTGCGCAAAAACCGGAATGAAACGGATTGCGGTTGTCAGCGTGAATGCGTATTTGTACGGAACGTGAAGTTTTTCAACAAGCGCGTTTGAAAGGTCGGCAAGTTTCGTAACAGAAAGCATCAGGGCAAGCGGAAGAGTCGCACCGCAAAGTTTAAGCACAAGATTCAGCGAGGTTGCAAGCCCGGCGTCTGTTATTTTTAAAAATGAAATTTGGTAAACAACATTTCCGCTTCTTATTATCAAAATCTGAAGAATAAAAAGGAAAACTGAAATTTTAACAAGCCCTTTCAAAAGCCTGAATGTCCTTGCTGAGATTCCGCAGAGAATTCCCGTCGCAATGTCAACGGCGAGAAGCAGAATCAGAATTTCAGCGGACGAGGAAATAAAGCACGACGCGCAAACCGCCATTGAAAAAATCAGTTTTGAAACCGGATTCATTTTGTGGAAAACAGAAGTTCCCGGAATGTAATCGACAAGACCTTTCATTTTATCGCCTCCTGAATTTTTGCGGCAAGCTCATCTGCTGTGCGGACGTTTTCAAAATTGAATCTGCCAGGAAATTTTTCTTCAAGCTCAAGCGCAATCTGAATAATCTGCGGAGGAAGAAGGCTCGCTTTTTGCAAGATTTTTTTGCTGCGCATTATTTCAAGAGTTTTTCCGTCCGCCTTGATTTTTCCGTCCGCAAGGACAATCATCCGCCGTGCAAAGTCAAGAACAAGCTCCATGTCGTGGCAAACCATGATTACAGTTGTTCCGTTTTTGTTCAGCTCTTTTACTGCGCTCATGATTTCCATGCATTCCTTGTAGTCAAGCCCGGTTGTCGGCTCGTCAAGAATCATGACTTTCGGCTCGACTGCGATAATCGAAGCCAATGCAAGCCTCTGTCTTTGTCCTCGGCTAAGTGAAAACGGCGCTTCATCCGGATTGAATCCAAAACGCTCGATGATTTTTTCTGTGCGCTTAGAAATTTCTTCTTCAGTTCCAGTCTTTAAAGCTTTCTGTCCGAATGCGATTTCGTCCCGGACTGTGTAAGTGCAAAGCTGGCGGTCGGGATTCTGAAAAAGAAAGCCTGTGGTTTTTGCAAGCATGCTGTTTTTCACTTTTTTTGTGTCGATTCCGTTTACGCATATTTTTCCGTCAGAAGGCTTTAAGATTCCCGCAAGAAGTTTGCTGAATGTTGATTTTCCGGCTCCGTTTTCTCCTGTGAGCGCGACAAATTCTCCGTCTTCTATTGAAAGTGAAATTCCGTGTATAAGCTCGGCGTCTTTTGTTTTTTCGTAGCCGAATCGGACTGAATCGCATTCAATCATAAAAGTCCTCCTGCAAGCGAAACGGCTTCTTTTGTGTCAATGCAAATTTCTGTCTCTGGCGTTATCATTTTGCGTGAAAGAATGCTTTTGTAAAAATCAACCGCGCGCGGATAATTTACGCCAAGCAAGGAAAGCTCTCCGGAATTTTTCAGAACATCGCGGATGTTTCCGAAAGACTTCAAAGAGCCTTTGTCAATCACGGCAAGCTTTTTTGCAAATTCGCAAAGTAGCATGATTTTTTGTTCTATTACAATAATTGTCATTCCGTAAGATTCGTTGAGGTCTTTTAGAATTCTGAAAATGTTTCTGCTGGACGCCGGATCAAGCTCGCCGGTCGGCTCGTCAAGCACAAGAATTTTAGGCTTCAGCGCGAGAATTGCGGCAACTGCGGTTTTCTGTTTTTGTCCGCCGCTAAGTCCGGAAATTTCCCGGCTGCGGAGATTTTCAATTCCGGTTTCTTTTAACGCCCACTCAAGCCGGCTTTCGATTTCGTCTTTTGGGATTCCGAAGTTTTCAAGTCCGAAAAGAATTTCATCTTCAGCAACAGAACAAGTCATCTGGCTGTCGATGTCCTGAAAAACGCTTCCGAGTTCAAGCGCAATGGTGCACGGGTCGTTTTCAAAGACATCCTTTCCGTTTACGCAGACTTTTCCGTAATATTCGCCTTTGTAGTGGTGCGGAATGATTCCGTTTATCGCGCAGCTTAGTGTTGTTTTTCCGGCTCCGGACGCTCCGATTATTCCGACAAAATCGCCGTTCTGAATTTCCATTGAAATATTTTTTAACGCCGGAACTGAACTTCCGCTGTACGCAAAGCTTAAATTTTCTATGCTTATCATTTTGCCACCTGACACCTAATTATTTCAGGTTATTTCAAAGTCATTTTCAGCGGAATATAAAGCAGCTGGACAAGAACCGCGTTAGTGCAGGCTGTGCAAAGAACAATCGGAATGTAAGCCGCAAGTGTCGCCTTGTCTGCTCGGAGAGCAAAAATCAGCAAAACCGTGTAAAGTCCGCCGCTCACAAATGTGCTGAACAAAGTTGCGGCTGCCGGTTTGAAATCGATTTTTCCAAGCTTAGGAAGCGGAATTTTCATAAGAAGCGACATAACGACTGCACCCGCGAATTCGCTTGCAAAATTCAAGTACGGAGTTCCCGGAAAGAACTGGCATATTGCGCCTGCAAGAATTCCGATGACCGCCGCCGCTGCGACATTCGGGTTAATCAATGCAATCGCCATGCAGTACATTGCGATAATGAAGTTTGGTTTCATGCCGCCGATGTTGATTAGCGAGCCTACAAAAAATTTCAGAACCGCTCCGGCCGCAAGCAAAACAGCAACAAGAATCAAGTCGCGGATTTGAAGTCCTTTTTTCTCTGAAGTTTCAAGAACACGTTTTTCACCAAGATTTTCGTTTTCATTCATAAAAAGCTCCTGTTTTTTATGTTTCTGTTAATAGAAACATATATCCGGTGCGCTTTTTTGTCAAGAGAGAAAATTAATTTTTTTCAAAATGAAATTTTAAGGGCAATAGACTTTTGAACAAAGCTAAGCTATAATTTAAGAATGAAATGGTTGATTTTTGCTCAGGCGCTTCAAGAAGAAAAAGCAAACCGCACTGAAATTTTTTTTACTTCAAATAAATGCGATTCTGAAAAAATTATTTTAAATAAAAATGAAAAAAGTTTAAAAGATATTCTTGAAAAAATTCCAAGTTCTGACGGATTTTTATTTTTTTCCGATGTTGAAAATTCTGCGCTGATTTTATCTTGCGTTTTGGGCTTTTGCTATGGAAAAAATATGCCAGTTCTTGTTTTAGATGAAGAAAAAAAATTCATCAAATTATTTCCTTGTGAAAATAAAAAACTGTCTTTAAAAAATTTTTATTCTGAAAATGAGCTTTTTAATTGGCTTGAAAAAAATATTGAGAATCTAAAATCAGAAAGTTTAAAACGCGCAAACAAGAATTCACTTTTGGAGCAAGGAATTTCATGCAGCGCAGACAGTTTTGAATTTTATCTTGAAAAAGAAAAAACTGGAATTTGCAAATCAATTTTGAATTCTGGAATAGATGTGAATTCAAAAACATTGCAAGGAGTTCCGCTTTTGTGTGTTGCAACGAGAAATGATAGCAAGGAAATGCTTGAACTTCTTCTTGAAAAAGGCGCGGACATAAATGAAGTTTCAGAAGACAGAGGATATTCTCCTGTGATGGATGCTGTCTGGCGGAAAAACTACGAAATTGCAAAGTTGCTTATAGACCATGGTGCGGACTTAAGCACAATGAGTTCGGACGGCCAGTCTATTCTTGTTCTTGCAGTTGGAAACGGAAATTCAAAAATTGTAAAACTGCTTTTGAATTCCGGCGCAGATCCTGACGTAAAGGACAGCATGGGAATGAGCGCGCGTGACTATGCATCGCTTTTCAAAAATGAAGAACTTATGAAACTGATGGGAAAAAAGTAAAAAAAAATGTCTAGGAAAAAAATTGTAATCGCTTTTGCTGGCGGCGGAACAGGCGGACATATATATCCGGGAATTGCCATTGCTGATGAACTGAAAAAAAATTCAAATGAATCAACTAAAATTGAAATTCACTGGATTGGAAATTCCAAAGGAATGGATTCTGCAATAATTGAAAAAAATCTTTTATCATCAGGCGGAAGCATTTTTTGTTTTCATGGAATTCCGTGCGGAAAACTTCGTCGTTATTTTTCACTTAAAAATTTCACAGACTTTTTTAAAATATTCGCAGGATTTATAAAGTCGTTTTTTATTCTAAAAAAAATAAAGCCAGATTTTCTTTTTTCAAAAGGCGGTTTTGTAAGCGTGCCTCCGTGCGCCGCCGCAGCTATTCTAAAAATTCCATATTTTACTCACGAATGCGATTTTACACCGGGACTTGCCACAAGAATCAACAGCAAAAAAGCTTCAAAAATTTTAATTTCCTATGAAGAAACAAAAAACTATTTCAGCAGTTTTCAAAAAGAAAAATGCATTGTTACAGGAAATCCAGTTCGACCGGCATTTTACAATGATAGTTCAGAAGCCGGGAAAAAATTTCTTGGCATAGATAACGGCTGCAAAAAAAATATTCTTTTAATTTTAGGCGGAAGTCTTGGTGCAAATCAGATAAACAATCTTGTAATTGAATGCCTTGATGAGCTAAAAAAGGATTTCATTGTTGTTCATCAAACTGGAAAAAAATTTGCTCAGGAAAATCCTGATATTATGTCTTCCGGCGATGACAGCTACAAGCCTTATGAATTTATTTTTAATGAAATGGTTTCTGTAATTCAATCCGCGGATATAATAATTTCCAGAGCTGGAGCAAATTCTTTATGGGAATGTGCCGTTTGTTCAAAGCCGATGATTTTAATTCCTTTATGCGGTGCAGGAACAAGAGGCGACCAAGTTGACAATGCGGAGTATTTTGCAAGCAAAGGTGCCGCCATTGCTTTGACAGGGAAAGATGCGACAAAAGAAAATCTTCTTAATGCATTATCTGAAATGAAAATTTCAGAAACTAGAAATAAATTTGCTGAAAACTGCAAGTCCATTTGCAAAGAAAAAAAGCCTTCTGAAATTATAGCAAATCTGATTTTGGAGCAGATAAAAATATGATGTTTCCCGCAATCGATATTGTTTTTTTGCTTGTTGTTTTGACATTTGCAATTATTGGAGCAATAAACGGATTTTTAAATGAAGTGTTCGGAAAAGCAGCGCCTGTCGTAAGCATTTGGGTTGCAATTCTTTTTTACGGACGGCTGGTTTCTCCAATTGAAAAGCATTTGAAAATTCATTTAGTGTCTGTTGTTCTTTCTTTTTTGCTGATTTTTATAATTGCATTTATTGTTATGAAAATTCTTCAGACCGCAATAAAAAATATTTTTGGCGGTGAAATTTTCAAGGACTTGGATAGATTCTTAGGTTTTGTTTTTGGATTTTTGGAAGGACTTGCTGTTGTTGGCGTTGTTTTGATTTTAATGAAAGCCCAGCCTTGGTTTAATGTTGACACAATTCTTGACGGAAGTTTTTTTTCAAGAATATTAAATCCAGTCATTTCAATTCCGCTTGAAAGCCTTTCAAAAGCAGTTGAAAAGAATTCATCAGTTCCGCTTGCCATTCCACTTGAACAGATACAAGGAAATTAAAAATGTTTGAAAATATTTTGAATCAAAGCGCGACAAAACTTTTACAAGATGATATTGAAAAAAAACGTTTTCCAAATTCCATTTTGTTTTCAGGTCCTTCATCCTCTGGAAAACTTTCCTGTGCTTTGGAAACTGCGAGAGTTCTTTCATGCGCAAATTCCGGTGAATGGAACTGCACTTGCTTAAACTGCCGTCAGCATAAAGCTATGGTAAGTCAAAATCTCCTTATTTGCGGTGCTGGAAACCGAACGTTGGAAATTGCTGCCGCAAAAAAAACTTTAATAAGCCAAAACATTCAAAACACAAAACATCTTGAGGCTTCAAGGTACCTTTATTTGCGCGCAGTAAGAAAACTGATTTCAAAGTTCAATTCTGTGCTTTGGAATGGAGATGACAAGCTTTCAAAATTTTCTCCACTTTTACAAAATATAGAAGAGGGACTTGAAAAAATTCAACCAGGAAGAATTCTTCCAGATGACGAAGAACTGAGAAAAATATTAGACTCAATTGAAAAAGACTGCACAAAACTTGAAAGCAGTTTTTTGTATAGTTCTCTTCCTGTTTTGCAAATAAGAAATTTTTCCTCCTGGGCGCACTTAAGCTCAAGCAATGGAAGAAAAGTTTTAATTATTGAAAACGCAGATTTAATGGCAGACAGCGCAAGAAATGCGTTACTGAAAATTCTTGAAGAACCTCCAGAAGATGTGATTTTTATACTTACAACGACAAAGCGCGGCGCAATCCTTCCGACTATACTTTCAAGAGTCCGCACTTACAATTTTTTTGAACGCTCACCGGAACAGCAGAGAAATGTTATAAATAGAATTTTTCACTATGAACCTGATTTCAATGATGAAAAAGAATTTAGCAGCATAACACAATTCATGCAGTCATTTTTAACAGTAAAGCCTGAACTTGTAAAATCTTGCGCAGCTGACTTTTTTAGCAATGTAGCCAAAGGACACATTCCCGACATTCCTAAAATAATTTCAACTTGCGCTTCGTTTGAGCCAAGAATTCTTTTTAAAATTTTTATCTGCGGAATTATTGAATCTCAGGAAAATTTAAAAACATCTGCCGCAGGTTCAGAAGTTTCCTTTAATGTTTTAAAACAACTTAGAACTTCATTAAATAATGTTGAAATTTTTAATCAGAATCCTTCAGCCTGCCTTGAAGAGCTTGCAAGAAATTTAATGCACATAAATTATATGAATGATGGCATTCTAAAAAAATTAGCTTGATTTTTTGAGGAAAATTTAAATGGCAGATTTTGTTGAAAAGGCATCTGAAAAAATTACAAAACTTTCCGATGAACAGCTTGAACGTCTTTTAAATACAGTCCGCGAGGAAAACAAAATATACGATTCAATAATTCAAAGCATTCCTTCAGGACTTGTAATCGTTGATAACAATTGGTGCATAACAAAAATAAATAAATCTGCAAAACGTTATCTCCATTTCTTTCATCTTCATCTGATAAAGTCAGACCCTGTTTGGAATCTTATAGCGGATGAGGAAGTTTCAAATTTTATTTCATTTTGCGCGCAGAAACAAAACACAAATACTAACGAAGAATTTTCTATAGTTTCCGCAGATGACAAAGCAAGGTTTATTGTTGTTTCAATTCTGCCTCTTGTTTGCGACGGAAAAATTGCGGGAACAATTATTTTTATTGAAGACATAACTGCAAAACGCCAGCAGGAAATTTTGATGCACAGAATGGAAAGTCTAAAGAGCTTGACAAATCTTGCGGCATCAGTTGCACATGAAATAAAAAATCCGCTTGGCGCAATAAGCATTCATATTCAGCTTTTGCAAAAATCGATAAAGAAATGCAGAGAAGGCGACGGTCAGCTTCCTGATGAAAAATTCATGGAAAAATATCTTTCTGTCGTGAATGAAGAAATTGAAAACTTGAACAAAATTGTAATGGATTTTTTGTTTGCTGTTCGTCCTTTAAAAGTAAACATGACACTTTCCGAGCCTGATTCGATAATAGAAAAGTCAATAAATTTTTTCATGCCGGAATTTGAAAATTGCGGAATAGAAGTTTCTGTAAATTTGCAAGGAAATAGAAACAGACTTTTAATTGATGAAAAACTTTTCCGAGAAATTTTTATAAATATTGTGCAAAACGCAAAAGCTGCAATTCTTTCCAGCAAAAAAAGCAACGGAAAACTTGCCATAAATTCTTTTATAAAAAATGATCATTACATACTTACAATTGCGGACAATGGCTGTGGAATGGACGAGGCGACTTGCTCAAGAATTTTTGAACCGTACTACACAACAAAAGCCGATGGAACTGGACTAGGGCTTACAACTGTTTATAAAATTGTAAAAGAGTTTCGTGGAGAAATAACTGTAAATTCAGAGCTTGATGAAGGCACTGTTTTTACTGTGCAAATTCCTGTGCCGCAAAAAGAAACTATGCTTCTTGAAGAGTAAAATTTAACCTAACGTCTGCTTTTATATAAAGTGTTTATTGCCTTTGTTTGATTTTTTTTTTGGAGGAAAATTTGAAATTTACAATTTTAATTATAGATGATGAAAAAAACATCCGGGAAGGACTTGCGGCAAATTTTGAACTTGAAGATTACAATGTAAAAACTGCTGCTTCTGGCAAAGAAGGTCTTGAGCTGATTTCAAAAGGCGACATAGACTTGGTAATCACAGATTTAAGAATGCCTGGAATTTCTGGTGAAGAAGTTTTAAATCATGTTGTAACAGAAACTCCAGGAATTCCAGTTATTATTCTTACTGGTCACGGAAGCATCGATTCCGCAGTAGATGCAATGAGACATGGCGCTTATGATTTTCTTACAAAGCCGCTAAACCTTGATCAACTTGATATGATTGTAAAACGTGCGCTGGAAAGCAGGCAAATCAAAATTGAACATCAGGAGCTAAAAAAAGAAGTCGCTGAAAATTCTGCATTAAAAGAAATGATAGGCTCTTCCATCGCAATGCAAAAAATTCAGGAGACAATAAAAAAGGCGGCTGCATCCAAGGCGAGCGTTCTCATCACTGGCGAAAGCGGAGTTGGAAAAGAAGTTGTTGCCCGTGCCATTCATGCTTTGTCTCCGCGGCACGACAAAACCATGATAAATGTCCATTGCGCGGCTCTAAGTGAAACTCTCTTGGAAAGCGAGCTTTTCGGACATGAAAAAGGTGCTTTTACAGGAGCTGACCATTTGCAAAAAGGCAGATTTGAACTTGCCCACGGAAGCACAATTTTTCTTGATGAAATCGGGGAAATAAATCAGAATGTTCAGATAAAAATTCTTAGGGTTCTTGCTGAAAAAAAATTTGAACGTGTCGGCGGAGAGCAGACTATAGAAGTTGATGTTCGTGTAATTGCGGCGACAAACAAAAATCTTGAGGAAGAAATAAAAGCTGGAAGATTCCGCGAGGACTTGTATTACAGACTGAATGTAATTCACATTCATGTTCCGCCGCTCCGAGAACGAAAAAGCGATCTGCCGCTTTTAATTTCAGCATTCTTGGAAGAGTTCAATAAAGAAAATGGAAAAGCAGTAAAGGAATTTTCTGGAAAAGCAAAAGCTGCAATTATGAAATATGACTGGCCTGGAAACATAAGGGAACTTCGCAATTGTGTTGAAAGCGCAGTCGTAATGAGTTCGGGAGATGAAATAAATATTGAAGACCTTCCGCCTGCAGTAGCAAAAAGCTCACAGGAAAACAGCATTGCAATTCCGTTTGGAATAACTTTAGATGAAGCTGAAAAAATAATCATTCAGCAAAATTTAGCTTCAAATAAAAACAACAAAAGCAAAACGGCGGACATTCTTGGAATAGGAAGAAAAACATTGCAGCGAAAACTTTCAGAGTGGGGCGAAGACGAGGAAAAATCAGATGGAGACAATGTATGACAAGCTCGGTGATCTTTTAAATGAAACTTTAAAATCCGGGCAAGTAAAGTTTAAAAAGAAAATAAAATATTCTGAAAAAGAAATTCCGCATGAAGAAAAAAAATCAGAAGAAAATTTTTCTAAAGAAAATGTCAGCAAAAATAAAACTAGGGCAGAACAAAAAAATCAGACTGAGCATTTAAAAAATAAAATTTCATCTTTAAAAAAAATAACGCCGGAAGTTGAGCGCGCTTGCAGACTTCTTGATATAACAGCTTCTGCAAATCAAGATGACGTAAAAAAGGCTTACAAAGAAAAGCTGAAATATTTTCATCCAGACAAATATGACAAAAATCCTGTGCTAAAAAAAGTTGCGACAAATAAAACACGAATGATTGTTGAAGCTTACGAACTTTTAATGAAATCTTTTTAACTTTATGATGAAAATCCCGCCCGGTAAGAAGACGGAGCAAGTCCTGTGCATTTTTTGAATACTCTTGAAAAATGAAACTGATTTTCAAAAGAAAATTCATCTGCAATTTCAGAAACTGTGCTTGAGGAATTTATCAAGGCGAGGGCAGCGGTTTGAATTTTCAGGCGCAAAAAATATTGATGCGGAGTCATCTGCATTTCATCTTTAAAAATTCGTATAAAATGTTCTTCCGAAATTCCACAGAAATTCGCAACTTCTGAAACAGTGCATCTTGTGTAAACTTTTTTTTCCATAAATTTTATCGAATGCTCGACATAACTTTTTGCAGATTTTGATTTTTTTTGAGCTGCGATTTTTCCTTCAGTTTTATTTTGCTTTCCAAACCAGCGGAACAGGCAGCTTTCAAGAAGCAGATCCGCAGATTTTTTTAAGTCCGCAGAATCCGACTTTGAAAACTTCATTATGTCTTCAAGTATAAATTTTATTGAGGCAGTTTCATTGCTAGCGACCGGCTGATTTTTTTTTCTGCTCGAAGAATTTATCAATAATTGATATAGTTTTTTTTCGGATTTGCTCAGCGAAAAAAGAACCGCATAGTAAGTAAGAGGCTTTTTTACTTCTTTTGGCAGAATTGAATGGAACTCGCGCGGAAAAACTAGAAACAATGTGTTATTCCTTATGCTGTAAGAAGTTCTGTTTGAAAAAAATGTTCCTTCTCCTTCCGAAAAAAAATGAATTTCAAATTCCATTTCTCCATGCGAATGATAGCGTCCGTGCCAGGCAAGTTTTTCTCCGGCAATCAATTTGTAAATAAAGGCAGTTTCTTTTATTTCCACGGTATTTTTCCTGTTTATATTAAATATTTTAGCATGAAAAATCAATTTTGGATATATAAAATCAGTTTTCTGTATTGCTTATAGCCATTTCAGTCTGATACTATTTTTGTAAGCGAAACAAATTTTAATTTTTCTGGAGGTTTTCATGAAAACTGTCGCTGGAATTGACTTGGGAACACAAAGCATGAAAGTTGTTCTCTATGATTATGAAACTAGAAAAAGTTTGGAAAGCTCATCTTGCCCAATGGAACTTATTTCAGAATCAGACGGAACAAGAGAGCAAAAAACTGAATGGTACAAAAAAGGACTTGAAGTCTGTTTTTCAAAAATTTCTTCAGAAGGAAAAAAATCAATACAAGCGATTGGAGTTTCTGGACAGCAGCACGGCTTTGTTCCTTTGGATTCAGAAGGAAATCCGCTTTACAATATAAAACTTTGGAATGACACTTCAACTGCGAAAGAATGTGAACTTATTACAAATGCTGCTGGCGGACAAAATGAAGTTGTAAAAGAAGTTCAGAATTTTATTTTGCCAGGATTTACAGCACCCAAAATTTTGTGGCTCAAGCTGCATAAAAAAGAACTTTTTGAAAAACTCCATTACATAATGCTTCCCCATGATTATTTGAATTTTCTTCTTACTGGAAATTATGTGATGGAGCAGGGCGATGCTTCTGGAACTGCTTTGTTCAATTCAAAAGAAAAAAAATGGTCAAAAAAAATCTGCGAGGCAATCGATGAATCACTTTTAAAAAAACTTCCCAAAATTATTGCAAGCGATGAGCCTTCAGGATTTGTTTCAAAGAAAGCTGCTGACTGGCTTGGAATTCCAAAGGGCGCGGCTGTTTCTTCTGGCGGCGGAGACAACATGATGAGTGCAATCGGAACTGGAGCCGTAAAAAGCGGAACACTTACAATGAGCATGGGAACTTCTGGAACTTTATACGGTTTTACCGATTCTTCTGTTGCAGATCCTGCGGAAGGCATTTCAGGATTCTGCTCCTCTTCCGGCGGATATTTGCCGCTTCTTTGCACAATGAACTGCACGGTTGCTTCCGAAGAAATCAGAACGCTTTTAAATCTTGATGTAAAGGAATTCGATGCTGAAGCTGAAAAGTCAAGCCCCGGATGTGAAGGAGTTTTTGTGCTTCCGTTTTTTAATGGAGAGAGAACTCCGAATCTTCCGCACGGAAAAGCAAGCATAACTGGACTCACCGTAGCAAACTGCAACAGAGCCAACATCGCAAGGGCAGCACTAGAAAGCGCAATATATTCAATGAGGACAGGACTTGATTCATTTAAAAAGCACGGCTTTACACCAAAGGAACTTAGACTGACTGGAGGAGGCGCAAAAAGCAAAGTGTGGAGACAGATTGCGGCGGACATTATGAATCTTCCTGTAAAAGTTCCAGTTTCATCAGAAGCTGCTGCATTTGGAGCTGCACTGCAAGCTTTGTGGTGTCTAAAAAAATTGCAGGGAACTCCAGTTTCAATGGAGAGCCTCGCGGAAATACATGTTGCGCTAGATGAATCCAAGACAACTTTGCCAAACGAGAAAAATGCTTTGGAATACAGCAAGGCATTTGAAGAATATAAAATTTTGGTGAATCAGCTTTCGCCATTATACAAATAAAAAAAAGTTTGCATTGCAGACTTCAATATAAAGAGCCGGTTAAAAAATAAAAACTGGCTTTAGGAGGATTTATGTCATTTTTCAAAGGTTCAAAGGAATATTTTCCAGGAATTGGTCAGATCAAGTACGAAGGTCCGGAATCAAAAAATCCGCTCGCATTCAAATACTATGATGCTGAAAAAGTTGTAATGGGCAAAAAGATGAAAGACTGGCTCAAATTCACAGTAGCCTACTGGCATTCTTTCTGTGCAGACGGAGGAGATCCTTTTGGAAGCGGAACACGCGAATTCACCTGGAAAACTCCAGAAGAAAAAGTTGACGCGGCATTTGAATTCATAACCAAGCTAGGCTGCGGATACTACGCATGGCACGACCGCGACATCTGTCCAGAAGGAACAAGCCCTGCTGACAGCGAAAAAAAACTTTCACATATCACAGATCTTCTGCTTGAACGTCAAAAAGAAACAGGTGTAAAACTTCTTTGGGGAACTGCAAACGTATTTAATAATCCGCGCTACATGAACGGAGCCGCAACAAATCCTGACTTCGATGTAGTTGCGCAGGCAGCAAGCCAAATAAAAGCAGCAATCGACAACACTATAAAACTTGGAGGAGCAGGCTACACATTCTGGGGCGGACGCGAAGGCTACATGAGCCTCTTGAACACAGACATGAAAGCAGAAAAAGAACACCTCGCCATGATGCTTACCTTGGCGCGCGACTACGCAAGAAAACAAGGATTCACCGGCTGCTTCTACATCGAGCCTAAGCCAATGGAACCGACAAAACATCAGTATGACTATGATTCAGAAACTGTAATCGGATTCCTCCGCGCTCACGGACTCGATAAGGACTTCAAGCTGAATATCGAAGCGAACCATGCTGAACTTGCAGGTCACGAATTTGCGCACGAACTTACAGTTTGCGTAGACAACGGAATGCTTGGCTCAATCGACGCAAACCGCGGAGACCCTGTAAACGGCTGGGACACAGACCAGTTCCCGGTAAGCATTTATGAAACGACACAAGCTATGCTTCAAGTAATCAGAATGGGCGGATTCACAACTGGAGGACTTAACTTTGATGCGAAAGTCAGAAGAAATTCAGTTGCTCCAGAAGATTTGTTCATTGCGCACATCGGCGGAATGGACATCTTTGCGCGCGGACTTGAAAAAGCCGTTCAGCTTATCGAAGACAGACGCATTCCTTCAATGCTAAAAGAACGCTATGCAAGTTTTGAAACTGGCAACGGAAAAGCTTTCGCTGAAGGAAAACTCACGCTTGATCAAGTCGCTTCACTTGCAAAGCCTTATGAGCAAGTTGCAAAGACTTCCGGCAAACAGGAACTTTACGAGAATATCCTCAACCAGATTTGCCTTGGATAAATGAAAATGCGCAGTCTTCGGAGTTTTCCGATGGCTGCGTTTTTTCAATCTGATCGGGAAACTTTAGAGACTAGCATTTTATAAATTCCATCTTCGGGAAAATCCCTATTGCTGTTTTTGCACAGATGAGTATCCAGAAATTTTCCGAATGCGATTTTTCAGAATAATTCGATTATTTGCAAAAACATTGTTTCTATTGTAAAATGGCTTCCATGGAAAAATCGATTCTCCCCCAGAACTTAACTGGAGTTCACATACACTTCGTTGGAATCAAGGGCACTGGAATGGCGGCACTTGTGGAAATTCTTTCCGCCCGAAAAGCTGTAATCACAGGCAGCGATGTTTCAGAAAGATTCTACACAGATGAAATTCTTGAAAAACTTGGAATCAAAGCCTTGCCGTTCAGCACTCAGAATGTTACAGAAAAAACTCAGCTTGTAATTTATTCAAGCGCGTATTCAGCTGAAAAAAATCCGGATCTTGCGCAGGCAAAAAAGCTTGGAGTTCCGCTTCTTTTATACAGCGAGGCTTTGGGTGAACTTTCAAGAACTGCATACAGCTGCGGAATTTGCGGCGTCCATGGAAAAACCACAACAACCGGTCTTGCAGGAACAATGCTAAAGGAGATTGACCTTCCGTCTCAAGTTTTAGCAGGAAGCATTATTTCTTCTTTTGGAAATTCCTGCACAATGACTTCATCGGAATTTTCAAATTCAGATGAAGCTGAAAAAAAATATTTTGTCGCGGAAACCTGCGAGTACCAGCGGCACTTTATGTCTTTTTGTCCGCAGAAAATAATTTTGACTTCCGTTGAAAGCGACCATCAGGATTACTATCCGACTTTTTCCGACATTCAAAATGCTTTCGTTGATTATATCTGCAAACTTCCAGAAAACGGCGACTTGATTTTTTGCGCTGACGACAAAGGCGCTTGCGAGACAGCCGAGCTTGCAAAGGAAAAACGGAACGACATAAATTTCATTCCTTACGGGGAAAACGCGGAAGGCGACTTTAAACTTTCATTCGGAAAAGTTGAGGGTGGAAAGCAATATTTTACAATTGGAAAAACTGAATGCGCTCTTCATGTGCCGGGAAACCACAACGCAAGAAATGCAGCGGCGGCATTTGCTCTGTGCTGCAGGCTTTTAAAAACTGCCGGAAAAAATCCGCAGGAATATTTTGACAAGTTAAAAAATGGCCTTGAAAAATTTTCAGGCGGAAAACGCCGAAGCGAAATTGTTGGATGCGTAAAAAATAAATTCGGGCAGGACATAATTTTTATTGACGACTACGGACATCATCCGACAGCAATAAAAACAACCTTGGCTGGGTTCCGGCAATTTTATAAAGACCACAAAATTATCGTTGACTTTATGAGCCACACTTACACACGGACTGCGGCTTTGCTTGAAGAATTCGCATCAAGCTTTGAAAGCGCGGACATGGTTGTTATAAATAAAATCTACGGAAGCGCACGTGAAAAAGCGGACAGCACAACTGTAACTGGAAAAATTCTTGCCGAGCACGCAAAAAAATACCATCCGAATGTTGTCTATGCAAAAGAATTTGAAGAAGCCGCTCAAATCATAGAAAGCGAGCTGAACAAAAAGTCCGATGCAAAAGATGGATATGTTTTTGTTACAATGGGAGCCGGCGACAATTTCAAAGTCGGCAAAATGGTTCTTGAAAAATTTAAAGTTTAGGAAAAATATATGAACAGCATGACAGGCTACGGCTTTAAAGAAGCCATTGTGGAAAATACGCAGATAAGCGTTGAAATAAAATCAGTCAACTCACGGTTCTTGGATTTGTCTGTAAACATTCCGTCTTTTTTGAATCCGCTTGAAGCAAGAATCAGAAAAACTGTAAGCGAAAAAATTGTCCGCGGAAAAATCGACTTGACAATCCGGGTTCGAGACAACAATTCAACAGCAAAAGTAAGTGCCGATCCAGCCGCCGCAAAAATGTACAGCGATGCGATTTTGGAAATTGCAAAGGCTTTGGGAAAATCAGAAGTTGAAATTCCTTTAAGTTTGATTGTTTCGCAGGAAGGCGTTTTGAATGTTTCCCACGAATACGACGCTGAGTCTTATTGGAAAAAAATTGAAGGTGTTTTTTCTGAAGTTCTTTCGCAGTTTATTGAAGACCGCAAACGTGAAGGCGAAAATTTAAAAAGCGATTTGCTTGAAAAGCTTTCTACGCTTGATGAGTGCGCCGCATTTTTTAAAAAGTGGCAGCCGGAAATGGAAAAAAGATTCCGCGAGCAAATTTCAGCAAAGTTCCATGAGCTTCTGTCGGACAAGGCAGATGAAAACCGCATAATGTCGGAAACTGCGGCGATGATTGTAAAATACACAATCAACGAGGAAATTATCAGGCTTCAAAGCCACTTGCAGGCTCTCAGAAAAGAAATCAACGAAAATCCGATTCCGGGTAAAAAAATTGATTTTATCTGTCAAGAAGCGAACCGCGAAATCAATACAATCGGAAGCAAAAATCAGTTTACAGAAGTCGGTGAAAAAGTAATTGACGCAAAGAATGCCCTTGAAAACATAAGAGAACAGGGCAAGAACATTGAATAGGAGCTGCTATGAATTATAAAATTCCTAAGGGAAAAGAACTTCGAGTTGCCATAAGCGGAAAATCTGGCTGTGGAAACACAACAGTAAGCACTTTGCTTGCGCAAAAACTGAATGTAAAACTTATAAACTTTACCTTCCGTCAGCTTGCGGCAGAAAAAAATCTTACACTTGCCCAGGTAATTGAAAATGCAAAAACCGATGACAGCTACGACATTACAGTTGACACAAGGCAAGTTGAGCTTGCAAAAAAAGAAAGCTGCGTTCTTGGAAGCCGTCTTGCAATTTGGATGCTAAAAGAAGCAGATTTTAAAGTTTATCTTATTGCTGATGATAATGTCCGCGCACAAAGAATTCTAAACAGAGAAGGCGGTTCACTTGAAGAAATAAAAAGTTTCACTGCGATGAGAGATTCTGAAGACAGCCGCCGGTATAAAAAACTTTACAACATTGACAACAGCAATTTTGGCTTTGCGGACTTGAAAATTGACACGGCTTTGTTCACTCCAGAGCAAATAGTAGAAAAAATTCTTTTGGAACTTGAAAAAAGAAACCTTGTAACAACTGAATAATTTTATTAATACTGGAATCGATAAAAAGGGGCTTCCCAACCAAGGACAGCCCCTTTCTTTATAAAAATCTACAAGTTTGAAACCAGCCATTCCTTGAATGAATCGTAATCTTTGCCCATTGGAATAGCATTGTCAGGAAGAGAAACAACCTTTTCGAGACGTTCTGGAAGAGCAGGCTCTTGCCCGATTGCCTTGTAAACAGTCGCGCCGAATTTTGCAGGATGAGCAGTTTCAAGAATTATTGCAGATGCTTTTTTGTCTACAACAGCTTTTGCCCAGAAAGGAACATTCGGTGTAAGACCAGGCTTTGTAAAATCATTTTTCTGGCCGTTTACAAGTTTTTCCATTTCACCGCCACGAATATCATTCCATGCTTTCCAGGCAACTGCACCGTGCGGATCTATTACGTATCCAGTTTTGTTCTTGCATCTTTTTATTCCATCAATTGTTCCTTCGTCATCAGTCCAGTATGAAGCAAAAAGATTTCTTACTTGGTCAAGCGAATACATTGCGTCAATTCTTTCATAGTTGCTAGGAGCTCCAACATCCATCGCATTGCTTAATGTTGGAACAGAAGGGCGAGTTTTGTATTCACCGCTTGCAATCCAGTCCGGCACTGTATGGTTAGAATTTGTCGCAGCAACAAATCCTGTTATAGGCGCTCCCATTTCACGCGCAATAAGTCCTGATGTAAGGTTTCCAAAGTTTCCGCTCGGAACAACAACAATGATTGCGTCTCCTCCATTTTTGCTGTCAAACGGAATTCTCTTTTTTACAACAAGAGATGAATACATATAATAGAAAGACTGCGGCAAAAGGCGGGAAATATTTATTGAGTTTGCAGAAGAAAGCCTGAACTTGGATCTCAAATCTTTATCTGTAAATGCAGTTTTAACAAGTTTTTGGCAGTCGTCAAAAGTTCCCTTTACTTTCAATGCGCGGACATTTCCTGTGAAAGTTGAAAGCTGTTTTTCCTGCAATGGTGAAATTTTTCCGTCCGGATAAAGAATTGTAACGTCGATTCCCGGAACATTGTGAAACGCGCTTCCTACAGCAGAACCTGTATCCCCGGAAGTTGCAACCAAAATATGAAGATTGTCATTTTCCGAGCGATTGAAATATGACATCACGCGCGCCATAAACCTTGCTCCAAAATCCTTGAATGCACAGGTCGGTCCGTGGAAAAGCTCAAGCACATAAGTTACAGGATCAATAGGAACAACTTTTGAAGAAAATGGATAGCAATCCTGAATTATAGATTCCAAGTCAGTATCTGGAATTTCATTTTCAACATAAGGCTTTGCCATTTCGTAGGCAATTTCACGGAATGAAGGTTCTGGATTGCGCTCCAAAAATGAATTTTCAAGACGCGGAAATTCAGTCGGCATATAAAGTCCGCCAGTTTCTGCATTCATTCCATTCAAAACCGCAGTTCTAAAATCAACACTTACTTTTTTATCTCTTGTATCTGTATATTTCATAAAATTCCTCATGCGAAAATTGTTTTCAAATTATATCAATGATTATAAAATTTTACAACAGCACGGAAAATACAATAAGCGAAAGATTGTATATAAAATGAGCCGAAAAAGAAGGCGCAATTGAAGCCGTTTTTATTCTGCAAAGCCTAAGGACAACTCCGCAAAAAGCCGCATTGAAAACAGAAATCCAGCCTAAATATCTGTGGGCAAGCGCAAAAATTACAACTGAAAATATTTCCACTGGAATTTTCCATTTTTTTAAAAGTGAATTTAAAGTTTCTGGAACAAACTGACGGTAAACGGCTTCTTCAAAAAAAGCTCCGGCAGCCAATGTAAAAATAAGAAAAATCCAAGATGAAAAATTTTCAGGATTTTTTAATAAAATTTCAGTTTGAGCGGAAGAAATTTTAAATGCAAAACAAAAAGCATGAACCGCAGCAAAAATCAGCATTAAAAATCCAAGTGTGAGCGCACCCCATTTCAATGAATTTACAAGCAAAATAAATTTTTCATTAGCAGATTTTTTTTCGCATTTGTTTTCTATTTTAAACTGAAACAGAAGAATCGCCGCGATAAAAAATTCAGCCAGAACAGAAAAAGAAAATTCCTCGCTTAAATATGCTCCTTTGACTGCAAAAATCGGCGGAATTAGCAAAAAAACAAAAACAACTAAAAACTCTGCTAAAATGTATCTTTTTTTCATTTTGGTATGTTTATACTATCAAGAAATTGCAAAATTTACTATAATAAATATGTAAACGCATAAAATTCTTGGAGGTGGTTTTGTGCCTGCTGTAATTTCCGTAATTGTAACTCTGTCTTTTATTTTTACGCTTTTAAAATTGTACAAAGCCTCAACTGAAAAAATGAATTTCTTTTCAAAGGGTTTTGACTACGGATTCAGGCATTCTGAAATTTCTGCGCTCTGGCAACTTGCGAAAAAATGCGGAATTGAAGAGCCTCTTTCACTTTACATTTCAGAAAATTCCGTGAACAGATGCATTTCTTCAGTAATTGAAGAGGCAAGGCAAAAAGGCGCGGAAGATTCAACGCAAATCCAGGCGTTTCTTGAAAAACTTTATAAATTCAAAACGCGCGTAATTCTTGACAAGGAAAATAAACGCGGAATAGAAAGCACAAAATCGCTTGACATAAAACAAAAGCTGAGCGTTATTTTAAAAGGCAAAGGTGTTTTCAAGTCGCGCATTTTAAACAACGGAACTCAGCTCATAATTCTTCTTCCGTATCAAATTTCAAAGCAGTCCAAGCGGCCGGAATTTCTTCCCGAATCTGAATGGGAAGGAAAAGAAATTTCAGTTTACTTTTGGAGAAACGGTGACGCAGGATATGCTTTTGACACAAAAGTTATCGGAACTGGAATTTTCAGAAGCGACAAAGCTTTGTTTTTAATGCATTCAACAAAACTTGACCGGACTCAAAAACGTCAGTCAATAAGATGCAAATGCGAAATTTACGCGCAGATGTACATTGTCCAGCAAGGTGAAAAAATCGAATATGACAAAGTTGAAACCAATCCAGGCTACAAATGCCTGCTTGAAGACATAAGCGAAGACGGAGCGATGATAAGAATCGGCGGAAAAGGAAAAGCAAATGTCCGCATAAAAATTCAGTTTGAAATAAACGGCGCGCTCGTTGTCATGCACGGCGTAATCCGGGCAGTTGAGTGGAACAGTCAGCTTGGCCAGTCAAGAATTCATTTTGAATGCACGCACATTGAAAAAAGCATGAGGAATACAGTTCTTGCATTTGTTTACAACGTAATTCCGCCGGAGCAAAAAGAAATTCATCAGGCAATTGAGCAGGCTTCTTTGGAAGAAAATCAAACTCAGGAAGAAAACAGCGCAGATAAAAATATTCAGCAAGAAAATTCAAGCCATTAGTTTTTGAGGCGGCCGGAATGTATAGAAATTTTTCTATATATTTTATATATTTATCAAAGAAGATTTGCTATGAAAAAAATTTTATTTAAACAAATATTTTTAATTGCTCTTTCAGTCTGCGGATTTTGCCATGCGCAGGAATCTTATATGTCTGATTTTTACAAAGGAAATTTGGTTGAAAAAAAACAAGTTGTTGAGTCGTCAAGTGCAGCGGGAGATTCTTCAATTGCAATCGCAGCTCTTGACTTTTCAATTTCTGCTTATGACGCTCTTAGCTCGGATACTGATTTTATAAACCTTGTGGAAACTTCTGTAAAATCGCTTACAGCAGGAAACAGCAAAGGCAAGGAAAAAATCATCGCTGAAAAACTTAGGATGATATTTAAAACCTTCAGCGATTCAAAAATAAAAATCGCAGTGATTGACGCATTTTCTGTTTTTCAGTCGCCGGAAAATCTTTATCTTGTAAACGACTTTTTCTACAGCAAAATGCAAAAATCGCAGGAAATGGACGAAGCTCTTTTAAAGGCAGTTCTTTTTATGGGCACCTACGGAAATTCCGCGTCGTTCAATATGCTTTTTATTGCTGACATTCTCGATGTCTGGCCGTCTTACAGCGCAATTTTGGCTTCATCTTACGGCGGACTTGCAAACGAAAGCGAAAAGGAAATTCTTCAGTTTTTGTCAACTGTTCCAATTGAAAAAAAGATTCTGATTTTAAAAAGGCTTGATGAAAATCCAAAAGTTTCAAAAAAAATCTGCGGAGAATCTGCAGAAAACGCATTGTCATCAGTTATATATAATATTAAAGGAGCAAAACCTGATTTTTCAGGAAGCAAGCTGAATTTGACTCTTGTCTGCCTTCAAGTGTTTTCTGATACACAATGGACTAGAGCCGCATCTTTGATTGCTTCATGCTTTAACGGAATTAGACAAGAATATGAAAACGGAAATCTTTCCGATGAAGACTTTTCTTCTACAATAAAAAATATTGCTTCTGTTTCTTCTGCGGAAACTTCTTCATCACTTTCGTCATATCTTGATTTTCTAAACAAGCAAACTGAAAAAAATTTGCCTCCTAGTAAAGCCGTTGTGCTTTCTTTAATCAATTCTCTGGGGGAAATGGGCGACAAGGCCGCTTTTGACAGCCTGCTTTATGCAACTTATCTTGATTATCCAGAGGAGGTTATAGCTGCCGCAAAAAATGCCCTTGCAAAATTAAAGTGGTAGAATTCTTAAAAGAAAATTTTCTAAGTCCGTTTGTTTTGGTAGCGGTAGTATTCTGCATTTTTATTTACTCAGGCTTTTTAAAAAGCAAAGAGCGTTTTCCATATAAAAGCCTGATTCCTTTAGAGAAAATAGAAACTGCTTCTGGCATAGTTTGCTCCAATCCTTCAAAAATTTCTTCTGGAAAATCTTACGTTGTGAAATTAAAGCTTTCCTCTGTTTCTGGAGAAATTTCAGGAGCAAAAATAAATTCACAGGCATCCGGAAAAATTTCAGTTCTTGTTCCTGCCAAAATCGTTGAATCTTTATATCCTGGAAAATTGTATTCATCTTCAAAAAATGGAGTAATCATTGAAGAAGGTGAAACTATAACTTTTTATGGTAAATTTTCAAAATCATTTTTTTCAGCAGAGAGCGCAGAGCAATTACAGCAGCCTCAGTCCTTAAAACAAAAAATTTTCAGGTTCAGAGCTTTTTGCAGATTTGCATTTAAAAGACTCATGTACGGCTGGGGAAGCGCAGGAGGTTTTATTTTGGCTTTGCTTTCAGGCTCAAGAGAATACACAGACAGCTCCTTATGTGAAACTTTTAGAAATGCGGGACTTTCCCACGTTCTTGCACTAAGCGGAATGCATCTTTCTTTTTTTTCATCAATTGCAGGCGGAACTGGGAAAAAAATTCTTGGAAAAAAATTTGACTTTTGGCTTAGGCTTTTTGGAATTTTATTTTTTGTATGGTTTGCAGGACTTTCACCTTCATTGTTCCGCGCATTGCTTTGCTCTTTGATTCTGCTTTTCTGCGGAATTTTCTTTTGTGTTCAGGTAAATTTTTTCAAAGTTCTTTGCTTTGTGTTTCTGCTTCATTGCATGATTTTTCCTGACGATATTTTTTCCGCAGCGTTTATACTTTCTTATGGCGCACTTGCAGGAATCCTTCTTTTTGGAAACGCATTCAAACATATTTTTCAATCCTTTTTTCCTAAAAAAATTTCAGATTCACTTTCTGCTTCCGCCGGTGCCCAGAGCGTGGCTTTTCCTTTAAGCCTTGCGCTTTTTAAGTCAGCAGCTCCCGGAGGTATTCTTGCTTCTGTTGCAGTTTGTCCGCTCGTAAGCATATTTTTGACTTTTTCCATGGTTGCAATTTTGTTTTCTTTTATGATACCTTTTCTTTCTCCGTTCTTTGGAGTTATAATGAATTTTCTTTATCAGATAATAAAATTGACGGCAGAACTTTTTGCGCTTTTGCCGCTTGTAGAATTTTAACTTTTTGGAGCAAACATGAATCATCCTGATTACAATTCGCCGTCTGAATTAAAAGCTTTTCTTGAGCAGAGTGGAATGGCGATGCAAAAAAAATTCGGTCAGAACTTTATGATAAACCAGTCCGCAAGAGAAAAAATATTTTCCCTTCTAGAATTGAAAAAAGACGAGCTTGTGTGGGAAATCGGTCCCGGTCTTGGCTGCATGACAGAACTGATTCTTTCAAGCGGCGCAAATCTTGAAGTCTTTGAAATCGACAGAGGTTTTATTTCTATATTAAAGCAGTTTTTTGAACAGCAGGAAAAATCAGAGCAATTTAAAATTATAGAAGGAGATGTTTTAAAAAACTGGAAAAAAGCATTCTATGAAAATCCGCAAAAGCCTGCAAAACTTTTTGGAAATCTTCCATATAATATCGCGGCGACTTTTATTGCCGACACAATCACAGAAAATGTTGTTTTTAAAAAATGCGTCTTTACAGTTCAAAAAGAAGTTGCCCAGCGGATGGCAGCAAAAAAGGGAACTGAAAATTATTCGGCATTCAGCGTTTTGTGCCAGTGGGGCTACAATGTAAAACTGGATCTTGTTCTTGGCTCAAGCAGTTTTTGGCCGCGGCCTACAGTTTCCTCTCAGGCAGTTGTTATGACAAAAAAAGAAAATCCTTTCAGCGGAAACTCTGCGCTTTTTGTAAAAGTTGTGCACGCTCTTTTTGCCGCAAGAAGAAAAACAATTCAGAACAACATAAAGCCTCTTCTTCCGGAAAATATTTCAGCGGAAGAATTTTTTGAAAAATGCGGAATCTCCAAAACTGAACGCGCGGAAAATTTAGCAGTCGAGGATTTTATAAAAATTTCCGATATGTTGAGCCAACTCAAGCAATCTGATAAAATATAAGCAGAGGCTCAAAAATGACAGCAGAACAAATTGCAGAAAATTTTGAATCAGTTAGAAATCAAATAAAGGAAGCTGAAAAAAAATCCGGCAGAAAAGAAGGCTGCGTTAAACTTTGCGCTGTAAGCAAATTTCATCCTGCGGAAGATGTCTTGGCTGCGTTGAAAACAGGACAGACTCTTTTTGGTGAAAATCGTGTGCAAGAATCCTTTGCAAAATTCACACAGATAAATTCAGTTTCAAAAATTAAGCCAGACCTTCACATAATCGGAAGCCTTCAGACAAACAAAGTAAAAAAGGCAGTTGAAATCGCGTCTTGCATTCAATCCGTGGACAGAGAAGAACTTTTGGCGGAAATTGAAAAACAATGCGCAAAAATTGAAAAGAAAATTGAAGTGCTCTTTGAGATTCATACTGGTGAAGATTCAAAAAGCGGCTACAAGGAAAAGTCCGTATTGCTCAAATCTGTAGAAAACTGCGCAAATGGAATTTATCCGCACATTGTTCCAAAAGGACTTATGACGATGGCTCCTTTTACTCAAGATGAAAAACTTATCCACGCATCATTTTCAAAACTAAGAAATTTAAAAGATGAACTGAACAAAAGTTTTCCTTCACTTGAAATAAACGAGCTTAGCATGGGAATGAGCGGCGACTATAAAATTGCAATCGAAGAAGGAAGCACATTGGTCCGCATAGGAACGGCATTGTTTGGAGAACGCGACTACTCTTAGCAGGATGAAAAATTTTCATTTTATTTTGATTATTTTTATTTTGTCTCTTTTTTTACCGTTGCAAGTTTTTCCGCAGTCTTCGGAAAATACAGATTCAACTCCAGAGCCATACACAGAAAACGAGTTTCCGCAGTGGTCAAAAGATTTGCGCCGGTTTGAAATTGTTTCCCTTGGAGCAGTTCCGTTTGTGGCAATCAGTGTGAATTTGGGCTACAGTGCGTATCAATATTTTTCCGGGAACTCTTCAACTTTTGAAACACCTTTCAGCAAGGGAACTTCTTTTACGGAAGGGGAACAGATGAAAATTTTTTGCGCTTCAGTTGGCGCAGGCATGATTATTGGATTTTCAGACCTTGCGATAAATCTTGTAAAACGCCACAATGAAAAAAAACGCCAGCAGAAAATTCTTGAAAGCCACGATCAAATTATAGTTGTTCCGTTTCAAGAAAATGAAAATACAAAAAATGAGAATTTAAATTCGGAGCAATAGATGTCTTTTTTTACAAACAAGGTTCCTCCAACATACAAAGGCGAAATCCGGCTAGATAAATATATTGCGTCTCTTCCAAACGGAATGAACAGAAGCAAACTGAAAAGCGGAATTGTCTGCATTCAAGTGAACGGAAAAAAGCAAAAAATTTCGTGTCAGGTAAAGGCAAATGATATAATCGATATTCAGTGGGAAGAAAATGTTCCAGACAATATTGAGCCGGAAAATATTCCGCTTGATACTATTTATGAAGATGAAAATGTCTGCGTTGTAAACAAAAAACAGGGAATGGTAACTCATCCTGCCGCAGGAAACTGGAAAGGCACTTTGGTAAACGCGCTTTTATATCATTGGGGAAGAGAATCAATTCCAGAACTGAAGGAAGGACAGGTTTCAAAAATTCTTTCAAACCGCAGACCAGGAATTGTTCACAGGCTGGACAAAGAAACTTCCGGCATAATCATAACTGCAAAAAATCACGACACAGAAGAATTTCTTTCAGCCCAGTTTAGAAACCACAGTTCAATTGTAAAGGAATACATTGCAATCTGCATTGGCCGTCCTCAGCATCAGCACGGAATTATTCAGACAAATATAATCCGCGACCCCAAAGAAAGAAAAAGATTCAAGGCTGTAGTTGGCACGGAAGAAGGAAAGCCAGCCGAAAGCTACTACGAGTGCATAAGCTGCTACGGAGAATACTCACTGATGAAAGTTAGGATAAACACCGGAAGAACTCACCAAATACGGGTACACATGAAATACCTGAACTGTCCTATTTTAGGAGACGGAATCTATGCGCACCAAGATAAGAAATTTCCAAAGGCAACTCTCATGCTTAATGCAAGACTTTTGAAAATTAAAATTCCGGGAAAAGAAGAGCTTTCAATTTTTAAATCTCCAACACCAGAACGTTTTATAGAAGTCATGAAAGTTTTAAAACGCGACTACACAAAAGTAATTCTTCCAAAGGATAAGTAGCAGACAATGGATACAGAAAAACAGATACAGATTGCCATTGCGCCGTCAAAAGAAAATCCGTTCGTTGTTATAAAAAAGCCACGTGGACTTCCAAGCGCACCGCTTTTTGAAGGGGACGAATGCGCATTTATGCAGGCTGCAAAACTGTACCCATATCTTTTGGAAGTTTCCGGAAAAAAAGCAATAGAACACGGACTTGTGCATAGAATCGACACAGAAACAGAAGGCTTGCTTTTAATCGCCACAACACAAGAAAGTTACAACGCATTTATAAATTTTCAGCGTGAAGGGAAGTTTTTAAAAGGTTATTCCGCAAAATGCCAGAAAATCGAAAAACCGCTTGAAGGATTTCCTCCAGCTGAATTTTTATTAGAAAACAAATCAGATAATATAAAAAAGTATACAGTTTCTTCAAGATTCAGGCCTTTTTCTTTAAAATCAGCACAAGTTAGACCAGTAACGGGCAATTCTGGAAAAGCGGCGCAGAAAAAATGCAGCGAAAAAATTTACACAACGGAAATCATTTTGGACACAGACAAGTTTTTTGCAAAATGTTCTATAAAAGAAGGCTACCGCCATCAAGTAAGAAGCCATTTGGCTTGGCTTGGCTTTCCTGTACGCGGCGACAAACTTTACAATCCGCTTTGCAGTCAAAATGAAGAAATGCAGTTCTTTGCAGATTGCTTAAAATTTCCTCATCCTTTAACTGGCAAAATTATTGAGTGCTTCTACTGATTTTTGCAGAGTGTTTTTGCTCCAGGAACCGTTTCTTCGCGCAAACTTTACTAAAATTATTTATAATGCGTTTGCCCTGTAAAATTGAAAACACTTTTGAGGCATTCCCATATCTCGCCCATAAAAAAAGACAATTTTTTTCTGTATCTTATTGACTTACATTAAAATGTTGTTTATATTTTTAGTTACCGATTATTCGGTAACGTAATAGGCAAGTATGGAAAAGAAGCAGAATTCAACAAGGGACAAAATCATTCAGTCAGCATTCTCTTTTTACGATATGCTTTTTTTTGAAAGAATTTCACTTTCAAAAATCGCAGCAAAAGCCGGCATTACAAAACCTGCTATTTACAAGCACTTCAAAAGCCGCGAAGACTTGGAAAACGCAATGAAGTCTTTAATTCTTAGCGATATTGCGGAAATTATAAAAGACTGTGAAAAAGATAAAAATGAAACTTCCATACTAAAAAAAGTAATAGTTCTTCTTTGCAAGAAAAAATCATATTTCTATTTTACTCTTTCAAATTCCCTTGAGTTCAGCATTGACAACTTTTTAATTGAAATAAAAAAGCATGGCGTTTCAGATTTAAATTTGGAAAATATTTTTGACAACTACGGAAGTATTGTGGATATTGAAATTTACAAAAAAATTATTTTTGTTTCCGGCACAATGATTTTTTTTCAAGGCGCAAGAGATTTTATACTTCTTGACAAAAATCTTCAAGATTCTGATGAAAGCATTCAGGAATACGCGGAAAAACTCTCAAGTTTCATTTTTTCCGGTGGACTTGGACAGGACATAAAAGAAACAGATGCTCTCAGGCTTTCCCAGCTTGACATTCTCTGTAGCAAGGAAATTCAGTCTTTAAAAGCGCCTTGCAAATTTTTTACAGCCATCGGAAATGTTGTGCGCCGCGTGGGATTTTTAAAAACCACAATTGAAGAACTTGCAAAAGAGCTTGGACTTGCAAAAAGCAGCCTGTACACAAATTTCAGTTCAAAAAAAGAAATGTTCGAAGCTCTCAAAAAAGAAGAATGCCTGAATTTGTTTCATGTCATCAAGAAGAATCTTCTTTATGCAAAAAACAGCGCTGAATGTGTTTATATTTTTATGGAAACTGAAATTGAATTTTTCCTAAAGAGAAGAGGATTGCTTTATGTATGCCGCTGGCTTTTGTTCCAAAATTCAAAGAATGATTTTAAAATCAAGTCAATGCACGAAAAAAGAGAAAAGACAATTGGCAAAGACGAGCTGCTTGACTTTACAGCTTTTATTCTCAATGCCGACATTATAACGCAGATTCCAGATTTTGGAACTCCAAAGATGAATATGCAAATTATGTTCTCATGGATTTTTCAAATGCCGATTTTTTTCTTGCTGCAAAGCGAGCTTCATAATTTTCCAGAAGAATCTGTGCACGCCGCAATAAAGGACTTTTTTTATTGCATGGAAAGAGGAATTAATTTTATTGATAATAAAGAAAATAATATTTCAGGAGGAAAGAAATGATTTTCAGCAAAAAGACGTTTTTTAAGATTTCAGTCTTGCTTGCTATGTCTGGAGCATTTGTCTTTGCACAGGAATCCCAGCCGCAAAACACTGAGTCTGACAAAAAAACTGTAAACCTGACAATTTACGAAGCTGTGGATTACGCGCTCGAACACAGTCATTCGCTCAAGACTGCCGACATTGACCTTGAAATCAAGGCACGCGCAGGAAAGAACGCTTGGAATGTTTTGCTTCCGACAGTTCAGGCTACAGGAACTCTTAACAGAACTACAGATATTTCTTCAAATTTGTCGGGAACAAACACAATGATGAAGCTTCATGGACTTCCTGAAATTGAAGAGACTGACAGCATGAAATGGACAGGAATCGCAAATCTTTCTGTTGACTGGAATTTCAGCCTTGCAATGATTCAGCAGATAAGAGCTGCAAAAGCTGGGTACGAAGCTGGAAAAATCAGCTATGAGCAGAGCATTGTTGAAACAGAAGTCAATGTAAAAAAACTTTTCTATGGACTTCTCTTGCAGCAGGAAAATTTAAACTTGCAGAAAACAACTCTTGAAAATTCAAGAAAACGCATGGTTCAGGCGGAAGCAAACTTTAAAAACGGAATGGTTCCAGAGCTTTCAATGCTTCAGGCACAGGTTACATATCAGAACAAAAGCCCGGAAGTTGCCCAGATGGAGCGTGAATTCCACCAGCAGCTTGACACTTTTGCATTTCTTTTGGGACTTCCAGTAGGAACGGACATTGTTTTGCAGGGAAGTATTGAGCCTTTTTATGTTGACTTACACTACGACACGCTTATTGAACGTTACGGAAACAACAGCCTGGACCTTCAGTCAATTGACAAGAACATTGAGCAGCTTCAGCGCAATCTTGACGCTTTGAATCTTAGCACTTACACTCCATTTTTCAATATCAGCTACGGATTTAAGCCGATGCTCACTGATTTTCTTGACGCAGACAAAGGAGGGTTTCCTACAGGCGGAGACTGGACAGATTCAGGCTCTATAAGCTTTACAATTGGCTGGAACCTTACAAACATTCTTCCGTTCTCGTCAAACAGGCAGCAGGCAAAAGACTTGCAGGCGAATCTTGACAAACTCAAGGTAAGCAGGAAAATGCTCCTTGAAAACCAGAAAATGACAGTCCGCAAATCTGTAGACACATTGATTCAGGCGCGCGAGCAGATTCAGTCCATGAACAGAAGCATAACACTTGCCCAGCGCTCTTATGACATGACAGTGCGCGCTTACCGCAACGGAACAAGAGAACTTCTTGATGTGCGCGATGCAGAAAACCAGCTTAACACTGCAAAACTCGGACTTGCAAACCAGAAGTTCAATTATATTTCAGCATTGCTTGACTTGGAAACAACTCTTAATACAAAACTCACCGGAGGAGAAAAATAAAATGAAAAAAACAAGCGCAAAACTACCTTTTATCTTGATGGCAGCGGCAATCTTGTCATCCGCATTGGTTTCCTGCAAGGGAAAATCAGAAAAAACTGCAAAGGAAGAAGAAACTGAAACAATCTACGCGGTAAACGCAGACATTGTTCAAGCCGGAAACCTTGACGACTACTTGGAATTCGGCGGTGATGTTTCTTCTGTTTCCGCAGTTGACGTCTACCCGGACGCGGCCGGAAAAATCTCTCGCATAAGAGTTTCTGTAGGAGACCTTGTAAAAAAAGACCAGATTATAGCTTATGTTGACCCGAGCCGCCCTGGAATGAACTACAGTGAAAACCCTGTAAAAGCTCCGATTTCAGGAAGAGTAACTTCATTTCCGCCAACAATCGGAACAATGGTTTCACAAAGCTATTCAATCGCAAAAATCAGCGACACAGACGAACTTCAGATAAAGGTAAATGTCGCTGAACGCTTTATAAGTAGAATCCGTGAAAACCAGACTGCTATTGTAAGTTTTGACGCATATCCTGGAGTTGAATTCAAAGCGCGCGTTTTTGAAGTTTCTCCGGTTTTGGACACAACAAGCCGCACAATGCTTGCCAAGCTCAAGGTTGAGCCAGCTGACTCAAGAATAAAGGCAGGAATGTACGCCCGTGTAAAACTCATCACTGACACAATTGAAGGAGCTGTTGTTATTCCAAATGACGCCATTGTTTACCGTGACGGCAAGCCTTACGTATTCACAGCAAAATCAGAAAGCGCGGAATCCAGCGTAAACATGGTTTCTGTAAAGGAAGGGCTTTCCGTAGACAACAAGACAGAAATTCAGGAAGGACTCAAAGAAGGAGACGTTATAATTGTAAAAGGACAGTCTCTTTTGAGCGATGGTTCCAAAGTAAAGATTCTTTCAATTTCTGGAAAAGCGGTTGAAAGCAAAACTGAAAACAAGGACTAAAATATGACATTTTCAGAAAAATGTGTAAATAAACCAGTAACAACAGTGTTGATCTTTTTTATAATGGTCGCGCTGGGAATTTTCTGTATATTCGATATGCCGGTAGATATGTATCCAGACATGGACTTACCGTATATGCTTGTTTATACAGCTTATGACGATGCAGGTCCGGAAGAAGTAGAGCAGAGCCTTACAAGAACGATGGAAAGCTCTCTTTCCGGACTTAGCGGACTTAAAAAAATGCAGTCGCAGTCTCAGTCTGGCGCAAGCATTATCTCTCTTGAGTTTGACTACGGAACAAACCTCGATACAGCGGCTATAGAAATCCGCGACAAGATTGATATTGTACGAAGCTATCTGCCTGATGACGCAGATTCTCCAATCACACTTAAACTTGACCCTTCAATGATGCCTATTATGAACATTGTAGTTCAGGGCGACTTGACCCCGGAAGAGCTCAGAACAATCGCCGAGGACACAATCCAGCCGCGTCTTGAGCAGCTTGACGGTGTTGCCTCTGCAAATGTTATCGGAGGACGCGAGGAATCTATAAACGTTGATATTCCTAGAGACCGACTTGAAGCCTACGGACTTTCAATTTCCACAATCGCACAGATGATTGGCGCGCAGAACGTTCAAAGCTCAGGCGGAACAATCACTTCTGGCGATAAAAACTATACTATTAAAACGAGCGGAAAATATAAAAGCATAGAAGACCTCAAGAACACGGTAATCACTTACAAGCCTGATTCCCTGGACAGTTCAAGACTTGTTACAGTAAAGCTCCGCGATATTGCTGATGTTTATGACGGCTACAAAGACGAAAGCACTCTTGCTCACTTGGACGGAAAGCCTTGTGTAATGCTTATGATTCAAAAGCAGAGCGGAAAGAATTCCGTTACAGCCGCAAAGAACGTAAGAAAAGCTATTATAAAACTCAAGGCGGATCTTCCTGCTGGAGTTGAGCTTGTTGAAACTTCAAACACAGTAGACATTATTGAGCAGACAATCAATGAAGTTGTTTCTTCTGTTGTTCAGGGCGCGCTTCTTGCCGTTGCAGTTTTGTTCATATTCCTGCGCTCTCTAAAAAGTACATTCATCATCGGACTTTCAATTCCGATTTCGGTATTTGTAACACTCATGCTCATGTACTTTAAAGGCATGACAATAAACATGATTTCCATGGCGGGACTTCTCCTTGGAATCGGTATGCTTGTAGACAACTCAATCGTTGTTCTTGAAAACATCTACGCTTACCGCCAAAGAGACGCCAAGCCAAAAGTAGCGGCAATCCTCGGAAGCCAGGAAATGGTAACTTCCATAACCGCTTCAACTTTGACATCTGTATGTGTTTTCCTTCCGATGATTCTCTTTAGAAAAAAACTTGGAATCATGGGACAGATGTTCGACAGCCTTGCTTACACAATTATTTTCTCATTGATGTGCTCGCTGATTGTTGCGATTGCCCTTGTTCCAGTTCTTTGCTCAAGCTATCTTAAAATCGACAAGATTGTTGATGAAAGGAAAAGCGGAATCGGCTACGGAATAAACCAGGCATTCAACAAATTCTTCCTGAACCTCGACAACGGATATGCAAAAGGAGTCCGCTTTGTTCTTCACCACAGAAAGACATTTATCATAGTTCTTGTATGTTGCTTTGTTCTTTCTATAATAAGCGTAAAATTCGTAGGCTTTATCTTTATGCCGGAATCCGCCTCAAACACAGTCGGAATTGAAGTCGAGCTTCCGATGGGAACAACTCTTGAAGTTACAGAAGACACTTTAAGAACTCTTGAGGAAATCGGAAAGAAAGAGCTTGTAGGCGTAAAATACACATCTGTAACAGTCGGCGGAACAAGTGTTATTTCCGCAAGTTCCGAAACAAACACAGGCGCAATCACTTGGACTTTGTACGAAGCCAAAGAACGCGAAAAAGGCTGGGACAACGAAAAGTCTGCAAAAGACAAGCTTAGAAAATACTTCAACACAATTCCGGGCGCAACACTTTCATTTTCATCAAATTCAAACAGCGCGTCTTCTGGAGAAATGAGCATTGACATCCGTAGCAACGACCTTGACCTTGTCCGCAACACAGCTGCCCAAGTTGAAAAAATCCTCAAGGAGCAGGCGGCTGAATTTGTAACAGAAGTTTCAAGCGATGTTGAAGACGGACTTCCTCAGGCAGAAATCGTAGTTGACCGCGACAGAATGTACGAACTTGGCTTGAACATTTACAACGTAGGCTCTGAAATCAATGCCGCAATCAACGGAAAAACCGCCAGCCGCTACACAAAACTTGGAGACGACATTGATGTTATTGTGCGCCTTGCAGAAAAAGACAAGAAAAAGCTCGCTGATATTGACCAGGTTTCTGTAGTGAATTCAAAGGGACAAAGAATTCCACTTTCAAGCTTTGCTCATTATGAGGAAAACCTTTCGCCTGTTACAATCCTTCGTGAAGACCAGTCCAGAATTGTCCATGTTAAGGCAAAGCCTGTTTCTGGAGTTTCCCTTGACGTTGTTCAGACAGGGCTTTTAAAGATTATAAACGACAACATTCCAAAAGACGATGCCGTAACAATCTCCATAAGCGGAGACTACGAGGACATGATGGAAGCGGTTGTGAACTTCGGCGCGATTATTATTCTTGCCGCGGCATTGGTTTTCATTGTCATGGCAAGCCAGTTCGAATCATTGATTGACCCGTTCATTGTTATCCTTACAATTCCGTTCTCGTTCATCGGAGTTATGATGACTTACGCAATGGTCAACCAGCGTCTTAGCGTTGTTACAATCATGGGTATGCTCGTTCTGGTCGGAACAATCGTTAACAACGGTATTGTTCTTGTTGACTACACGAACCTTTTGAGAAAGCGTGGCTACGACCTTGAGGAAGCTTGTGTTGAAGCCGCAAGAAACAGACTTCGTCCAATCTTGATGAGTACGCTTACAACAGTTATTTCTCTTGCTCCAATGGCGTTCTTCCCGGGCGAAGGCTCAACTTCAATGCAGCCTATTTCTCTTACAACATTCGGCGGAATGACATTCGGTTCGGTAATGACACTGTTCCTTATGCCTTCTATTTACTACATCATAAACTCAAGAAGAATGAAGAAAGCCGCAAAAAAGGCTGCCAAGAAAGAAGCTCTTCAGCAAAAGAAGCTTGAAGCCCTTGAAACAAACAACGCTTAGTTTTTGGTTGGAGGAAAATTATGGCTGATGAATACGAAAAAAATATCCAGCGTGTGCGTGTTGAAATAATCTGTTCCCAGGCATTGGAAGAAGACTTTGCCGAGGAATTTGAAAAAAGCAAAGTAGGCAAGCACTATACAAAAATTTCCCCTGTAATGGGAGCAGGCTACAGCAATCCGCACTTGGGAGACGCAGTCTGGCCGCAGCTCAACACAATGTACATAATATACTGCAGCGAGGAAGAAGCTGAAAAAATCAAGCAGATTGTGGTTAAGCTTAGAAAACTCTTTATTACAGAAGGAATCGGTTGCTTTATAGGAAGCGGAACTGAAATCTAAAAATTAAATCCTGCTGGTTTTTACTGGCAGGATTTTTTTTACTTTAAAACTGATTGCAAATAAAAAATCTTAATGGTAAACTTTTTTTCTAAAATTTTCACTGGAGAGCAAAGATGGAAAATTACTGCATAATGGTGAGCGCGGAAAACTTGTTGTTGTTGAAGGCGCGCAGGAGAAATCAGCTATGACGACTTTCTGCATGGAAATGTGATGAAGTAAACATCATTTTTTTAGCAAAATAAAAGTAAAAGGCTTCGGCAATGATTAGTTACCGAAGCCTTTTTTGTTTCTTGTACTACGACACAAAAACTATTGTAAATTTGCAATTGATATTTACTTTATTAAAAATCTGTCGCTCTTTATAAATTTTTCCAGAGTTTCTTGCCATTCAGGAATTTTGATTTTCAGCAAGGTTTGAATTTTGTCTTTACTTAAAACTGAATATGCCGGACGTTTTGCGGCGCATGGATATTCATCAGTTGTGCAGGAATTTATAGTGCAGTCTTTTGTGATTCTGCCGTACTTTTTTCCAAACTCATATATTTTTTTTGTAAAGTCAAACCAAGTCGTTTCACCTAAATTTGTAAAATGATAAACTCCATAAGGCAAGGCTGATTTTTTTCCAAACAGGCTTTTTGCCTTTTCTGATGTGGACATAATTTTTAAAATTGCAGAAGCCAAGTCCACAGCGCAAGTCGGAGTTCCTTTCTGGTCGCACACAACGCTCACTTCATCTTTTGAATTCATCGCTTTTGTCATTGTATAGACAAAATTTTTTCCGTCGAATCCGTAGAGCCATGCAGTGCGCAAAATATAGTACTGGGTCATTTCTTTTTCTACAAAATCTTCGCCTGCTGCTTTTGTTCTTCCGTAAACTGAATCCGGACATTTCAGCATATCTTCTGTATATGGAAAATTTCCTGTTCCATCAAAAACGTAATCAGTTGAAATGTGAATCAGTTTTGCGCCAAGCTCGCGTGTAATCCTTGCAATGTTCTTAGGACCTTCAGCATTTAGTTTTTCGGCAAGCTCAGAATCTTCTTCAGCCTTGTCTACGGCAGTGTAGGCAGCGCAATTTATTACCCAGGTGATTTTTTCTGGAACAGTTCCGCGGGCAACAGAAATTCCAGTTCTTCCGGCGGCCGTTCCATGATTGTGCGCAAATTTTGAAAGCTCTGCAGGATTTGTTATGTCAACATCTTTGTCGCTTCCAATCCAGTCAATTTTATTTTCTGTAAGCTGCTTGGCAATTTCACTTCCAAGCATTCCTTTATAACCAATCAGCCAAACCATTTTTTTGCTCCAAAGTAGATAAAAACGCTTTTACTGTTTTTCCTTGAATTTTTTTACAACATTTCTAACGGAAGAACTCGCGCCTTTTTTCATAACAAGGATTTTACCATTTTTTACAACAACAATCAAATCCTGCACTCCGCAAAGAGCAACTGGCATATCAGAGTAAACAAAGTTTCCATCGCTTTCAACTGAAATAAATTCTTCTTCGCCTTGCTCAAAATATTTTTCAAATGAATCCCAGCTTCCAACATCGTCCCAGTTAAAAGAAGCCTTTACACAAACCGCATTCTGTGTCCGCTCGGCAACTGCATTGTCAACCGCAATCGATTTTACAGAACTGTAGGCTTCATTAAGCGGCTGCCAGTTTTCTATATATTTTATAGAATTTAAAAGTTCTGGTTTTGGAAATTCGGCAGTGTCGAAAACTTTAAAAGCTTCGTACATTTCGTTTTCGTACTTTTTAATTTCAGATTCAAAAAGCGAATTTGAAAATCCAAACATTCCGCTGTTCCAGGCATATTTTCCGCTCGCAAGATAAGCCTTCGCAGTTTCCAAGTCAGGCTTTTCCTTGAAACTTTCAATCTTTAAAACTGAATTTTCTGAGTCCAAAGGCTCGCCCATATTTATGTAGCCGAAGCCAGTTGAAGGTTCATAAGGTGGAATTGCAAAGCACACAAATTTTCCCTGATGTGCAAAATCCGCGGCTTTCTTGCAGTCAGAAACAAAATTCTCCAAAGGCGAAATAACTTGGTCGCTTGTCAAAACCAAAATCAAATGCTCTGATTTTTCCGCAAGCTCAAGAAATTTGCAGGCAAGCAAAAGTGGCGGGCAAGTGTGCCTTGAGCAAGGTTCTGCAATTACGTACAAGTCGTTTTCAATTTTCTTTTTTTGATGCCCGGAAAGTTTTTCTTTTAAAGCTTTAACTTGCTTTGTAAGTTCCGCGCAAATTTCAGGACGCGAAATAATTAGAATTTTTCCTGAAGGCTCAACCGCCAACGCTCTTATGACTGCATTCTGCAAAAAAGAAATTCCGTCTGCAAAAGCCATAAACTGCTTTGGAAATTCCGGAGTTGAAGCGGGCCAAAGTCTTTCACCGAATCCTCCGGCAAGAATCACAACATCAGTAAAATTTGAATTGCACATTTATTGCTCCTGTTGTTTCTGCTTATCCATTTTTGCAAAGAAATAGGCGCAGAAAGTTTTTATCCTGTTCATAAAAGATGTGTCAACGCGGTCTCTAAGAAAAAAAACGCTTGGAGCTTTTACCGCTCCGATTCCGTAAAGAATCCATTTATCTTCAGACTTGAAAATCACAATTATCGACTTCATGTTTTCTGGACTAACGCAATTGAATTTATCGTAGTAGCGCATTGTGGAAAGATTCGTTGACTCATAGTAATAATATCCATCGTTTTTTTCCGAAGTTATTTTCATCGGAACAAGTCCAAAAGGCTTCATTTCAAAATCGGCATTTACAATCTGAGTATTTCCATCTTTCTGCGCTGACTTTATTTCCGCGGAAGTATACAAGTCGTACCATTCTTCTGCTCTTTCTGAATAATAAGGAATTCCTGCATAAGACGGAATATCCATTACAAGCGAAGAAAAATTCTCAAGAAGATTTTCATTGCCTTCATAAGTATATTCTTTTATTACTTCCGCAAAATAAGCAGGCTTTAGATTGCTGACAGTTTCCACAACTTTTTTCAATCCCGGATTTTCGCCTTTCATGCACATTTTTTTGTATGAGCCTGTATTTTTTATTACAGTTTTTCCGCTGCTTAAAGATTCAATATCTTCAGCTGACAAATTTTTATTATAAGGCGATTCTGAAAAAACGCCGGCAAAAGCAACTGAAAATAAAGCAAGGGCAACAATATTCTTAAAAATAGTTTTCAATGTTTTCCTCTATAAAAATAAAGAATAATTATTATAGTAAATAAAAATCAAACTTGCAAGGTTACATAAAGAATTCTAAATACGCTAGATTGAAGAAAGTCTTTTTTTTGTATAAAATCGTTTCTATGAATATGGAAGCTTTTATTTTGGGCTGCGGAGGAATGATGCCGTTGCCATATCGACACCTTACATCAGTTTTGCTTCGGCGCGACGGGGACTTGTTTCTATTTGACGGCGGAGAAGGTACTCAGGTTTCTTTAAGGCGGCTTAATTTAAAATGGAAAAAAATCAATGCGATTTTTGTTTCGCATACGCACGCAGATCACGTTACTGGGCTTCCTGGAATTCTTATGCTTTCTTCGCAAGTTGACAGAACCGAGCCACTTTATATTTTTGGTCCGCCGAAAATCGCAGAATATATAGAAACAAGCCGCAAGGTTTTGGATATGTATATAAATTATCCGATTGTTGTAAAGGAAATAACAGAGCCGGGCGTAGTCTATGAAGGCGACGGATTTTATATAAGGTCGTTTCCGCTTGAGCATACAAAAACTTGTGTAGGGTATACACTGGAAGAACTTGACCGTCCAGGAGAATTCAATCCGGAAGAAGCAGAGAAATTAAAAATTCCAAAAGGACCTTTGTGGGGAAAACTTCAGCGCGGCGAAAGCGTTGTAAATGAAGACGGAATTGAAATAAAGCCAGAGCAAGTTGTTGGAAAAAATAGAAGCGGCCGAAAATTCAGTTTTGTAACAGACACAATGTATCTTCCGTCAATTGCAAAAGAAGTGAAGGGCAGCGACCTTTTAATCTGCGAGGGAATGTTTGCGGACGGATGCGAAGATCAGGCAAAAGAAAAAAAACACATGACTTCCCGGCAAGCAGCCACAATTGCAAGAGACGCCAATGTACTAAGAATGGGACTAATTCACTACAGTCCGCGTTACAACGACAAAGAGCTTAATGTTCTTTTAGAGCAGGCGCAGCAAGTTTATCCCGAAGCACGCCTTACAAAAGACAGGATGAGAATAGAGATTCCTTATGTCGAATGAAGTTGAACTGATTTCTTTCTGCAAAGACTACGGAAAATTTTCAGCCTGTAAAAATATAAATTTCTATGCGGAAAAAAATTCCATCACTGGAATTCTCGGACCCAATGGAGCAGGAAAAACTTCTGTTTTAAAAGCAATTTGCGGACTTCATTACCAGACTAGCGGAACTGTAAGAATTTGCGGAACAGAAGAAACAGATGAATTTAAAAAATTGACCGCTTTTGTTCCAGAAGTTCCGGAGCTTGACTCAAGTCTTACAGTAAAAGAAACTCTTTTTTTTGAAGCTGAAATTTCAGGGCAGAAAAAAAATGAAGCAGAACTAACTGTAGAAAAAGCAACGGAAATTTGCGGACTAGAAAAAGTTTTCAATAAAAAAGTTTCAGGACTTTCAAAAGGATTTAAACAAAGAACGAGCCTCGCAAAAGCAGTCTGCAGGCTTCCCAAAATTCTTGTCCTTGATGAATTTTCAGCAGGATTAGATCCGGCGCAAATTGCTTCGTTCAGAAAAAAGCTAAAAGTTCTTTCAAGCTCAATGACAATTATTTTTTCAACGCATCATATTGAAGAAGCTGTTTCTTTGTGCAATATAATTTATATAATTTCAAACGGAGAAGTCGCGGCTTGCGGAACTGAAAAAGAAATAGTAAAAAAATTTAACTGTAAAAACCTTGAAGAAGCGTTTATTCTTGCCACGGAAAAATCACAATGAAATCTATTTTAAAAAGATATTTTTTTAACTTTGCAATAAATCCGTTCACATACATTTTAGTTTCCGCATTTGGAATTTTCATAAGCCTTGGATTTTTTGTTGGGCAGCAGTTTTTTCTTGGAGCAGGCTCTACAGACTTGCACAGTTTTTTTTCAGCATTTCCGCCAGCCTGCATTTTATTTTTGCCCGGACTTATTTCGATTTCTTCAAATGTAAAAAAAGATTTTACTTTAAAATCCGTTTTTATATTTCTTCCTGAATTTCTTTCAGTTTTTCTTCTTTGCTGCTTTGCAATATTTCTTTCTGGCCTAGTTCCAGTTTGCGTTTCTTTTTTTGGCGATATTGAGATTTCTCAAGTTATTATTGGTTTCATAGGAATTTTATTTTACTTTGCCGCCGCGGTTTCTTTTGTAATTTTTATTTTCAGCATAATAAAATCCGCTGGAGCTTCTTTTGTAGTTTCCGCATTTTTTCTTGCAATCATAAATTCAGTTCACAACATTCCGCTTTATTTCAATCCGCCGGAATTTTTAAGCGCAATAATAAAATTCATTTCATTCGCCTGGAGATTTGATTCTTTTTCAAAAGGAATTTTCAGCATTTCTGATTTTCTTTTTTTTGCTTCATGCGCTGTATTTTTTTACGTGCTTGCATTTTTTATTAAGGAACACAAAAAAGGAAACAAGTCTGTTTATTTAAAAAAATTAAAACGCGCATTTTTATTTTCATTTTTACTTTTTACAATTGTAAATGAAAACTTAAATTTTAAAATTGATTTTACTTCATCAAAAAATTTCAGTGTAAGCAAATGCAGCAAAAAAGTTTTAAGTCAAGTTGAAGATCCAGTTTCAATTTCTTATTACTTAAGCCCAAAATTAAAAAGCCTTTATCCGCAAGTAAAAGATGTAACCGATTTTTTACAAAGCTATGCGGTAGAGTCAAAACAAGTTTCAGTTGAAATTATAAATCCCTCAAAAGAAAACATTGCAAAAAAACTTTCAGAAATAGGAATAAGAGGCTATCCGATTAGAACTTCTTCCGCGGATTCAGCAAGCATCACAAATGTTTATTCCGCCATAAAAATAGACTACCTTGGAAAAAGCGAAACAATCCCATTTGTGCTGAATATATCAAGGCTTGAATTTGATTTGACTAGAAAAATAAAATCACTTATTGAAGAAAAAGAAAATCCAGTTCAAGTTGTCTGCGCTTCATCTTTTGCAAACGGATACAGTCTTGCGTTTCAATATCTTGAGGCGGAAGGATTTTCAGTTATCCAGACATCGCTCCCCTCTGAAAAAAATTCAAGCGTTGATATTTCGTTTGATGAGCTTTCTGACATTCCGCTGATTATTTTCGGAAGCGACAAGTTTACAAAAACTGATTGTAAAATCCTTGAAAAATTTATTCTCAACGGCGGAAAAGTTTTTATTGCAAGCCAACCATATTCCATAGATTTCGAAGACAACTGGTTTGTAAAGCAAAATGAATCAAATCAGCTTTTTGAGCGGCTTATGTTTACTTTTGGAATTTATTTTAAACAGACTTTGACTTGCGACATTTCAAATCTAAGAATTACAATGACAAGCAATTCTGATGTCAATGGAAATAAAAAATCAGCACATACAGAATACATAAATTATCCGCTTTGGATTTCTTTAAGAGCACAGGAGAATGCGCTTTCTGGACTTTCCCTTTTTTGGCCTTGCGCTTTTGACATTGACAATGAAGTTGCAGAAATTGAAAGGTTAAAAACAACCCCGCTTCTTTTTACAAGCAATCGTTCATGGCAAATTCCAAGAACAGAAAATTTTATAACCAATCCTTTTGCAGTTCCAAAGTCAGCTGAATCAGAGGAAGAATATTCTACTTTTGCAGTCTGCGCTTCAACTACAAAAGAAAATGAAAAAAATCCATCTCTCATACTTTTTGCAGACCAGTATGCTTTTTCAGATTCGCTGCTTTCATATAATTCAAATTCAATTTTAGATGTTGATTCAAGAAGCCTTGATTTTTTATGCAATGGAATTTTTATGCTGAACGGAGAAGATGAACTTTTAAGCTTAAAAACAAAAACCACATTCAACACAACACTTTATAAAATCAGCAATGAAAATATCAGAAACGCCGCAATAAAAACACTTTTTACAACGTGCGTACTGCCAATATTTATAAACCTAACAATAGGTTTTGTTTTCTTTTTAAAGAGAAGGAGGTTCAACAAATGAAGCGCATTTCATCAAAAAAAGCTCTTCTTATATTTTATGGATTTGACATAATTCTTGTTCTAGTTCTTCTGCTGCTTTTTCTTCCGCTGTCAAAAAAAAATATTCCAGAAACTTCAAAAATGAAATTTATCAGCAATGCCAAAGAAATTTCTTCTGTTGAAATTTACAACGCACAAGAAAGAAAAAAAATTATAATATTCCAAAAAGACAATATATGGCTTGGAACAGATGACGACTCGAACATGACGTTAAACTGGCCGTGCGACATTCAGACAATAAAAAATTTTTTAGCAGAAGCCGAAAAGGAAAATATCCTATATAAAAAAGCTGAAAAAGTTTCGTCCTGGGCAAGACTTGGTGTAGATGAAAAAAATTCATGCCGCATAACTTTTTTTAAAAATGGAAGTGAAAAAGTTTCAGAATTTTTCTTTGGAATAGAAGATCCCATTTCTGAAAGAATTTCATTCAGGACTTCAAAAGAACAAACAGTCTGGGAAGCAAAAACTTCTGTTTCAAATTTTCTTTTTAAGAACGCTTCGTTTTGGGCTGATTCATACATAGAGCCTTTATGCGTAACTGACGAAAACAAAACTTCCGAAAAACTAAGAAGAGGGCAGTTAGTGTATCTTTCACCGTCAGAAAATATCAAGCCAGAAAAAGTTATTTCAAAAATATTCAGCAACACAAACAAAGCCATCTATTCAATTTACAAAAAAGATGATTCGTACATTGTCATACCTTCTTTTTCTTCACTGGAAAAAAATAAGGACGCAATAAAAGCAATAAACTACAGATATTCAATAAGCCAATGGACTTATGAAAAATTCCTAGAGGCAAACAAATGAATGAAAAAAAATCCGCTATCGGTGTTTTTGAAAACTTTGCAGAAGAATATTTAAATTTTGAGAAAACACCCAAGAAAAATATCTTTTGGCTCGACACGATGGAATTTCTTTGCAAACGACTTTCCAATCCGCAAGACTGCTGCCCGAGTTTTCATGTCGCGGGAAGCAAAGGCAAAGGCTCAATTTCTAAAATGATTGCCTGTATTCTGGAGGAAGCCGGATATTACACAGGCTTGTATTCATCACCGCATATTTTGAATTTCAACGAGAGAATAGGCACAGTCTCCGGTCCCTTTCCTGAAGAAGTTTATGAAAAATCAGTAAAGCAGCTTATAGACAGCATAACTTCTATCAAAACCGAAGAACTTCCCGGAAAACGACCTGTTACTTGGTTTGAGCTTGCAACATTGCTTGGAATGCTATGCTTTAAAAATGCCGGCCTAAAATATGCTGTTTATGAAGTCGGACTCGGAGGAAGGCTTGACGCAACAAATGTTATAACCCCACTTTGCAGCTGCATAAGCCAGATTGAACTTGAACACACTGAATATCTTGGAAACACAGAAGAACTTATCGCCGCAGAAAAAGGGGGAATTATAAAGCAAGAAATTCCTGTAATTGTTTCCGGGCAAAAAGAATCAGTAAAAAATGTTTTCAGAAAAATTGCAAAAGAAAAAAATGCTCCAATTATTTTTACTGATGAATACTGTAAAACATCTGAAATTGTATACAAAAATACACAGCAAAATTCAACAGATTATCAAGGTGTATACTTTTTTAGACAAAATTCAGTAAAAATGTGCTTTTCTTTAGATTCTGAAAAGTTTTCAAGACCTTTAAATGTTTCTCTTTTACTGCTAGGAGAATTTCAGGCAAGAAATGCGGCTGTGGCATCCCTTGCTGTAAAAACAGTTTTTCCAAATCTTGATGAAAGTATAATTGAAAAGGGTCTTGAAAAAACTGTTCTTCCCGGAAGATTTGAGCCAGTCGATTTGTCAACTTCGCGGTTTGAAAACATTTCAAACTTAATATTAGACGGCGCCCATACTGTAAAAAGCATTGGTTTTACAATGGATACATTCTGCAACCTTTTTTCAAATGCAAAAACTGATTCATACCTTCTTTTTGCTTGCGCGTCAGACAAAAAGGCAGAAGAAATAGCGGAATTATTCAAAGGAAAATTCAGCCATATAATTTTAACAGTGCCAGGAGGAACAAAAGAATCAGACTTTCCACGGCTAAAGGCAGCTTTTGAAAAATCCGGCATAGAATATACTGCTATTCCTGATTATTTAAAAGCTATTCCCTATATACTTTCTAAGGCTGCAGAAGAAAAGGCGACAGTTTTGGTTACAGGATCGTTCTATCTTGTTGCGGAAGTAAAAAAATACCTTTTGGCACAGAAAACAATTATTCAGTTTTCTCACTGAACAAAGACACGCGGAACACGTTTTGAGATTCCGCAGGTTATTTCGTATGAAATTGTACCCGTAAGATGCGCGATGTCATCGGCAGTCTGCAAAGCTCCGTCCGAACTGTCCCCAAACAAAACTGCTTTATCCCATCGTTTTGCAGTACAATCTGCGCCCAAATCTATCATGCACTGATCCATGCAAATGCGCCCGCAAATAGGATAGTTTTTTCCATTTACTGCAACTTTTACACCGCATTCAGAAAACCGCCTGAACCATCCATCTGCATAACCAATTGGAACAACGCCAACATTGGTATCAGATTTGGCTTCCCATCTGCATCCATATCCTGCAAACTTTCCTTTTTCAAACTTACGGATTGAAGAAACACAGCTTTCCAAAGTCATAACAGGCTTTAACTCTACATTTTTTCCTTTTGAAACTAAATATTCTTTTGAAACTTCATCAGCATAATAGCCGTAAACAATAATTCCTGGCCGAACCATGTCAAGATGCATATCCGGGGAATCAAGAGTTGTTGCAGAATTAGCGCAGTGGCAGATCCCGGGATTAATTCCAACTGATTTTATATTATTGATTGCCTCAAGAAAATTTTCAAACTGAAACTTTGTATACGATTTTCCTTTTTCTGAAACACAGTCACTAAGCGCAAAATGAGTCGCAGTTCCGCCCAAGACAAGATTTCCGCAGTTTTTTATTTTGAGAGCGATATTTCCAGCTTCGGAAGGAAGGCAGCCGATTCTGCCCATTCCAGTATCAACCGCAAGATGAACTTCAAATTTTTTTATTCCGAGTTTCTTACAAGCGGAAGAAAAAAGCTCTATGTATTCCTCATCAAAAACAAAAGGCGTAATTCCAGCGGAAACAACTTCTTCAACTTCATCAGGAGAACAAAGACTCAGCATAAGAATAGGAGAAGCAATGCCGGCATTTCTAAGCACAACGCCTTCTTCATAAGTCGCAACAGAAAGATAATCCGCACCAGCTTCAAGAGCAGCCCTCGCGCAAGGGACAGCTCCATGTCCGTAGGCATCGGCTTTTACAGCAACGCACATTTTTGTTTCAGGCTTTAAGCACTTTTTAATTTCTATAATATTATTTTTTAAATTGCCCAAATGAATCAAAGCTCTTGTAGCACGCATAATCAAAAAGTCTAGTCAAATCACAAATTTTGTCAAGAGAAAGAGGAATTAGAAATATTAATTCTAAAATAGGCACATTGAAAAATTTCATTTATTTTTAAATATTGTTGCAAGCAATAAAAATATCAAGGATAGAATCCATCCACTAATGCAATGCGCCGCAAGACAGACACTGCAAAGACAAATTATAGCAACTTCTCCTAAATGCCTTTAAATACTGCACTAAATGCCTCATTATTAGTACGCTAATAAACACCCATTTAGTACAGTAATTGACTTCTTATTAGTGCACTAATCAACATATTATTACTGTAGTAATTGAGCTTTTCAAACTTCCTCCAGCCAAAAACATTTCTTTCTATAGAATATAAGCAAAAAAAATGCTAAGTTAATTTCATGGTAGTTTTTTTCGATTTAGACAGAACGTTAATGGATTTTGAATCTGCGGAAAATCTTGGAATAAAGGCAGTCTTTGAAAAATACAAAAATGAAATCCACATGGATTTTGATGAATTTTGCGTTCAATGGAAAAAATGGGCGCAGCATTTCTTTGATAAATATTCAGCAGGAGAGCTGACTTTTGACGAGCAGCGGAAAGGAAGAATCACAAAAGTATTCGAGCTTAACGGCAACCCAATAAAATCAAAAGACGAGCTTGATTCAAGGTTCAGCCTTTACTGGTCAACTTACGAAAAGGAATACAATCTTTTTTCCGACGCGCTTCCAGCATTAAAAAAACTTTCAGATACAAATATTCAAATGGGAATTATAACAAACGGCGACTCTGAAAATCAGCGGTCAAAGCTAAAAAAGGCCGGCGTAACAGATTTTTTCAGCCCGATTGTAATTTCTTCAGAAGTTGGAATCAGCAAGCCTGACTTGAAAATTTTTCAGAAGGCAATGGAGCTTGCAAATTCATCAGAAAGCGAAACTTGGTACATCGGGGACAGTCTGGAGCATGACATAGTCCCAGCCAGAAAACTTGGAATAAACACGCTGTACCTAAGCAGAAAGCGACAAGGAGAACTAAAAATCGAGCAGAAAAATCCGCTATATGCAGAAGTAAAAGATTTTTATGAAATGACTGAAATAATAGAAAATGCACTAAAAGGCTGAAAAATGCCCAGAACGAGACTTGAACTCGTACATCCTTACGGACTCTAGTACCTGAAACTAGCGTGTCTACCAATTCCACCACCTGGGCAAGATTCGAATAGTATATTTAAATATCGATTTTTTGTCAAATATATTTATCTGAATTCATAAAAAGAAAACAAAATTTCAGCTTTTGCATCTCATAAATAAAACCGCAAAAATTACAATCAAAGCTATAATGCTCGCCACAAAAAGCCAGGCAGGAACATCATCAGAGAAAATTGAACTTTCATGGATTTTAAAAGCTTTTTTTATTTTTTTCCTTGATTTTCGTGAAAGCTGTTTTTTTTCTGAATCTTTGCCGCTTTCAGAAATTCCGTAAAGCTCTTCCTGAGTTACCGCATAATGGCAGGCAGGACAGCCTTTTAAGAAATTTCTTACAGTTCCTATGTGGCCGCAGTTCGGGCATCTTACCGCCGCAAAAAAACGTCCGCATTTTGGACAGAATTTTGCATTCGGAGCAACTTCTGAACCGCAGCCTTCACAGAAATATTTGGCTCGTTTTGCTTCAGCCATTATTCAGTTCCCAAATTGTCTACTGTATAGTCGTAAATCTGCCAAATTCCATCGCGCTGACGAACATAGTAAGTGTAACGTTTTCGTTCCATAAAGTTGTCATTTTTAAACCATTCGATTACTTTTACAGTGCCTTCAGTTTGAGAATATGAAGTTGTTTCAATTTTGAATTTAGACGGAATTGCCACAATATCATTGTCAATTCGTTGGAGCATCAAGTCGGCTTTAAATGAACGAAGCATATCAGCACGCTCATCTGCGCTCACAAGATTGTATTTTCTTCCGCGGGAAGGATCACGTTTGAGCATTTCCTCCAAATCCATATAAAGGAAGAACTGATCCCAAAGGCTTTTTTGGCGTGCAACAATTGTCTGCTCAACAACACGATCCGGGCTTATGTCTTCAGGCTGAAGAACAACCACAGTGTTTGTTTCAACAGGAAGTGCCGATGACGAAGCTGCTGACGGGCTAGGGCGGATTTCAAGGCTAAGGCGGTTTGAAGTCAAGTTGACATTTTTGTTTCTATAAAGTTCCGGGTAAAATCTAAGCTCAACGTAATAAATGGAAGGATCTTTTATTTCAAGATACTCTTTTAGATTTTCGCGGAAAGAATATTCTTCGCCTGGTTCAAGGGAAATTTCGCGGAAATATACAGTTTGATTCGTAGTGCGTTTTCTTATCAGCCCTTGAGTTGAAGGAAGCTGCATTTTTTTTACATTGAAAGCAATAAAATCCACAGAAAACATTTTGTCATCAGCAATTTTAAATCTCAAAGTAGAAGAGCCTTTATTTGAAACCGTTATATAAACATAGACAGGATTGTTTTCTGAGTCTCCCGGATAGTAAACAGTTCTATCATAGAACTTTATTGAAACTTCCGCATTGTCAAGTTTCTGCTCTGATTTTTCCGGAACCTGCGCATAGGCAAAAAAACAGGAAACTGATATAACCACAAGCAAAAAGCGTTTAATGTTCACAAAATACTCCCGAGGAAAACCTCTTTTTTTTGATTTACAGGGCTTTGCAATTCCCTCAAATAAAGCTAAAATAAGCAGACTATTCTATATATTATATATCGGACAATTATGAAAAATACATTATCAACAAAAAGTCAAAATCCGCTTTTTAGCCTTATTAATTCCTGCACTGAATTTCACTCGGCCGCAATAAAGTGCGCAGACGCAAAGCCAGAAGAATTTCCGCTGCAAATTTCAGGGCTAAAGGGAAGTCTTCCGTCTTTTTTTATCAGGCAAACAGAAGAAAGGTACAGACAGAACTGCATCCATAAAACTCAGTATGAAAATAAATTTTTTCAGTTTCAAAAAGATATTGTTATAATTGTTCCGACTCAAAAAGAAGCTGACGAATGTGAAACAGATTTAAATACAGTTTTTGAAGATTCCGTAGAAATTTTTAAGTTTCCTTGGTGGGGAACGATTCCTTATAGAGCTGCGGCAAAAGGCTCGGCTGTTTTTGGAGAAAGAGCTGGAATCCTTGCAAAACTTGCAGTAAAAAATCCATTTTCTGAAAAAACAAGAATTTTTATAATAACGCAAAGAGCTTTTTTAACTCCAGTCCCGCCGGCTTCATATACAAAAACGTTGGTTACAGTTTTAAAGAAAGGCCAGGAATTTGACCCTGAAAAACTTGCGGAAAAACTAACAGAGCAGGGCTACCTTAGAGTTCCAAAAATCGGAATGAAAGGCGAATTTGTTTTGCGTGGTGAAGTCCTAGAAATCTTTATGAGCGGAGAAAAATATGCGCACAGAATTGTATTTGATTTTGACACAATAAGCCAAATAAAACTTTTTGATTCAGAAACTCAGACTTCAAAGGAAAACATAGAGCATCTTGTAATTTATCCGCAAAAGGAAATTATTTGGACGGAAGAGTTTATTGAAAAACTAGAAAGTGAATGGAAAAAAGAGGATGAAGCCGGCATAAAAAATGATTTTGCCCTTTATGATAAAGCAAAAAAACAATCAACAAACGAACATTCGGCAGAAGTAAACAAAAATAAAACTGACAAATCACAAGCTAACGAACAGTCAGACATCAATAAAAACGAAGCAGGAATAAAAAACAACACTAACAATCGGTTGTTAGACAAAAAAAATATACATCTCGCTCTTACAGGTGCCGCAAAACAAGAAAAAGACAGAACGCTCGCCGAACTTATCGAATTCAAAGAAACAGAAGGCGAAGAATTGTATTATCCGGTTCTATTTGACAAACTGTATTCAATTTTAGACTACTTAACAAACAATACAGATGTTTATTTTTTCGATTGGGACAGACTTGTAAATGCAGAAAAAATGCTAGAAAACGAATATACGGTGGCATACAGGCTCGAGCGTCAAAACCTTCCAGTGTTTCCGCCAGCAACCATGCAGCTTGATTTTTTCAATCTGGCAATAGAATGTAAAAAACTTGTTGCATTCAGAACTTTAGACACGTTAAGCAATTCGGAAGAAAATATTCAAGACAAATCCGTTTCATTCAACACATCGCTAGAAATAAAATCACAAGCAGGGCAAAGTTATTTCGGAAACATAAATTACTTAAAAGAGCAACTTTCATCATTTTTAAAAGAGAAATATAACATTTTCGTTTTTGCTGACAATGGAAACCAGACTTTAAGAATAAAAGAAATTATAAAGGAATTTTGCGATTCTGGAGTTCAAGTTCTTCCACAGGCTTTAACAGCCGGATTTATGTTTTCTGACGAAAAACTCCTTGTTATCCAGGAAAATGAAATTTTCGGGCGCAAGAAAAACACGCCAAAGTCAATCAGAAAAGTAAATTCAAAGCCAATAGATACGTTTGTCGATTTGACTCCGGGAGATTATATTGTCCACGTAAATTACGGAATCGGACTTTTCAAGGGAATCGAGCGCGTAAAAGCAATGGGCACAGAACGTGACTACATAAAACTTGAATACGCAGACGAGGAAATTGCTTTTGTTCCTATCGAGCAAGTGAATATGGTTCAACGTTATATAGGGAGTGAAAACGAAAAACCAAGGCTCGACCGAATCGGCTCTAAAAACTGGAGCGCAAGAAAAGCAAAGGTTCAGCAAAAAGTTGAAGAAATTGCAGAAAAACTGATAGATCTGTACTCAAAACGGCAGGCTTCACGTGGCTTTCCGTTTCCAAAGGATACAGAATGGAACGCAGCATTTGAGGCAGCCTTTCCTTACGAAGATACTCCCGACCAGTTTTCAGCAACGCAGGAAATCAAAGCGGACATGGAAAAGCCAGTTCCAATGGATCGGCTTGTATGCGGAGATGTTGGTTACGGAAAAACTGAAATTGCTATGCGCGCGGCATTCAAGGCAGTAATGGGCGGAAAACAAGTCGCATTTCTTGCGCCGACAACAATTCTTGCAGAGCAGCATTTTGAAAACAGCCAGGAACGCTTCAAAAATTTTCCAGTTACAATCGCGCAGCTTTCAAGGTTTGTTTCTCCAACGGAACAAAAAAAGATAATTTCAAAAATTGCAAGCGGAGAAATAGACATTATTATAGGTACACACCGAATTCTGCAAAAAGATGTCATTTTCAAAAATCTAGGGCTGATGATAATTGATGAAGAGCAACGATTCGGCGTAAAGGACAAAGAAAAGCTAAAAACATTAAAAACAAACATCGACTGCCTTGCAATGAGCGCAACGCCAATTCCGCGGACGCTGCACATGAGCCTTTTAAAAATCCGGGATATGTCGCTTCTTACAACACCGCCACAAAACAGACAGCCAATTGAAACTGCTATTGAAGAATATAACGATGAAAAAGTCGCCAGGGCAATAAGAAACGAAGTTCAGCGCGGAGGACAAGTTTTCTACCTTCACAATAGAGTTGAAACTCTTGAAGAAACAAGACTGAAACTTGAAAACCTTGTTCCAGAAATGCTAGTTGAAACCGCGCACGGAAAAATGACCAGCGAAGAACTAGACGATATTTTTAGAAGATTTAAGATGGGAGGATTTCATATTCTGGTGGCAACTACAATAATTGAAAACGGAATAGACATTCCAAATGTAAACACAATAATAATCGACCGCGCGGATATGTACGGAGTAAGCCAGCTTTATCAGTTGCGCGGACGTGTAGGGCGAAGCGACAGAAAAGCTTATGCATATCTTTTTTATCCGCAGAACAAAGCTTTAAGCGAAGTTGCAATGAAAAGACTTCAAGTAATAAGCGATTTTACAGAACTGGGGTCAGGATTTAAAATTGCAATGAAAGACATGGAAATTCGAGGCGCAGGAAATCTTCTTGGAAAAGACCAAAGCGGTGAAGTTTATGCAGTCGGATTTGAAATGTATTTAACGCTTCTAAATTCCGCAATCGAAAGACTTTCAAACAGCGACTGGACAGCGCCAGAAGAAGTTCTGCTTGAACTTGAATACACAGGATTTATTCCAGACACCTACATAAAAGACACACAGACAAAAATGGAGCTTTACAAAAAAATCGCATCCGTTCAAACTCAAGATTCCTTAAATTCAGTCTGGGAAGAGCTTTTTGATAGATTCGGACCGATTCCAGATGAAGTAAGCAGCCTGCTAAGCCTTGCAAAAATCCGCATAATCTGCAACAAACTATCTATAAGCTCTTTAAAAGAGAAAAAAGGAATTGTCCAAGTTGAATTCAGCAAAGTTTCAAAAGTCAACATTGACAAACTTCTAGGACTGATAAAAACAAGTTCAGGGCGCGTAAAACTAAATTCAGCAAAACCAAATCAAATTATCTTGCAAACCGAAGCAATCGATCTAAAAAGCAAAAGTGAATTCATAAAGGAAAAACTTGAGCAATTGATTTAAATTCAGTTTTCTTCCTGAAAAAGGAAAGTTTTGGAATGTACACAACTGACTATAATGCGCATTCTGTCTACCAAAATATATTATTTCCTTTTTTTATTTTATTTTTATTAACCTTTTCATTTGAAAAAATCATGATGTGACTTTAAAAATTCTTCCTGTTCAATTTGAAGTTCTTTCCGTTTATTTATAAGATCAATGTTTATTTTTGCAATCTGCGAATAAAGCTCCATATACGAAACTGGATCTTGCCCGGATTTGCAGGAGGCTGACTTTATAAAATTCTTATTATTTTTTCTCCACATTTCTTCATCTTCCGCAGTCCATCCATTTATTTCATTCTTGGCAAGCGTATGAAGTTTTTCTATGCTGACAACTTCATACCATTTTTTTTCATAAAAGGATTCAATTGCAAGGCGGAAATTTTTATCGCTGACTGGCAAAATCGCTTGATATTCATTTTTTTCTATGGATTTAATTTTTGCGGCTGAATTTTTTTCAAGGAATTCACTATACTGCTCTGATTCAAAAAAGGCGTCTGACGGCAAATAAAAACTGTACCTATAAATTCCACCCCAAAGCCCTTGACTCAAGGATTCTCGTTTTCTCATATTTGTTACGGGAAAAATGAAAGCTTCGGTAATCTGCAAATTTGAAGGCAAAACTTTATTCATTTTTGAAACAAACTCGGAACTTTCTATATTTTCATAAAGCAAGCAGGATGCTGTTTCCTCAAAAGAAGATATTCCCAAAGTCATTGCAGAAGCAAATTCCAAGCGCGGCAACGGATTAAAACCTGATGAAAACACAAAATTCAGCCCAGAACGCAAAACCGCTTTGTGAAAAATTTCAACTTGAGACAAATAAGCCGTAAATTCTCCACCATTTTTTCTTGTAAAATTGAAAATTACTCTATAAAGAATAGGAATATTACACTCAGGCATCGGCAAAGGAGCTTTTACTGTATTATTTTTTATACATTTTAAGACAGATTCTACAGTTTGTTGTGTAAATACTTCTATTTTTTCCTTTGTATTGCAAACGCCGCATTTATGGTTGCAGTCTGCACTGCATTTTTCAGTAAGTTTATGTTCAAGGGATTTTTGCCATTCCTTTTTATAGAAACCTTGCGCAGGACCAAGGCTAACAGAATTCCAAGGCAGCGTATCTTCATTCCAATTGTGAAAAATCCAGTCTTTGACATTAAAATCAGATTCTGCAAAAGCTTCTTCCCACAAAGGAAAATCTTTGCGCAGATAGTCATCCCATGCATCAAAACGGACGCCCTTTTTGTAAGCATTCAAGATAACTTTGCCCGCATTAAAATCACCACGGCTCAAAAGACCTTCAAGAATAGTCGCACTGTAATTGTGCCGTCCCATTTTAAATTTTCCACGTGGAAGGCTTTTGAATATATATTCAATTTTTGCTTCTGCGACTTCAGGCTTTATCTGTTTCACACGTTCATAAGGAGTATGCGGCTTGGGAATAAAAACTCCGACATTTACATTGCACTGAATTTTTGTTTTTGCTTGAAGCTCAAGAAGAAAATCGACTATAGCTTTTTCTTCACTTCCCTCGGCTCCTGAATCACAATTTCTGTCTTCAAAATAATCGCCAAGCGGAAGACCTATCATAAAATAAAATTTTGCGCTCGACCAGCCACGACTCTTTGCTTCCTTTATAATTTCTTCAAGATGGCTTGCATAAACTTCCTTGTTAAGGCTTAGCTGCCACATTTCCTCTGGAGTTTCAACGGCGAATGTAAGACCGCTTTTTCTGATTTTTGAAAGTTTCTCAAGAATATCAAGTGAAAATGCATTTACTTTTAACGATGGAAGTTGAAACGAAACATTAAAACCTTTATAACGTTCATTTAAAATATCAAGGAGATTTGAAACTTCGGGAAAATCCACGCTGCTCAAGGAATTAAGACTGACTTCTCTGTAGCCCGCATCAAAAACTAAATGGTCAATTTCTTCAATTATTAAATTTTTGTTTTTTACACGCATAGGCCGGTAGTAAATTCCGGCATGGCAAAAACGACAGCCATTTGGACATCCGCGCATAATTTCAACAACGCCATGATCCTGAACAGGCTTACAGGACGGCAAAGGAAACCAGCCTGGCACAGACGGAACAAGACCAAAATCAGACTGCACTACTCTTCTTGCAACTTTTTTTTCAAGGTGTTTTTTCTTTGTCCAAATGAAATTTTTTGATTCTAAAAATCCAATCAAATCTTTTCTTGACGCGCCGTTTTTTTTCAGCTTGGACAAATCTTCAACTAAGTAAAAAAGCGCAGGTTCAGCTTCGCCTATAAAAAATGCGTCAAAAAAATCGCTGAATGGAGCTGGATTTGTAACACCACAGCCGCCAGCGATAACGATTGGCTCGTCTTCAGTTCTTTCGCTTGCAAGAAGATGAACCTTGCCAGAATCAAGCATTGCCAAAACTTCCGTTATTCCAAGCTCGTAGCCAATTGAAAAACCAATCATGTCTGTTTTGAACAACGGAATTCCAGTTTCAATTGTGTAAAGCGGCACATTATTTTCTTTTAAAAGATTTTCAAAATCAACATCAGGAGCAAAAACGCGTTCGCATCTTACATCGGGAAGAAGATTCAGTCCGTTATAAATAATTTTTACTGCAAGATTTGACATTGCAATTTCATACAAATCAGGAAATGCAACTGCAAAATTAAAATATTCGTCCTGCTCGGAATGTGGCTTAACTGTAATTCCGAATTCTCCGCCAACATAACGCGACGGCGACTGAATAGAATTCAACTTAGAAGCAAAAATTTTCAGAGGATCAATTAAATCAGAAGTTTTCATAAAGTTGTTTTAAAATCAAGACGGCGGCTGTTAATGCTCATCAAAAGACCAATCGCAAGCATATTTGTCAAAAGCGCAGAACCTCCATAAGAAAGAAACGGAAGCGGAATTCCTGTGATTGGCATTATTCCCATAACCATTCCAACATTTACAATAAAATGAAAAAAGAACATTCCAAGAATTCCAGAAGCAATGTAGCAGCTGTAGGAATTATTAGTCTGCCTTATTATGTGCGTAATTCGAATCAAGATTGCAAAAAATGCGCAGAATAAAACAATTCCGCCTACAAATCCCATTTCCTCTGAAAAGATGCTGAATATAAAATCCGTGCTTTGCTGAGGAAGAAAACGCAAATGGCTTTGAGAACCTTGCATGAATCCGCGCCCAAAAAGTGTTCCAGCTCCTATTGCAGTTTTGGACTGAATTATATTCCAGCCGGCTCCACGAGGATCGCTATTCGGATCTATAAAAACTATAAGCCTTGCAATCTGGTAAGGCTTTAAAACTTTTCCGCAACACCAGGAACCAGCAATTGCGCATGAAAAAATTCCAAAGAAATATGTAATCCAATAATAATATTTTTTCTTGAAAAACATATTTCCCAAAATTCCAATTATACAAATTCCAAGGGAAGCTGAAAAAACAAGAATTCTAAGTTTTATGTTTGAAAGAACATGGATAATGGGAACAGATTTCCGCAAAATTTCAGTTTCCCAAATTGGAAGAACCGCAAAAACAATGGTAAGCATTCCAGTCAAAAAAACAATCATAAGATAGCGGACAGGAACATCAGCCATAAAGCACATAAAAAGAAAAATAGGAAGAAAAACACTCGCAGTTCCCAAGTCAGGCTGAAGAAGAATAAGTCCCATTGGAACCATCATTATACAAATTGCAAGCACAAAACGTTTCATTGGTTTTTCAGCAGAGGATTTTTCAAGAAAACGCGCCAAACAAAGTATAAATGCTATTTTCATAAGCTCAGAAGGCTGAATTCCCAAATCCCCGATTCCAAGCCAGCTTCTAGCTCCATTTACATATCTTCCAAAAAATCTTGTGTATACAAGAATTGCCGCCATAAAAATAAAAAAGTAATGGGAATATCGCTCCAGTTTTCTGTAATCCATCAGAGCCATTATAATCATTACTGAAAATCCGATGCAAAACCAAACAATCTGCTTTATGTACTCATTGGAAACAAGAACACCTTCAGAATTTATTCCAGAAGAATAAATAAATGCAATGCCAATGGTTATTAAAAGCAAAACGCACAAAAGAAGAATATAGTCAATTGAACTAAAAAATCTGATTTTCATTCGCGTCTTCCTCCTGCTGCTCTTTGCCTGTTCAGTAAATAGCGGAATTTCAAAGCATCCACAGATTCTTCAAAAGTCTGATTATTGAAAATTCCCTGGATAATTATATTTGTGGCATAAGGAGCCCACCATTCCCAAGTATTTACGGCTTCAACTAGAACCGCGACAACAACTTGCTCTTCAGGCGGAGCATCAAAAGGCGCATAAGCAACCATCCAAGAATGCCAGTGATTTTTTCCAACGCCATTAACTTCCGCAGTTCCAGTTTTTCCCGCAATCTGTACAGAAGTATTGTGCATCGGATAAACAGCAGTTCCGTCTGTAATTGTGTAACGCAAATTTCTTTGAACATCTTTCCAGACTTCAGGAGCTACAGTTGACTCATGCATTACTTCAGGCTTTATTTCTTGAACTGAATCATTTGCGGAATCCCGAATTTCTTTAAGCAAATGCGGCCTGTAAATTTTTCCGCTGTTGCAAACCATAGCCATCATATTCGCAACATGAAGAGGCGTTGCAAGAGTATATCCCTGTCCGATTGACACATTCATTGTGTCGCCGCCAAGCCATTTTTCATGGTAACGGCGTTCCTTCCATTGCGGCGTAGGAACAAAGCCATTGCTTTGAGCAGGCAAATCAATTCCAAGACTCTGGCCAAATCCAAATTCTTTGGAATAACTTGCGATTCGCTCCACCCCAAGATGATCTGTTCCTATGACCCAAAAATAAACATCGCAACTCTGGGCAAGCGCATTTTTTAAATCAAGCCAGCCATGTCCTGGAAGCCCGATATGGCAACGGAAAACTCTGTCTCCGTAAGTAATTCTGCCGGGACATTCTATTTTTTTTTCCGCAGGGAAAACTTTTTCTGAAAGAACTGCAGTGCTCATAATGATTTTAAAAGTTGAAGCCGGAGGATATTCAGCATTTACAACTCTGTTCAGCATTGGCTTATTTTTGTCCGCGGCAAGTTTTGCATATTGAGCAGAAGCGTCATCTTTTGAAAATATATTGGCATCAAAATATGGATATGAAACCATGGCAAGAATTTCCCCGGAAGCAGGCTTTATAACAACCGCAGCCCCTACCCGTTCTCCAAGTGCTTTTTCTGCCAAAGTTTGAATTTCACTATCGATTGTGAGAACAAGATTTTTTCCACTCACAGGCGGAACAACAACAGGATCCTCATTCAAGATTCGTCCGTGAACATCAACTGTGCGGCTTATGCTTCCTTCTTTTCCCTGAAGCAAGCTGTCATACTGCCTTTCGATTCCAGTTTTTCCAACGATTGAATTTGAAGTATAGCCTTTGTTATACATCAGCTTAAGTTCTTCATTTGTAATATCGCCTACGTATCCTAAAACATGGCTCAGAGAACCAGTTTCGGCATAATAGCGGACAGGCTTGTTTCTCCATGAAACTCCAGGCAAGTCAGTCAGATTTTCTGCAATATTCGAAATAATTTCAAAAGGAACGTTTGTTTTTACTTCAATTGGCGAAAAACTTTTTCTGAGCCGCGACGGAATTTTTGTGTCAATATTCATTTTTGAAATTCCAAGGAATTTGGCGAGTTTCGTTGCAACAGTATCAAAATATCCCTGCGGAATTTCTCCAGGAATCAAATCAACAGCGAAAGAATCTGTATTGATAACCATCGGCAACTTTGCCTTTCTATCAAAAATTTCTCCACGCTGAGCCGCAATTTTTGTTATAGTTCTTGAAATTCGAACAGAGCGGTTTTGATACTGCGCTCCTTCCAAAATCTGAAGGCTGAAAAGTTTCAGCGCATAAACAGCAAAAAAAACAGAAATAATTCCAAGCAAAAATGAAGCTTTATAATTTTTTTTTAGCGAGCCGCTTTTGTTTTTTGAATCTTCAAAAGCTGAATCAAAACGATTTTTTCCGCTCATTGAAAAATATTCTCCGGTTTTAAAATAACGCTATTTCTAAAAAGCCGCAAAAATTTAAAAACAAACGGACTCAAAAATCCGTTCATCAAAATTTCAAATAAAAAGCTGAAAGAAAAAATTTTATACGAAGCGACAATAAGAGGAAAAAACATGGAAATTAGATAAATGAAAAGGACTTTTAATATTGTAGCGCAAATTCCAAGAAAAAGCGGAACAAAAAATCCTTCTGTATTCAATGACCTGTTGAAAATTCCGCCCAAATAGCCAAGCACAGATCTAAGAAGACAGTTCAATCCAATCGGACAAGCGCTCAAAAAATCCAAAAACAAGCCTGAAACAAAACCTGTAGTTTCTCCGATTATTTTTCCATTATTTATAGAAAAAAACAAAACGCAAATCAAAGACAAGTCTGGCAAAGCCGGAAGAAAAACAATATTCGAAAGAACTGCGGCTTCAAAAACAGAAACAAAAAGCAGAATGGCAGAACTTGAAAAAAAAGCTCGTAACATTTTTTCTCCAAACAACAAAGCTAGTTTTTTGCAAGCGGCGGCTTGTCATTTAAATTTTTCTGGTCAACAACAAGCACATTTTCCAAGCGCAAAAAATCTATTACAGGCTCAAGCTCAATGCTAAGCGATGAATCGTAATCAAGAATTTTGATTTTCGAAATGCGGCCAATCGGAACATCTTTGACATAGTTTCCATTTTCACCGCTGGTAACAACAATATCGCCATGATTCAAACTGTCAAAAACTCTTTTCCGTATATACTGAAGATTTAAAGGACTTCCATAAGAACCGTTTCCCGAAACGATTCCAATATCACGGGTATTTTGAATCCGCGCGGAAATATTGCATTTTGTGTCATAAACTGGCATTACAAGACTTGTATCAAGTCCGGCTGTAACAACTTTGCCTACAATGCCGACATTTCCACTTTGAATCGCAATAACAGGAAAGCCTTTTTTTATTCCGCTTCTAGCGCCTTTGTTTATTGTAATTCCCGAATAAAGATTGTCTGGATCCCGACCGATTATCTGGGCAGGAATATTTTTATATTCAATTTCAGAGGCAAACTGAAGCTGTTCACGCAGGCGTTCGTTCTCCTTTCGGATTTCAACATTGTTGCGCTGCATGAATTCATAGTCTTTCAGTTTTTCCGAAAGTTCCTTGTATTCTTTTTGAAGAACTGCAATGTCTCTTATTGACGTAACAATTCCAGTTACAGCACTTATTGCGGAACTACTTCCTTTTTGAATCAAAGAAATTACCGAAAAACCAACTTTATTAAAATTAACAACAAATCCGCCTCCAGAAAAACCTAAAAGCACTCCGCTGAAAACAACAAGAAATGCCAAAAGAATTTCCGCAGTTTTTATGCGGATAGAAGCTTTAAATTTTCCCGCCATGAGCAAACAACCCGATGTTTTTAGTCATTCAGATTTTCATAAATTGAACGACGAGTAGACATATCCTTGAACAATTCAAATGCTTCGCCTGCGCCTTTTGCAACACATTCAAGAGGCTTTTCTACAAGGAATACAGGAACGCCAGTTTCTTTCTTTATCAAATCTTTAAGGCCTTTTAGCATTGAACCGCCGCCAGACATAACAATTCCGCGCTCAACAATATCAGCCGCAAGCTCAGGAGGAGTTCGTCCCAAAGTTTTCTTTATTTCTTCAATAATTTTTGAAACAGGCTCTTTCAAAGCTTCGCGCACTTCTACAGAATCAACTTCAAGACGGCGTGGAAGACCAGTAATAGCATCTCCTCCGCGGATTTCCATTTTCCGAATTTTGTCATCATCGACATTTTTTTCAGCAATTGCATTTCCAATTTCAATTTTAAGACGTTCCGCAGTCTGCTGTCCAATTATCAAGTTGTGAACAGAACGAATGTGCTTTATAATAGCCTCGTCAAAAGCATTTCCGCCGATTCTAATTGAGCTTGTAACAACCATTCCGCCCAAGGAAATAACTGAAACTTCTGTAGTTCCGCCGCCAATATCGCAAACCATGTGTCCGGCTGGCTCGTAAATAGGAATTTCAGCTCCAATAGCAGCGGCAAGGCTTTCCTCAATCAGTTTTACTTCTTTTGCACCGGCTTTCAAAGCGGCAGCCATTACAGCGTCCTGCTGAACCTGAGTAATACAAGAAGGAATTCCAATTTTCATTCTTATGGACTTAAAAAGATTATGACGCGGAATTACTTTTGAAATAAAATATTTCAGCATTTTTTCAGTTGAATCACTGTCTGAAATAACACCATCCGCCAAAGGTCTTATAGCGACGATATTTCCCGGTGTCTTCCAAAGCATTCTCTTTGCCTCAACACCAACGGCCTCAATTCTACCAGTTCCCTTTTCAACTGCCACAACTGAAGGCTCGTCAATAACAATTCCTTGTCCGCGGACATAAATCAATGTATTGCAAGTCCCCAAATCAATTCCTATATCAGTTGTAAAATTATCAAGAAAGCTCATTTTTCCTCCTCCAAGCTTTTCTGTAAAATTCAAATTTTTATAGCTCTGACATTTTTTTCAGCGCGCCTTTATGGTTGAACTGAATTTTCAAGCATTTCCGCCATTCAGACCGAGCTTTTATATTGTCGCCTTTTTTCTCATATAATACACCAAGTCCGTAATGCGCGTCAGCAGAATTTTGATTTTTTTCAAGAATTGAATTAAATTCTTTTTCCGCATCCGAAAAATTGCCTTCACTTGTATAGATCTGCCCAAGAAGAATATGGCTGTCGTCCAAAAGATCTTCATTCTGGCTTATTTTCATAACGCGGACAAGATACTGCTTTGCAACAGATTCCTGCCCATTATTGCAATACTGCTTTGCAATATTGAACAAAAGCGTATCAGTTTCACGCACAAGAAGCGCTTCTGTAAACGCCGCAATACTTTCGTCAGTTTCGCCAAGAGAGGCATAGCTCAATCCAAGCAAAAGCGGAATATCAGCCGATTTATATCCATTTGAAACCGCAAGCGAAAGATATTTTACAACCAAATCAGCGTAATAATGATAAGCTGAAACTTTGTTTTTATAAAAATAAGCGCGGCCAAGCATATACTGAATCTGAGGAAGCGTGTCTTTTTTGCATCCATGCATCGCTTTTCTAAGGCTGAAAATCGATTTGTCCAAAAGTTCCTGAGACTTTATATTGTCAGTCTCTGATTCCGCCAACATAAATGAGCTATAGCCTAAAAAAGCAAGAGCGGCATTATGATAAGGATTTTCATCAAGAATTCTTGAAGCGGAATTATAAACAGATTTATAGCCATCTTCCGTGTGAAGCGACCAGTTTTTATACATTGAATCAACTGAATCAAGCTTAAAAAATTTGTTCCCGATAAATTTTATAAAAATAAAAGAAAATAAAGTTACAAAAACAATTGCAAAAGACGCGATTATAAACTTAATAACAAAGGTTTTCCTTTTATGGTAGAACAAGTCCAAACCGTATCTAGCTTTCATTTTCCCCACCCGAAAAATGCAATAAACAAAATCAAGTCTGCTTTCAGAAAATCTGATGCAAACGAAAATAAAAAGGATATGATAAGCCGGGTTCTGGAACGTTTTATTAAAAACGTGTTGACCATCTATCTGCAATGCCAGTTGCCTAGCACTTCCAGCAATCTACCCGCAGCATAAGGCCGGAAAACCAAACTGCTATATGATTTTGCTCCAGATGAGGTTTACTTATGCCGTTTCTGTTGCCAAAAACGCGGTAGGCTCTTACCCTGCCTTTTCACCCTTACCCATTACAGGCGGTAATTTTCTGTAGCACTTTCTGTCGGAAAAGAAACTTTACTGAAAACCAGCAGTTTTTCTTTTCCGCCCGGTTATTGCCCGGCATCTTTTCCGGAGGAGCCCGGACTTTACCTCACTAAAAAGAAATCATCATCTCTTTTAGCACGGTCAACATATCCTTATTTTTTTAATTCTCATAATCAAGGGATTTGATAGAAGAATCTGAATCTTCTGAATCATCGTCCTCAATATCAATAAAATCCTCATCCTCAAGAAGATCTTCATCCATATCATCAGCAGAACTGTCGTCATGAATCGAAACATAGTTTTCATCCAAGTCAGCGGCTTCTTCATAGAAAAGAATTCTGCTGCAATAAGGACAAAAAAGTATTTTTTCTCCATGGTGAACTTCATTTGCAAACTGCGCCGGTAAAATCATGTGGCAACCATCGCAAACCTTTCCCTTTACAGCGACAATTCCTTTGCGATTTCTTTTGATGATTCTCTGAAACTTCATGATTGTTTCTGAATCAATACCTTCTGATATTTCCGCTTCTTGTGCTTTTAACGCCTCAAGTTTTTCATTGCAAGCGGCAATTTCCTTGTCAAGATTTTCGCGAGCTTCATTCACATCTTTTTCTGTTGAAGCAATCAAATCTTCTTCACTTTTAAGCAAATCGTTAAGCTCAGCCATGCTTTTTTCTTCGCGCTGAAGTTCTTTACGTTTTGAATCTTCCAAAGCCTGCGCTTCTGAAATCTGTTTCTCAAGAATCTCATATTCGCGGTGCGTTGAAATAGCATCCATTCCTCTTTCGCCTTCTTCGCGTTTTCTCTGGGCTTCATCGAGCTCAACTCTTAAGCGGGCGACAATATCTTTTTTTTCTTCGTAAAGCTTATTTTTTTCGATATATTCTCTCTTAAAACGGTCAAGGCTTTCCGTGCTGCCATCAAGAGTTTTCGGCAATTCCTCAACTTTCGCTTCAATTTCATATTTTTCAGCAAGCACGTCCTGCAAGCTTTTTAATCTTTCTAATTCTTCTGTCATTTGCATAGATGGCAACCTCTTGTAAATTCTATATATAGGTGCAATATTTTACACAATTTCGGCTTTTATGTCTACACGATTTCTATCAGGAATCAATGTAGTCTCTAAGACCGTTTGAACGGCGCGGATGTCTAAGCCTTCTTAAAGCCTTTGCTTCAATCTGGCGGATTCTTTCCCTTGTTACATTGAAATAAAGTCCAACTTCTTCAAGAGTAAGAGAATATCCGTCATCAAGTCCGAAACGCATCTTCAAAACTTCCTGCTCGCGCTGCGGCAATGTGCTTAGAACAGAACGAAGCTGCTCCTGAAGCAATGTGTACGCAGTCTGATTAGCTGGATTTTCAATTTCCTTGTCTTCAATAAAATCTCCCAAAGACGAATCTTCTTCCTCGCCGATCGGAGTTTCAAGGGAAATCGGCTCTCTGGCAACATTTTTCACCTGCTTTACGCGCGCAAGAGGCCAAGAAAGCTGCGCTGCAATCTCTTCATCAGTCGGCTCTCTTCCATATTTTTGCATAAGCTGGCGGCTTTCACGGACAACTTTGTTTATCTGCTCAATCATGTGAACCGGAACACGAATAGTTCTTGCCTGGTCAGAAATTGACCTTGTAATCGCCTGGCGAATCCACCAAGTCGCATAAGTTGAAAATTTATATCCTTTGCGGTATTCAAATTTTTCAACAGCCTTTATAAGACCGATGTTTCCTTCCTGAATCAGGTCAAAAAGCTGAAGTCCGCGGTTTGTGTATTTTTTTGCAATTGAAACAACAAGACGAAGGTTTGCATTTATAAGCCGGTTTTTCGCCTGTTCAAGCTGCAATCTTCCGCGCTCTATTTCCTTCTTCATTTCAAGAATTTCATCAACGGAATTTTCAAAATCGTACTCAAGTTCGCGGAGTTTTCTGTCAATTTTCTGAATTTCAGTATAGTCAGAACGAATCTCGTCAGCAGACATCGCAAGCTCTTTTTCAAGTTTTGCGGATTCAGTTCTAATTGCAAGACGGCGGCCAATTGAACGAAGACCAACAGCATCCGTAATACGCAGTTTTTTCATGCGGCGCTCTTGAATCAAATGGTACTCGTCAATTTTTTTTGAAGCCGTGATAAACTTCGCGCTGAAAGTTTCAATTTCTTCAGTCTGAAGTTCTGCATTCAAAAGCGATTCTTTTATAAAATCCCTTACACGCTTCAAATTTTCATCAGAAAAAATATTTATTGTAGGATCTTCGGAATGAAGCTGTTTTTTCAACACCATGTATTCAGCCATTTGCTCGCGGATCGGCTTTACATATTCAACATAGCAACTTCTTAAGCGGCGGCGCTCAGCCATAAGCTCATTTATTTCTTTTCTGGCTTTTCCTGGTTCATGCGGATCTATTTTTTTATAAATTGTGTGGCAAATCTGGTAAAATTCAGGAATAATCATGCCGGAATTTCTTATGACATTTTTTATTATGTTCTGCCCGTCTTCCATCTGCTTTGAAAGAATAACTTCCTGCTCTGCCGTAAGAAGATTTTCCTTTCCAATTTCGCGCAGATAAAGCCGAATCGGATCATCAACTCCATATTCCTTGTCATTTGAAACAAGGCGGTGCTTTTCATCAAATTTAGAATCGTCTTCAGAATCAGAAAGTGCCCCTTCGTCGTCCTCTTCCTCATTTTCTTCATCATCCAGAAGACTATCCTCTTCCATAACCTGAATATTGTTTTTTGTAAGAAGCTGAAGAACTTCTTCCATTTTTGGAGAATTCACAAATTCTGGCGTTAAAATCTCAGTAATTTCGTCCCATGAAATAATCTGCTTGCTGCACGCATAATCCAAAAGTTTTTTTACATTCGGATCAAGAACTTCCTCCGACTCCTGCTCAGAATCAGAAGCTTCTTCCTCATCTTCTGAATTTTCTTCATGAACAGATTCATTTTCTTCAGGTTCTTCTGATTCATCAAATTCAGTCAAATCCACGTTTTTTTTGTTTTTTTCTGATTTTGATTCAAGCGATGTTTTTTCTTTTTTAATTGTTTCAGATTTTTTTTCAGGTGACTTTCTAGCCATTGATTAATCCTTCAAATTTTCAATTTGGAAATCAAGTTCCATTTTCTGTTTTGTAAGTTCCACTAAAAGCGCCTTGTCTTCCGGTAAAATGCTCCTCGACAAAGAGGAAATTTTCTCCATAATAGACATTTTTTTTCGCTTGTAAGCATTTCTTTTCAAGTAACTTATACAGCTTTCGGCAGATTCTTGAATTCGCCCAGTATTTTTGCTTACATTTTCAATTATAAGCTTTCTGAAATTTTCCTGATCTATCCGGTTAAGTATATTGCTTACTGAAAAAGAGCCGTTTTTCTGGCACTCTTGCATAACAGCAAATAGTTGCTTGGAATAACTGTCCGACAAATCATCAACGGAAACACATTCGCACATTTTTTGGAAAAGACTGACATCTTCAGTTACGGCTGTCATAACAGCTTGCAGTTCAGCGGTTACTTTTATTTTTTCAGAATCCGCCGGATTTTTCTGCTCCGTACTTGCATTTCTAAAACGGTATGAAACTTTGTCCCGGTTGAAATAATCCCTTCGAGCAGCCTCCTTTTCTATACCGTATGTCTGGCACAACTGATCCAAACAGGCATCTTTCTGAACATCCGACTGCAAAGAATCTATGTACTCAAAAAAATCTAACGAAGCCTTAGACTTGCCCATAGGGGTATCTTTAGGATAGAGTTCTTGCAGTTTAGATAACAGATAATCAGAATCAAATATAGCATTATTGACTTCATTCGTCAAGTATTCAGCCCCGAAATTCAGCATAATTTCAGCAGGATCTTTTCCGCCTGAAAGCCTTATTACTTTTACAGCCACGTCTTGCTTTCTGCACATAAGAATCGCGCGCTTAGTTGCTTTTTGCCCTGCTCCGTCAGAATCAAAAGAAAGATAAATTTCTTCAACAAAATGCTTTACAAGTGAAATTTGCTCATCAGTAAGAGACGTTCCCAAAGGAGCGACCGCCCAGGTAATTCCGCACTGATGGTAAGCAATGCAGTCCATGTAGCCTTCGCAAAATATGACTTTGTGCTTTTCACGGATTGAAGACTTTGCAAAATTAAAAGCGTAAAGAGTGCTTCCCTTTTTATATTGAATCAAATCGCCGGAATTAAGATATTTTGGAGACTTTTGGGCATCGCCGCGCAAAAAACGTCCGCCCATAGCTACAACATCTCCATCTTTGTCAAAAATCGGAAACATCAGCCTGTCAGAAAAAAAAGCACAGTCCGGATAATTTTTACTAAAAAGCCCTGAATTATTCAAAAAATCCTCGGAATAATTTTTTTTCAAAAGGAACTGCTTTAGCCATTTTCGGTCTGAAGGACTATAGCCAATTTTGAATTTTTCGAGAATTTCCTGCGAAAGTCCGCGCTTTAAAATGTAGCCAAGGGCAAATTTTCCAGCTGGAGTTTCCATAAGCATATAGTGAAACATACCAGCAACTCTTGTATACAAATTCTTATATTCATCCTTGATTTTTGAAGCCGAAGAATCAACACTTTTTGCAGAACCGTTTGAATATGAAAGCTGAACCCCTGCTTTTTTTGCAAGAAATTCCACAGACTCAACAAAAGAAAGCTTTTCCATCTCCCTTACAAAATCAAAGACATTTCCAGAAACGCCGCAGCCAAAGCAATGGTAAAATTTTTTATCTTGGGAAACACTGAACGAAGGCGTTTTTTCATTATGGAAAGGACAGCAACCCCACCAGTTCGAGCCGCGCTGTTCAAGAGGAACGTACTCGGATACAAGACTGACAATATCAGTTTTTTCCGCAACTTCGTCAATTGATTCCTTAGCTATCAGACCAGGCATTTTATTTTAAAAACCTTTTGAATAGTAGTTTGTATTTTCAGCAGCTTTGTGCTGATCAAAATTCTTTGAGAATGTATGGCGTCCAGTCGCAGGATCTGTGAGAACAAAAAAATAATAGTCAGTTTTGGCAGGATTCAATGCGGCTGACAAAGCGACAAGCCCCGGATTTGAAATAGGTCCTGCTGGAAGTCCAGCCCATTTATAAGTATTGTAAGGACTGTCAATTTTTAAATCATCGTAAGTTATACGGTCAGGATGCGGCTTTCCTTGAATTTCAGTCAAAATATATTCAATTGTTGCGCAAGAATAAAGCCCGATTCCATGCTTAAGCCTGTTTGTAAAAACGCTGGAAATAATAGGAGCCTCAGACTTAACACGGTACTCGCGCTCAACAACCGAAGCCAAAGTAACAAACTCATGCAGTTCAGAAGAAGACAAATCTTTCACTCCTGAAATTTCAGCGGATTTAGAAAAAAAGTTGTCAGCCATAATTTCAACAACGTCTTTCGCTTCCATTTGGGCTATAAAAAAATAAGTGTCGGGAAAAAGGTAGCCTTCAAAATTCTTGGCTGGAATTTTATATTTTTCCAAAAGCTCTGAATCTTTGCAGAAAAACAAGAAATCTTCAGCGGAACAAATATTTTTATCCTCAAGAATTCTTGCAATTTTTGACATTGTAAGACCTTCTGGAACAACAACAGAAATATATTCGCTTGCGCCGGACTGCAAAATCTGGTAAATTTCCTTCATTCCCATAGAAGTGCTTAAAGTATACGAGCCGCTTTTTAAACTGAATGGCTTCGTCCTGTCAAAAACGTTGAATCTTGCGACATAATAAAAAGCATCAGCTGATTTCACAAGTCCTTTTTCTTTTAAAAGAAGTGAAATTTTTCTTACCGAAGCTCCTGAAGGCACACTGATTTTTTCAAAACGGCTATTTCCTGCGGAATCAACAGGCTTGGCAATGTAAGCCCACATTCCAAAAGCCGCCACAAAAAGAATTGAAAGCGCCGCCAGAATCCAGGTAAAAAAAACAACAATCTTGTATAAAATCCGTTTCAAAGCTGAATTTCCTGACCTTCTTTTGAAATATAAAGATTCAAATTTCCGTTTGACTTATATTTTTTGTAGTTGTTTCCAGCGTCAAGAATTGAATCAAGCTTTTTATCATCGTAATTAGGCTCATGGTGAAAAAAATAAAGATTCTTGATATTCCAGTTAGAAGCAAAATCAATTGCGGAACTGAAGGAATTATGTCCCCAGTTCACTTTTTTTGCGGCTTCTGGATTTGTATACTGACTGTCAAAAACCAAAACATCAGCATTTTCAAAAAACTTATTTCTAGCGCATCCTTTGTCAAAATCCGAAGTTTGAAGCTCCACGTCTGTGCTGTAAATAAAACGCTTTCCGTCCTCTTCAAATGAATAAGAATAAGAATCTCCAGGATGAAACATTCTGTGGCATTCTATTTTCAAACCGCCGATTTCAATTGGATTGCCTTCTTGCATAAGATGAAATGAAAGCTGATTTTTTACAGACTCAAAGCAAGCGTTTATTGGAAAATACGGAAGGCTGCTCTGACGCTCAAGATATTCCTCGGCATCCGCAAAAGGCGTATAAATGTCGATTTTTGAATTAGGCGAAAAAGACTGTCCGAAGAATGGAAAGCCCTGAATATGATCCCAATGAAAATGTGAAAGAAAAATATTATAATGTCCGTTTTCCGGCTGACGGCCAGCAACAGAAAATTCCCTTAAGCCAGTTCCACAGTCAAGCAAAAAAAGCTCGTCGGACTTTGACCTAAGCTCTATGCAAGGAGTGTTTCCGCCTATAGTTCCATAAATCCATTCAGGCAGAGATGAAAGGAATTTCATTTTTGACTCGGAACTTTCCAAATCCTTCGGAGAAATGCGGGAAACAACGGCCGCAATTTTTGCCTGTACCTGAGCATTCTTTAGCGGTGTAGGCAAAGATCCCCGAACTCCCCAGAAATGAATCAGCACTTTCATCCTCCATAAAATTCCGTAGAATTTTCGAGATTGCATTATACAGAAATTGAAACAAACTGTAAACAGATTATTCCTTGCTTTTGTTTTCAAATTTCGTGTAGCTTGAAAGAAATATGACGTCAACATCGCCAATCGGACCGTTGCGCTGTTTTGCCACAATCAGTTTTCGTTCCTGAACCGGATTGTAGCCTTCGTTGGTTTCCTTGTTGTCGCTCCGCTTTCCGTGTATAAACATAACCATGTCAGCATCCTGCTCAATCGAACCTGAGCCTCTAAGCTGAGCAAGGTTCGGCTCTTCTCCTTCCGCGGCTCTGGCAACCTGACACAAAACAACAATCGGAATTTCAAGCTCACGCGCAAGGCTTTTAAGGGACTTTGAAATTGCTGACTGCTGCTCAAAAAGCTGGGCGTCTGGATTTTCACTAGTAATAAGTCCGATATAGTCAATAAAAATAATCTGGACTTTCTGGTTGACTTTCATTCGCCTTGCCATTGCCCGCAAATCAAGGAGCTTCATGTTTGGCGTGTCAACAATATAAAGAGGTGCATTGAAACATTCTCCTGCCGCATCCTGAAGCTTTTTAAAATCTTCTATTTTAAGCATTCCGTTTCTAAGCTTTGTTCCGGGAATTCTCGCAATCTGAGAAAGAAGACGCTGCGCAATCTGATCCGCAGACATTTCCAAACTGAAAAATCCACACGGAATTCCGCGGTCAATTGCAATGTTTTGCATCATGCTCAATGCAAGGGCTGTTTTTCCCATTGAAGGGCGCGCACCGATTATAATCATTTCGCTGTTCTGAAAACCGCTTGTCATGCTGTCAAGATCGTTAAGTCCTGAAGGAATGCCAGAAAACGCGTTTTTATTTTTGTATCTCGTATCGATTATCTGAATAACTTTCGGCACAACATCTTTCATTGCAAGAACTTGCGCAGACTGATTTATATCCGTGAGCTTGAAAATTTTCTGTTCCGCATCTTCAAGAATAGAACGGCTTTCCTTTGTTTCGTCAAAACTGGACGCTTTTATTTCCGAGGAAATTTTTATAAGATTACGTCGGGTTGACTGGTCAAGAACAATTTTCGCATAATAATCAACATTTGCACTTGTGGGAACAATGTCTGTCAGAGAGGAAATGTAAGCTACTCCACCGGCAGCCTCAAGTTTTCCGTTTTTTGTAAGGTCATCAACAAGAGTAAGCAAGTCTCCTTTTATTCCAGATGAAAAAAGATGCATCAAGGATTCATAAATAAGCTGATTTTGCTGGCTATAAAAATTTTCACTTCGCAAATATGTCACAACATCGCTTACAGAGCTCCAGTCCAGCAAAAGAGCTCCAAGAACAGCCTGTTCTGCCTCAACATTATGCGGAGGTATCTTATCTTTTAGATCCATATTTCCTCTTTGCAATAACACGGACAAGGCACTATCACGACAAAAATCTTGCCTCGCCCATTTTTACGGTTTTGCTAAACTCTAAATAAAAAAAACCGCAAGAAAAATCTCACGGTTTTATTTTTTTCAAAGCATTTTTAGATATTACTCAGATTTTGCTTCTTCAGCTGGAGCTTCATCTTTCTTTGCAGGAACTTCTTCTTTCTTAGCAGTTGCATCATCCTGAGATTTTACAGTAACTTTTACTTCAGCCACTGTATTTTCATAGAGATGAACTTTTACAGAATAAGAGCCTGTGTTTTTAATCGTGTGTCCAGGAATTTCAACTTTCTTGCGCTCAATCTCGAATCCGCTCTTCTTGTAAAAGTCAGAGACTGTCTGATTTGTAACAGCTCCGTACAATTTACCATTGTTTCCAGCAGGCATAGAAATAACAACTTCAAGAGCCTCAAGTTTTTCCTTCAAGCTCATGCTGTCCTTACGCTTCTGCTCCTTGCGGGCTTCAATTTCAGCCTTTTTTGTAGCGAAATAAGCTTCTGTTTCTGGTGTGCATGGAACTGCAAGCATACGAGGGAAAAGATAGTTGCGGAAATATCCATTAGCAACATTCTTTACATCACCCATTTCTCCAAGGTGTTTTACATCTTCATTAAGAATTACTTTCATTTTTTCAAGCTCCTATAAAATTTTGGTTTTACGCAGCTCCACCAGGAGTTGGCTTCACTGCTAAAAATTAGTCTGCAACAAAAGGAAGAAGACAAATTGCTCGCGCACGCTTAATTGCTGCCGCAACTTCTTTCTGATGTCTTGAGCAAGTTCCAGTTATGCGGCGTGGAAGAATCTTGCCACGTTCTGTTGTAAAGCGGCGAAGTCCGTCTGCATCTTTGTAATCAATTTTTCCCTTGTTTGCGCAAAATCGGCATACTTTCTTGTGTGAGAAAAATTTTCCTTTTCCACGAGCCCCACGAACTTCATCTTCACGTCCTGAATCCTGAAGCTGCTCCTGTGTTACATTTGTATTTTCGTTTACTTCTTTTTCGTCTGCCATAATATAGCTCCTGTTTTTAAGAGTTTTTTAACTGCGGAAACCGGATTAAAACGGAATATCTTCAGGGAAGCCAGCGTTATCTCCGCCAAAAGCTTCTGAAGAAGGCTCATATCCGCCGCCGGAAGACTGATTTTGAGAATAAGAAGCGCGCTGCTGATAACCCCCAAATGAATCAGAGTTGCCGTTATTCTGACTGCTAGAAGACCTTGAGCCCAAAAGCTCAATTGAGTCAGCAAGAATATTTACCCTGCTGAATTTCTGTCCGTCTTTTTCCCATCTGTCCTGGCGCAAAGAACCTTGAACCGCAATTTGTGTTCCTTTTGTAAGATAAGGCTTGATACCTTCCGCACCTTTTCCGAAATATGAAACATCGAAAAAGTTAGCTTCGCTAATCCACTGGTCTCCGTCTTTCTTGCTGCGGTTTACAGCAATAGAAATTGAAGCGACAGCAGTTCCGCTGTTAAGATACCTTAATTCTGCGTCTCTTGTAAGTCTTCCTACAATAACAACGCTGTTTATATCAGAATTCGCCATAATCTACTCCGGAATTTTTTGTCTTATACGTTCTTTGATTCGATTAAAACAAAAAGATATTTCAAAAGATTGTTGTTGAATTTGAATTTACCGTCAAGCTCAATGATTTTAGCAGGATTCAATTTCAGTGTAAAAAGAACAAAGTGTCCGCGTTTCTGCTTTTTTACTTCGTATGTAAGATCACGGTCGCCGAAAACTTCCTCTTTTTCGATTTCTGCGCCGAAACTTGCAAGGTCAGCTCTAAGAGTTTCAAGACCGACCTTAGATTTTTCTTCCTCTAAAGGAAAGATTGTCATAAGTTCATACTTTCTCATCGTATGTTTCTCCTTATGGTCAGAATGGGAGCCGCATACGCAACTCCAAGGGGTAATCAATATTAGCAGTTTTTATATGGATTAGTCAACGGAACTTCAAAAAAGTTCAGTATTTTTAGAAAAATTTACTTTTGCACTAGAGTTTTTATAAATATTCAAGTATACTTTTCCCCATTGCATTTTGAAAAACGCCAAAACTTTTATTTTTTAGAGTCCGTGGCGCTTCAAAAGTTTTTTTACATTAGGAGAAAAAAAATGAACAAAGCCGAACTTATTGAAAAAATGGCAAAATCAACAGGCTTGCCAAAAAAAGACGCAGAAAGCGCGCTCAAATCATTTCTTGAGATTGTCTCAAAGGAACTTGAAAAAGGACACGATGTGCAACTCATCGGATTCGGAACATTTACAGTTGGAAAAAGAGCAGCAAGAGAAGGACGCAATCCTGCAACTGGAGAAACAATTAAAATCGCAGCTTCAAAAACACCAAAATTCAAGCCAGGAAAAGCTCTCAAAGACCGCTTGAACAAAAAATAAAAAGTAAATTTCAAAAGTTTTTGCAATTCATGGAAAAAAATTCCAATGTCTTGCAAAAACACCCTTTCCTTTCAATTAATGATAATCAAAAAACACTTTACTTAAACTGGTAATTTAACCATCATTCAATTTTGCAACTGCGGATTACTTCTTTTCACTTAAACTGCAAGTATAAAATTGCCCTATGGACAAATCTAGGGATTTATGCAAAATTTTGGGTGCAAACATCCGCTGTTACAGAATAAAATTAAAAATGACGCAGGAGGAGCTGGCGGAAAAAGCAGGAATAACATCAGTAGGAATTTCAAAAATTGAAACAGGAAAAACTTGGCCTAAAAAAGAAACTATAGAAAAATTCCTGGAAATTTTAGAAGTAAAACCGTTTCAGTTATTCACGGAAACAAAAGAAGATTTTTTAAAATACAAAAACATCGTCACAGAAACAATATCCGAGCTAGTTGACAAAACTTTTTCCGAGCAGAAAAACACTTCCAAAAGAAATAGAAAAAATTTCAAGCTAAAGCATTAAATTTTTTTTGAGTTTTTCTTTTTTTCTATTGACAAAAAAATTAAGAATTGCTAATATAGCGACACTTGAAACGGGCTCTTAGCTCAGCTGGTACGAGCGTCTGGTTTACACCCAGAATGTCGGGGGTTCGATCCCCTCAGAGCCCACTTCGTTTCGGGACGTAGCGCAGCTGGTAGCGCATCTGGTTTGGGACCAGAGGGTCGCAGGTTCAAATCCTGTCATCCCGATTTGAAAGGCTTGCCTGATTTTGGCAAGTCCTTTTTTTTTGTTTTAAACTGAATTTTTTTTTAAATAAAAAACTGCCTGGAATTTTTCATATAAAAAAAGTTTCAGACAGCCAGATTTTTCAGAAAAAAATTTTATTCTTCTATATCAATGCTTGAAATTTTATAAGTCATCGAATATTCATCAAAATTTATTTTAGAAATTTTTCCTTTGATTTCAACTAGCGAATCAGGATTGAAGCCAATCACTTCATCGTTGTTGCTGTAATAATTCACAATAACCGGGTCAAGTTTTTTGTCAAGTGGAACATACAAACAAGAAACTTTATAAGCATAATTTTCAGCCTTGCTTTCATCAACAGAAGAGACAAGAACTTTTGTTTCCATGGATTTTTTTTCAACAGGATGCTTTTTAAACCAAAGTTTCGCTTTGAGCTTGTTAGAAGATGTTGAAGCCACAGATTGCAACACTCCGAAATCAGTATAAGCCTTATTTTCAAATTCGGCATATTCTTTATCAGAAAGATTCAAATTCCTGGAAATTTCATCTGCGAGAATTTTATTCAATTTTGATTTTCCAGATGCAGTCGCTTCAATCCAGTCGCCTTTTGGATTTCCATTTTTATCAGAATTGCAAGTAGCAAGCTTTTTTGTTTCAACTGAAAACTGACTTTCATTTACGCTGATGTCAATTTCAGAATCCTGACGCTGAAGAACTCCGAGCGGACCTTTCATAATTATTTTCTGGGAAACAGTGTATGTTCCAGCATCGAAGTCCGCCTTTGAAAGATACATAATGCCGTCAGATTTTTCCGAACCAGAACCGTCAGAATACATAACTGCAAAAATCGCCGGAAGAATTTCTCTTCCTTCAGGAACAGTTCCTTCGGCAGGTTTTGCATTTCCAGAAAGAGCTGAAAGGTTTTTGCCCAAACTTCCAAGACCGCTACTTTTTGCAGAAACAGCCGCCACGCACAGCATCAAAAATACAACCAATGCGACAAATGTTTTTTTCATAAAAAACTCCTTGTAAATTTAAAAAGTTATCAATACACTACCCCCCCCCGGCAAATTGTCAAGCACCAAAATAAAAATATTTTTTTTGAATTTTTCAGTTTTTTCTATTGACATAAACAATAAAAAACAATATACTTTCATACATCAATTGCCGGTGTAGCTCAGCTGGTAGAGCGGAGGACTGAAAATCCTTATGTCGTCAGTTCGATTCTGACCGCTGGCAGTTTTAAGCACTCTTTTTATAGGGTGCTTTTTTTTTATTTTACGGAAAATTCTCGATGGATGATGAAGAATATTATTCAGCAATGAGAAAGCAATACTCTCCTGTTTTTCATATGCAAAAAAAGCAGAAATTTTCAGAATGGAATTCGTTGCATGGAAGAGAAGATGCAGAAATGCTGAACGAACGTGAAAGGGAAAATGAAACTCCGCCGGAAAACAGCGCAGAAAACTAGAAAATTTTCTATAAAAAATAATTTATTTTTTTTTGCATAAATTATATAATCGCAAAATGAACATAAGAATTCCGCCTTCAATTAAAAAAGGCTGCACAATCTCCGTAACAGCTCCTTCATTTGGATGCACGACAGAACCTTACACTTCCCGCTTTAATTTTGCAAAGAAAAAATTTGAATCTCTTGGCTACAAAATTTTTGCAGGAGAAACTGTTTTCAAAAGCGACGGAAAAGGAATTTCAACAAATCCAAAAAAGGCGGCAAAAGAACTTGAAGAATTTTATTGTTCAGATGAAAATTCCGCAGTTATTTCTGCAGGCGGTGGAGAAATGATGTGCGAAACAGCTGGCTTCATTGACTTTGAAAAAATTTCAGATGCAAAACCAAAATGGTTCATGGGATATTCCGACAACACAAATTTCATATTTCCTCTAGTAACAAAATGCAAAGTCGCGGCAATTTACGGGCCGACAATCACAGGTTTTGGAAAAAAATGGCAAACTCCTGAACTTTATTCGCTTGGACTTTTGGAAGGAAATGTAAAAGAAGTTTCAGGATTTGAAAAATTTCAGCTCCCGCAGAATGACAGCGATTCAACAGAAAATCTTGAAAATTTAACTTACAATCTTACAGAAAAAAAAGTCCTAAAAATTTTTCCAGAAAAATCTGATTCAGTAAAAATTGAAGGAATTTTTTTGGGCGGATGCCTTGACGTTCTTGCGAATTTATGCGGAACAAAACTTGACAGCGTAAAAGAATTCAATCTAGGCGCAGAAAAAATTATCTGGATTCTTGAAAGTTGCGATGGAAATCCAACTGAAATCAGGCGGCAAGTCTGGCACCTGAAAAATGCCGGCTGGTTTGAAAAAGCTTCAGGCTTTATAATCGGACGCCCGCTCGCCTCGCTTGGAAAAGAAATTTTTGGAATAAATCAGTATAACGCAGTTACAGACATACTTTCAGAATTTAATCTTCCGATAATAATGGACGCAGACATAGGGCACGTAGATCCAGCAGTTCCTGTTGCGATGGGAATTTCTGCGGAAGTTTTTTCGGACAAAAATAATTTTACAATAAAATACAAATGGAACTGAATCAACATGGAAACTTTTTCAATCAGAATCGCAGAAGAAAAAGACGCAAAGGAAATTCACGACATTTACGATTACTACGTAAAAAACACAGTTATAACTTTTTCAACTGAAAATCCATCAATTGAAGAATTCAAAAAGCAAATCGCTGTAACAAAAAAAGTTTATCCGTATTTTGTCGCGCAAGATTCAAACGGAAAAATTTTGGGATTTATCTACGGACATCAGCTAAGACCGCATGAGTCGTACAAATGGAATGTTGAATCCACGATTTATCTTTCTCCTGACGCTCCAAAAAGATGCGGAATCGGAACTTCGCTCTATAAAAAATTCATGGAAACACTTTCGCGCCAGGGATTTAAATATGTCTACGGCATAATAACTTCAGAAAACAAAGCAAGCTTTTCGATGCACAAAAAACTTGGATTCAAGGAAATCGGAAACTTTCCAAACGCAGGAAATAAAAATGGAAAATGGTACGGAATTTTCTGGATGCAAATGCAGCTAGGCGAAATATCAGAAAATCCAAAAGAGCCGATTCCATTTTCAGAATTTAAAATTTAACCGGAGAAAACATTATTTTATGGAAGAAAATAAAAACCGTTACCAAGGCGAACTTTTTTTCAATAGGATTTCAAAAAACCAGAAACGCCTGAAAAAATGGGCAAGAAAAAACAGAATTTCATGCTACAGAATTTACGACAAGGACATTCCAGAAATTCCGCTTTGCCTTGACATTTACACATTTCTTCCAGAATTTGTTGAAAATAAAATCGACGCGGCAAAATACAATTCTGAGCTGAATTCCGCAATAAGCGAAAACGGACAAAAAGCAAGGGAACTTTTAACGCAGGAAAAGCAAAGAACTTACGCAAGACTTTATCTTTACGAGCGTCCTTACGAAAAGCCTTTTGAGGAGGAAGAATTGTGGCTGAAAGAAATGAGTTTTCAAACTTCAAGAGCGCTGGAAATTCCAGAATCAAATGTAATAGTAAAAATGCGAAAAAGGCAGCGTGATGACAACGGAAAAAGAAGCCAATACAAAAAGACAGAAGAAACAAACAGCACAAAAGGGATTGTTTTTGAGCAAGGTCAGCTTTTTTTTGTAAATCTGACTGACTATATAGACACCGGCATTTTTTTCGACCATAGACCGCTTAGGCTAAAACTCCGAGAAACTTGCAAAGGAAAACGCGTATTAAATCTTTTTTGCTACACAGGAAGCTTTTCAGTTTATGCGGCTGAAGGAGGTGCGGCTTTTGTCGAAAGCGTTGACATGAGCAACACTTACACTGAATGGACTAAAAACAATCTCAAACTGAATGATTTTTTAGACACACAAATCTACAAAACAACAAGAATGGACGTTATTCATTATCTTGAAGAAAAAGCAAAACAAATAAAAGAAAACGAGAAATTCGATATAATAATTCTTGATCCGCCGACTTTCAGCAATTCAAAAAACACAGATACTACGCTTGATTTAAATAAAGACTGGTCAAAACTAATAGAAAGCTGTTCAAAACTTTTAAGCCCAAAAGGAACCCTTTATTTCAGCACAAACAGCCGCAAGCTAAAAATGGATGAAAATCTTCTTCCGCCGGAAATGTCAGCAGAAGAAATAACAAGCTCAACAATCCCCGAAGATTACAGAAATTCTAAAATCCACAGGGCTTGGAAAATCACATCAATTTGAATCTTGCATAAAAGTTGACTGCATTAAAAACTGAAAATACATTTTCAACATTGTCATAGTCAGCATATTTTATGTAGAAATCATCGGAAAGTCCCAAGGAAACTTTCTTAGAAACAGGAAGCTCAACCGATGCTTGTGAAAATGCGAAATATTCCCAGCCTGTGTCATCACAGTCCTGTTTTTGGGCTTTATACTTGTACATTGCGTATCCGTGAACAGTCCAGTCAAAGACGAATCCTGAATGCGCATTATAAGCAATCTTTTCAACGATTTCTGCACCAGTTGTATATCCGTAATCGCAGGAAACATAATCAGGCTTAGGAAAAATTCCACGGCGCAAGTAATAATAATCAGCTGTTCCCATTATAATTCCTGCCAAATGAGTCTGCCATGCAAAGGATCCGTTTTCCGTGTTGATTCTTTGTTTTATGGCAAATCCAGGCGCAAGTGAAGAAAATTCCATGAATGAATGCCACATAAAATCATATTCAAGGACAAGACCGACAGTCGTATCGCGGTTTTCTCCAAAATCAGGATTTCTGGCAAGAAGCATTCCGTTGCTGAAAATATTTATGCTGTACATGATTTTTTCTTCAGTGGAATCCGCGCCTTCACCAGAACCAAGACCCGCCGAACCTTGCATAGAAAGCTCAAACTGGCTGTACGGAGTATTTGAATCGTGTCCATAAGGATCGTCATACACAACATCAAGCCCAACAGAACCATAAGCCGGAAATAATTCAGAGCAATTGTCATAAGGCTCTTTTAGCCAGGTATTTGCAAAAGCAAGCCCGAATCCTGTCTTTAAGGAAAAACTCTGCAAAAGTCCGCTCGGTCCTTGCGGTGCTCTTTTTAGAATCGGGTCAGTATAAAGCCTCAAAGGATTCGCAACATAGCCAAGAATTTTGTGCCCCTTTGCATTTGCTTCAAGACCAAGCCTGTAAACCATTTCCCCTGTCACAAAGCCGCCGATTGGAGTATACGTAAGGTCGTTTGTTGATGGGGAATTTGTTTCAAAAAAATATTCCCACATAAAAGAACCTGCAGCGGAAACAATCAAAGATTCAAACCAGTTCAAATTTGAATTTCTCGCGGCAAGATAGTAAAGTCCGCCCTGATAAGGATGCAGAACAAAATTTGTCCAATACCAGTCGCGGTCAAACTTTATTTTTCTATTCCAAGGCTCTTTTATATCATCCCAGTAAACTTGCGCCCAGCTAGCTCTTGCAGGACCAAACCGGTTCCATGAGCCAATAACAATGTTTGTGAGCAGCATTCCGCCAGCCGCAACAAAATAGTGCTTTTTTGAATCAAATTCAATGCTTTCACTTGAAAAATCCAAGGAAGCATCTGAATTTTCTGAACTTTCAGCGGTCTGTGCAAAAACATTAAAGGCAAAAACAAAAGAACACAAAACCAGAATTACTTTTTTTAACTTCATTATGATATTCCCCCATACGCTTTGAATAGCCCATAAATAAAAAAAGCAGGCTTATTGCAGCCTGCTTTAAAATGTAAAAGAACAAACTTATTTTGTTTCTGTAGCTTTTACACCGTAGCGCTTGTTAAAGCGGTCAATGCGTCCAGCTGTATCAACAAGTTTCTGCTTTCCAGTATAGAATGGATGGCAGGCAGAGCAAATTTCAACATGAATATCTGATACTGTTGAGCGAGTTTCAATCACATTGCCACATACACAAGTGATTTTTGTAAGTTTGTAGTCTGGGTGGATTCCCTTTTTCATAACAACTCCTATTCTTGCCCGACATTAAAGAAAGACCGGTTAGCACTACATACACTTAAAAAAGTAGTGTTGTATCATTCCCTTACCGTTATCTAACAAATTAACGCCACAAGATAATTTTACTATTTAACTAGTATATAAAAACAACATTTTATGGTCAATATTCAAATTGAATTTTCATAAGAATTTTCTTATAATCTTCGCATGGAAAAAATAGAAGCGTTTGTATTTGACATGGACGGAATTCTTCTTGACACAGAAACCATCTGCGAAAAAACTTGGATAAAGGCAGGAAAAGAATTTGGAATTCAAGACGAAAAAGCCATGGAACTGTTTAAAAAATGTATCGGAACAAACAAAAACGACACATTCAATATTCTAAAGACTTCTCTCGGAGCTGATTTTGGGGCTCAAAAATTTATGGAGCAAACTTCAGTTTTTTTCTCGGAAATTGAAAAATCAGAAGGAATTTCGCTTATGCCCTTCGCAAAACAAACACTCGAATATTTAAAAGACAAAGGTTACAGAATTGCACTTGCGTCTTCAACTAGAGGTCCGGTCGTAACAAGGCAGCTAGAAAAAGCAGGTTTGCTTTCATTTTTTGAATCATTGTCAACCGGAGACCAAGTTTCACACTCAAAACCGGATCCAGAAATATACAAACTGGCCTGCAAAAGTTTAAATCTTCCGCCTAAAAAATGCGCGGCAGTGGAAGACAGTCCAAACGGAATAAAAAGCGCAAAATCAGCAGGACTTTTTACAATCATGGTTCCAGACAGAATAGAGCCAGATGAAGAGCTTTTAAGGAAAGTTGATTTTCTTTGCTCAAATTTAAGTGAAATTAAACTGAAATTTTAAAGTTCTGCGCTTTATAAATTTAAAAAAAACGCAACCATTGTAAACTATAATTTTTTGGGATATAATTTTGGAATGTCAATGGAAGTAATAGCAGGAAAAATGGTCTTTGGCGGAGACTGCATAGCGGAAAACAGCGAAAAGAAAATATTTATTCCATATACAATTCCCGGCGAAAAAGTCGAGATTAAAATTGAAAAAGATTTTAAAGACTACAGCATTGCAAAAAATCTAAATATAATAGAAAAATCCAGATACAGAACTGTTCCCTTCTGCCCTTATTACGGAAAATGCGGAGGCTGCAACCTTCAGCATATAGAGCCAGAATTTCAAAGACAGCTGAGAGTTCAGACTTTAAAAGATGCTTTTTTTCGCGAAGGAATTGAAATTCCGCAAATTCAGATTGTTTCGGGTGCAGACAAAGGTTACAGAGCAAGGTTCCAGCTGCACGACGGCGGACTTATGGGAAAAAAAACCAATGAAATTATCCAAATTGACCAGTGTCCTTGCGCCACAGAAGAAGTAAATAAATATTTAAAGGAAATTCCATTCAAAGATCGTCCAAAAGGAAGAATTCATATTTTCGGAAGCAAAAACATAGCTTCAATTCCCGACGGATTCGACAAAATCGTGGTTGCAGAACAATCAGAAAAAAAACAAATTTCCGAAAAAGGCAAAAATGGAAAAAAGCAGAAAAAGTCAAAATCACGCTACGAAGGGACATTTTCAGAATCAAAAAGCACCTGCGCTGTGAAAATCCTTGACAAAAGCATAACTTTTGATGCTCTGGGATTTTTTCAATCCAACCTTGAAGTACTAGAAAAATCAATTCCTCTTATAACGGGCGGAATTTCTGGAAAAAATGTGCTTGATATGTATTCCGGGGCTGGCACATTTTCTGTTTTTCTTACAGATTCTTTTGAAAACGTAATTTTAGTGGAACACAACAAAAGCGCAGTTGTTTACGCAGAGCAAAATCTCGCCGGAAAAAAACACGAAAGCTTTGGCGTAAGTGGAGATGTCTGGGTAAAATATCATGCGGAAACTTGCATAAAGGAATGCGGAAATTTTGACGCAGTTGTTATTGATCCTCCAAGAAGCGGAATGGAAAAATCCGTGCAAAAATGGCTTCAAAATTCTAAAATTCCACAGATAAGAAGCCTTTCTTGCGATCCATCAACCCATGCGCGGGATGCAAAAGCTCTTATAAATTCAGGGTACAGATTGGAAAAACTTTTTCTTTTAGATTTTTACCCGCAAACCGGGCACATTGAAAGCCTTGGATATTTTGAAAAATGAAAAACCTGTCCAGAAAAATATACATCATGATATTTTTTATAGTAAAAATACTGCTTTTGTCTGCTCAAAATTCTTTCACATCGCAGGAAATTGATTTTACAAATGAAAAACCTTCTTTTGTATCTGTGCTTGGCGGAAATATCTTGTGCCAGCCTGTAAAAACAAGCTACGGTTACATTGCCGCAGGAGATGGAAAACAAATTTTAGGTTTTTCAAAACTGGGAAAACTTTTGTGGCAAAGAGCCGCTCCGGGAAGACTAAAGCCATTTGTTACAGAAGGTCCGGCGGATTTAATTTACGGAGCAACAACAGATTCCACTCTTTTTATGATGAATTCTTCAGGACTTGTCTTGTGGACACAAAAATCAGATTTCAGCATAGAAGAAGCACCCTTGTGCGGAAAAGACGGAAGAATTTTTATCCGCGGAATAAACGGAATTTCTTGCTACGGATTAAAAGGCGTAAAAAGGTGGCAGATTGAAACCGAAGAGCAAAATATTTCAATTCCGCTTGTAGCGCTAAATGACGGCACAATTTTAGCATTTCTTTCAAGAACTCACGATGGAAAATCAATTGCAAAAAGGATTTCCCCATTCGGAATAGAAAAAGAAGAAATTATTTTTGCAGGCCAAGTTTTGCAGGCAGTTTCATGCAAAGAAGGTGTCGCGCTTGCATTTTCAGACGGAAGCATAGGACTTTGTTCTGTAAACGAAAACGGCTCTTATTCAAAATGGACTTTTCTAAAAAAAGATTCAGGAGCTGCGAAACTTTCAGAATTTTCCGGTAAATTAGCGGCAATATATAAAAATTCTGTTTACTATTTAAATGAAAAAACTGGTGGAAAAATTTCAGAATTTCAAAACGGCGTGCAAAATTTTTTCTATTCAGAGCACACGTCTCAAGGTCTTGTAATTTGCGGAGCATACAACGGAGTATGCTATAAGGAAGACGGAACAATTTCATGGAAGGCAAAATTCAGTCCGCAGAAAAAATGGAATTTTGTGTTTGCTTCAGATTCCGGCTATCTTATTTTCTGCATGAGCAACTGGGCTTTAGAGGCTTTTCAAACAAGATTGAATTTTTCAAAATCACAAGATTCATTTATAGAAAAAAAAGTTTCGCCATATAGCTATAAATATTCTGGAATAAAATCAGACGATTTTTCAGGGCGCGCAATAAATGAAAATCTTGAAAGTCAAATGAAGGAAAAATTTTCACAGGGAAATTTCGGAACAGAAGAAGAAAACTGGAATTCTTTAATACAAAGCGAGATTGATTTTCTTTACAACGACTGGACAAAAACAGAAAATCTTTTTTACAACGAAAAACCTTATTTCAAACGAAATATCGAATATTGCCAAAAACTTATAGAACTGGAAAGCGAAAGCGGAATTTACTTTGGAAAACTTTCTTCACTCCTAAAGAAAACAAGCGACACTTCACTATTGCTTTGCCTTGTCAGGGCAGCCGGAAAAAGTTCATTCGATCCGCAAGGTGAACTTCTTTCTTCTATTGAAATCATTTTAAAAACAAAAACAAGCAAAAACGACAAAAAGCTTTTGCAGGAAATCGCTGATTCAACATACGAAATCTGCCGCTTTATGGGACGTCCTTCATTTTTCAGAAAAGGTCAGGAAATTTTAAAATATATGCTTTATCCGCAGTTCGACAAGGAAACAAAAGATTACGCTCTAAAAACTCTCGATAAAATTATTGAAGCCCAGCTTTAACTTTAAACAAGGGCAAACGCATTATAAATGTATTCAGCATAAAACTGGCTCCCAGTCACGGTTTCCTGGTTCAAAATCGCGCAATAATGCATTTGCCCTGAACTTTAAACGTATTTTCGTAGAATTTTTTCAGAAACCATGATAAAATATTCTAGTCTGGAGGAAATATGAACAGAAAGTTTTTAGCCTCGCTGATTTTTGCGGCAGGCTCAGTATTTTTCGTTTCTGCACAAAATGTAAACGAAAGGGAACTTAGAAGCGCAGGAGACGCAAGCACAATCGTATTTGAAAACTACGAAGGTCCTCATTCTGTAATTGAAACAGCGGCCGCTATAAATTCAATCGGAGCAGGACTTGGAAATCAGCTTAAAAACGCAGGAACTCAGTCAAGCGGAACATTCGGCGCAAACGGAAAATATACAGTCATTCATGCAGTCGATTCTTCCGAGCAAGGAAAACTTGACGCAGATATTATCATTATAAATCCAAATGCAACAGTTGACCACATCAGAAACTTGCGAAGAATCATTGCATCTTATCTGAGCGCGGCTTACGGATATTCACAGCAGGATGCTTCAACAGTCGCAACGTTCGTTACTGTATACAACGCAGTTTATAGAAATCAGCTCAACACATTCAAGTCAAAATACAAAAACATTGTAATCAGCAATCTTACTGAAAAAAAGTGCGGTCTTTCAATAAAATGGAGCGACTGGGCAGGAAATTCGCAGATTGTAATTCCGCTTGGAGAATATGTAGAAGGCGGACTTTCTTCTGTAGACACTTCTGTTATCAGCGACAAAAAAGTTGTTGAATCCATGAAGGAAGATGATGACAAAGGCGTTGACGAGCGCAAAAACATGGTTGACATAAAAGAACGCGAAGCTGAAAACGCAGAAACAAAGGCTCAGGAAGCAGCAAAAGAAGCGGCACAAGACAAGCAGGCTTTAGACGAGCAGAAAAAAAATCAGGCTCAAGCTGAAAAAACAGCGCAGGCAAAGCAAAACGAAGCGGACAAAGCAAAAAAAACCGCTGAAAACGCCCAGAAAGAAGCCGCCGCAGATCCACAGAACAAAGCAAAGCAGGCTGACGCAAAACAAGCTGAGCAAAAAGCAGAAAATGCTCAAAAAGAAGCTGACCAGGCAAAATCAAACGCCGAACAGGAGCAGCAGAAAACTCAGCAGCAAAAACAGAAAGCCGATGAATCTGCAAAAAAGGCTGAAGAGCAGCAGCAGAAAGCCGACAAGAAGCTTGACGAAGCTCAAAATGAAAGAATGGAAATTGCAAAAGATCAGCAGGAAATTCTTGAAGCTGAACTTAAGCAGCTTGAAGACGGCACTGTAATCGGCCTAAAAGTTGTAAAAGAAGCAAACTATTTAAGCACGCTTGTAAAAGTAAACTCAAAAACTGGAAAAGTCGTAAAAGAATCTCCTGTAAAAGTTATCCGCGGAAGAACAATAATCGCAGTTCAAGATGCAGTTGTCGGAGTTGCGACTGGCGCATCGTTCCCGAAAACTTCCGGAGACTCAACATTCTACATGGCTATTTGCGGTGAGAATTCAGGAAAAGGCGCCATAAAGCTTTGCCTGATTGACGCATTCAAAATGGAGATTCAAAAAGAATCAGAAGAAAATGTTTCAGAGCATTCAGTTCTTGTAAACAATGGAAGCAATTTCTACTGTGTAATTCAAGACAAATCTGGATGGGTTCTTGGTCGCTATGATAAATCCATCAACTTGATTCAGAAAAGCACTGTAAACATTTCAGAAAGCACTCCGATTACAATTACTGGAAAAGGAATCGTTGTTACAAATTCAAATAACACTCCAGTGCTTCTTTCAATTTCTGACTTGTCAGTTATAGAACAGTAAAATTAACAAAAAAACGCCTGACCAGAAAATTTATATTTTTTAGTCAGGCATTTCTATTTTTCTTTTAAGAATAAATTTCAGCAGGCAAAAAGTTTTTTATAAAGCTCTTCATAAATCAGCGCAACTTTATTCCATGAATATTTTTCATGAATATATCTTGAAGCGTAAGAAATCATGCCTTTGAAAATATCGCGGCCGGCATAACGCATTATATTCACTAAAGATGTAAGTTCGGTTTGCAAAGCTTCGGAATTATTTGGGGAATAAAGCCAGCCAGTTTCATCATCCACAATTTTGCAAAGTCCGCCAGTCGCATGGGCAACAGGTAAAGTTCCAAATGTCTGCGCGATAAAATCTTCAAGTCCGCACGGCTCAAAATAGCTTGGATGCAATGAAAAATCAACAGCAGCAACTGCAAGCCTGGCAATTGATTTATTGTATCCTTTTATGTAGACGCATTTTCCTCGCCATTTTTCAGAAAAAGCAATCAAAGAATTTTCAAGCTCAACAGAACCTTGACCTGCAAAAATAAATCTCACAGGCAAATTTGACTCAAACATTTTTTCAGCGGAATCAAGCATAACTTCAATTCCCTTCTGATGGACAACCCGCCCATGATAAGCAATATAAGCAAAATCAGATTTTTTTTCAGTGGAATCCAAAAATCCAAACTGCAAAGTTCCATCAGCAAAATTTTTAGAATCAAGGCTTTTATTTGAAGCGAAATTTTCTAAAAAGAAATCGCGGCATTTATATTTTCCTTCCAAATCATTTTTCAAAGGATTAAATTCAAAAGGAAGAAGCGATTTTTTTTTGTCAGAAGGCTCATACTTTGAAAAATCAATTCCGTTTGTAATGCCAATCAACTCAATTCCTTTTTTCTTAAATCCTTCCGAAAGCCCTGCGGTATCAGTTTTGCCCGAAATAATTTCTTCCGCATATTCTGTTGAAACCGTAGTAATGCAGGCATTTTCCGAAGCTAAAAGAAAAGGCTCTATGCACAAACCGTTTTTTCCTTTTTCAAGAATTTTCTTTGGAAGACCTGAAAAACGCTCAGCTTCTTCAATATTTTTAAATTCGTGATGATACCCGGGACCGGCATTGTGAATTGTCACAACAAATTTCGTCTTTGAAAAGAATCCGCTCACAGCAGGCATAAAACGTGCAAAAACTGGAATCATTGCAGCAGGAGCGTCTTGGCAATGCACAATATCTGGAATTTCATCATTAAGACAGTTTTTTGAATAGCACACAACAGCTTTCTGAAAAAGCATATTCAGAAAATCTTTATCAATATGCCCTTCCCCTTGCCGATGTTCAGGATTTTGCTTTTGCTCATCAAAACTATAAGTGTAAACCGCTTTTTTTTCAGAGAAAGAATTATGCCGGATAAAAATTATTTGAACGCCATTAAAAATTCCGCGCGAGAAAGAAACTTTAGCAGAAGTTCCGTTTATGTCAAAAGAAACAGAATCCCGCCAAATTTCAGAAAAATTGTTAACATGGGATAAATCCGTGCATCCATAAAGCGGAATAAAAACACAAATTTTGTGTCCTAAATGCAAAAGACTTTCAGCCAAAGAACAGGCAACATTTTTTACACCGCCCGCCTCCGCAATTCCTGCATATTCTCTTGAAACTAGCCAAATGTTCAATTTATTTTCCCTTTGAAAAATCAGGCCGAAGTTTTTCCGCGCCATTAATGTAAACGTGGACAGGATTTTTTCCAGCAGGAAGATATGCTGTAACAAGAGCTCTTACAACATGAGGCAACATTCCGTCTATAGAAGCTTCCTGAGAAACAAAAAGCGCAAGCAAAGATGTGTCGATTCCAACATCGCATTTTCTAAGCGCAGCGGCGGCATTCATGCAGTGCAAATCCTGCGTCATCGTAAAATGAACAGAAACAATATCATAAGGCTGCAAATTATTTTCTTTAAAAATCAATCTGCACATTTCACCGACATTTTCTTTTATTGACTCTGGAGTATTTTCAGCGCAAACAGCTCCGCGAATTCCAAAAATTCTTTTTTCCATTTTTATCCTCAAAATTTCAGCGCATTGATTTTACAGCATTTATAATTTGTGCGGCATCTCCAGTTTTAAACATTTCCTCAAGCTGCGGAAATTTCTGAAGCATTGAACCAAGTTTTTCAAGCTGTGCCAAAGTTCTGTCCTGCTCAACAAAAAATTCCGCCTGAGACTCAGCCTTTTGCGCCATTTTTGAATTCAAAAGCTCAAGATAAGACGCATAGTTTGCCTTTGCAAGGTTGTAAAGCTCAACATCTGGAATTTTTGAATCAAGAAGTTCAACTGACGAAATAAAAATTCCATCAAACTCTGAAGCTTTTTTTTCAATTACTTCTTGAATTTCTTTTTGGCTTAAAGCGGAAGGTTTTACTAAGAGTGAAGATGAAACAAGATATTCAGCTACAAGAGAAGCCGCAAGTTTTGCCTTCGCATCGTAAAATCCTTTTAAATCATTATTTGAAGTTATTTTATTTTCAGAAACCAGCTTGTAAATTCCTTCAGGAGAAAGGCTCATAGAAACTGAAATTTCAACATCATATGAAAAGTCAACTTTTTTATCAGAAAAGCGGGAACTATAAAAAGATGCGCTCGGAAGTTCTCCTGAAACAGACTGAGTCGCCTTGTAAACTGAAAGGTCGAAAATTTCCAGCGAAACATTTGTTGGAAGAAGCCGCTCCCATCTCCAGGTAAAAACTCCAGGAACAACCGCAGAATGATACAATCCACCTGTTTTAGATTTCATTATAGCGCAAGTTCCAGGGCGCACATAAAATTGAATCCATCCAATAAAAAAAACTACCGCTGAAAAAATCAGCAAAACTATAAAATTAGCAAAAAACTTCTTTACTTTCATTTTTGCCCCACTCGATAAATTATGCAGTTTTTATTATACTGTTTTGTATAAATATTTTAAAGCAAATTCACAGAAAATGGATTCCTTGGATAGACTAAAAAAAATCAACCGTTCTTTTCTCTTTAAACTTACAGGGCGCACTTCCCTTTTTTTATTTCTGTTATCCACTTTTCTTATAGTTCTTTATGTGAGCGGCTCTTATCAAGATTTTCTTGACAGCACATTGAACTTTGTTTTGACTTCATGCTCAGCAACAATTTTAGGACTTTTTGTTTTTTCCGCAGCCGGAATTCTTCAAAGCATTATTCTTTTTTTTATATCGAAAAGAAAATCATACTGGATTTATTTTTTTGTATATATACTTTCGTGTGTTTTTTCCGCGGGAATTTTTTTTCTTGCAAGAACAATTTCAATTATTGCAAAAGGAATTTAAATTTTTACCTCGCAATGGTACGGAGCAAAAATCAAAAAAGATCCTTTTTTTGCAAAAAGTTTAGCCGGATTTTTATGCAAAAAATTTTCTTTGGAAATTCTATTTGAAACACTTGCCATTCCTTTTTTTCTAAAACAGTTCCACTCAAATCCTTCCGCCTCAACAAAGGAATTGTCAAAATTATCTGTAAGGCGCGAAACTGAAATTCTGTCTTCAAGCTGCAAATTAAAAACTTCCGCCGATTTTTTTTCAGCAAGAAAATAAACAGCCTGATTTACACAAAGCCAAACATCAGCATGAAAATCTTCGGAAAAAGAATCGTAAATTGAAATAAGATGATCCAGGCAGCCGCCATTTCCGCCCACAAGAACAACCGACGCAGTTTTGCCAATTTCCCTTGCAGTAGAAAGCGCAAGTTCCGTGTCGGTAAAATCCTTGTCGCTCGGAAAAAGTTCACGTTTTGCATTTTTATATTTCTCAAGCAAAGACAAATTTTTCAAACTGTCCATGTCGCCAAGAATCAGATTAGGTGCAAAATCCTCACCAAAAGCTTCCGCATATAAATCCAAAGTTTCAAGTCCAGAATCAGCGGCAATAACGTAGTCAGGCTTGCATTTTTCAAAAAAAGGCTTTGCTGTTTCTGGAGACGGAGCTTCTCCACCGGTAAAAATAAAAATATTCATAGATAGAAATTCCGTTCAAAATTTGATATTGTATGTTACCATGTTTTCATCAAAAAGTGTAAAAATTCCAGAAAAACTAATCAAAGTCAGCAAAATTTTTTCAGACAACGGTTTTAAGTCTTATCTTGTTGGCGGAGCTGTCCGTGATATGCTAATGGGAAAAACTTGCCACGACTACGACATTGCGACAAATGCGACTCCAGAGCAAGTAATGAAAATTTTTAGAAATGTAGTCCCGACTGGAATTGCGCACGGAACTGTAACAATTCACATTTTTGGACTCGAACTTGAAACAACAACTTTTAGAACAGAAACAGACTATTCAGACGGAAGGCATCCTGACAAAGTTAAATATGCAGAAACAATCGAAGAAGATCTTTCACGGCGCGACTTTACAATGAATGCGATTGCCGCAGAACTTTCAACAGGAAAAATCACAGATCCATTTGATGGACAAAAAGACATTCAAAGAAAAATAATCAGGACAGTCGGAGATCCATTCGAACGGTTTTCAGAAGACGGACTTCGACCTGTAAGAGCAATAAGATTTTCAGGACAGCTCGGATTTGAAATTGAAGAAAAAACATTTGACGCAATCTCGCAAGAAAAAATTCTAAAAAAAGTTGAAGGCATTTCCACGGAAAGATTCCGTGATGAGTTCTGTAAAATCCTTAAGACAGAAAAACCTAGTGTTGGATTAAAACTGCTGGAGCAGACAGGAATGCTAAAAATATTTATTCCGCAGTTTTCTGTTTGCAGAAATTGTCTTCAGCAGGACGAAAGAGGATTCCACGAATTTGATGTTGCGGATCATATTTTATATGCCTGCGATGGATGCCCAAAAGAAAACCTCACAGTCCGACTTGCGGCTTTTTATCACGACATAGGAAAGCCAGAATCAAAAACAATTGAGATTGTCAATGGAAAAGAAAGAATTCATTTTCACGGGCATGAGCAGATTTCAGCGGAAAAAGCAAAGGCATCAATGGCTTCACTGAAATTTTCAAACGATGAAATTAGAAAAGTAAGCCACCTTGTAAAAGAGCATATGTTCCATTATGAAAGCAGCTGGACAGATTCGGCGGTGCGAAGATTTATAATAAGAGTTGGCGCGGAAAATCTTGACAATCTTTTTCTTTTGCGGCTCGCAGATATTTATGGAATGCACAGAGTTCCGCTTCAGCAAAACAGCCCGTCCTGGAATCTTCTTGTTGAATTGAAAAAACGAATTGAAAAACTTATGGCTGAAAATTCCGCTCTAAGCCTGAAAGATTTAAAAGTAAATGGAAAAGATTTAATGTCGGAAGGAATTCCAAGCGGAAAAATAATGGGAAAAATTCTAAATGAACTTTTCGAAACTGTAACTGACTCTCCAGAAATGAACGACAAAGAAAAACTGATCGGACTTGCAAAAAAACTATTCAGTGAAAAATATTCTGTTTAAAATAGCTTATTCAATTCCAAGAGCCTTGCAAGCAACTCCAGCTGCCGCCTGTTCCGCTGATTTTTTGTTTTTTCCGCTAGCAGGTCCGTAAACAACATCTCCGAGCTTTACAGAGACATAAAAAATTCTGTCATGATCCGGACCAGTTGTCCTTACAAGCGAATAAGAAGGACAAGCATTTGTTTTTTTCTGATAAAATTCCTGAAGCAAAGTTTTATAATCCTTGCTTCCGTGATCGCTTTGAACTTTTCTTATTTCAGGAATAATCAGTTCAAGAACAAGCCTCTCCGCGCTTTCATATCCAGAATCAATATACAAAGCACCTATAACAGCCTCAACAGCATCTGCCAGAATAGCCTTTTTTGTTCTTCCGCCAGAAAGCTCCTCGCCTTTTCCAAGCACAAGATATTTGTCAATGTGCATTTTTTCAACAGCAATCGGCGCAAGAGACTGCTCGCTTACAACATTCGCTTTTATTTTTGCAAGATCGCCTTCTTTGTTCTGCGACATATCATTATACAAAAATGCAGCAGTCGCAAGTCCAAGCACGCTGTCCCCAAGAAATTCAAGACGCTCATTGTTATATCTCTTATAGGAAGTATTTTCGTTTGAATAAGATCTGTGATGAAACGCCAAATCCAGCAAAGAATAATTTTTAAAATGAAGCTTTAAATGCCTGCAAAATTCATCAAGCTCCTTTTTTCTTTCTCTTGTCAAACTTTTTTCTGGATAAAAAAGACCTTTAAAACCCATTTTATAATCCGAACAAAATAAAAAAAAAACACCGAAACAAAACAAACCAAATTCAAAGGCTTGAATCCACCGATTTTACATTTTGGCAAACAGCAAATAAACAAAAAAAGCACAGCCATCAGACTGTGCCTCGCTAAAACTGAAAATCAGAAATTACTGCTGCTGAGACTTGATGTAGTCGTAAGCATCTTTTACAGTTTCAAATTCATTAGCCTTGTCATCAGGAATAGAAACACCCATTTCCTCTTCAATAGCATAAACAAGCTCATAAGTGTCAAGGCTGTCTGCTCCAAGGTCGCCACGGAAAGATGCATCCATTGTAACTTTTGACTCATCAATTCCGAGTTTTTCAGCGATAAGCTTCTGAATCTTTACAAACAATTCGTCCATTTTAGTCTCCTGATTTAGCCATTAACTTCTGGAGTAAGAACCTGACGGCCCTTGTAGAAACCGCATTTCTTGCATACGTGGTGCGGAAGAACCAAGTTTCCGCAGTTTCCGCATGCTACAAGATTCGGTGTGTCAAGATGCATATTAACGCCACGTCTTCTCTTGGTTACAGCTTTTGAAGTTTTCGATCTAGGTACTGCCATAATATATCCTCGCTATAATTTTTAGTCGTCTGTATAACGGTTTTTGATATTACTACAGATTCCTATTTCTTGTCAAGAATTATACTTGCATTATGAAACATTTGTCAATGAATTTCATCATCTTTTTATGACATTTTGACGATTTTTGTTATTTTGAAACAGAATTCTGCACAAAAAACTTCTTTTTCATCTCGATTTCAACAAGTTTTGGAACCATTGTGCTTATGTCGCCGCCAAAACGGGCAACTTCCTTTATGCTGCTTGAGCGCACAAGAAAATATTTCTGCGCAGTCGGAATCAAAAGAGTTTCAACATCGCTGTTCAAGTGCTTGTTCATAAGGGAAAGGTCAAACTCATGAGAAAAATCCATAGCGTTCCGCACTCCCCTAATCAGCACATTTGCGCCGGATTTTCTGCAGTAGTCGGCAACAAGTGTATTCCATATATGAACAGTAACATTTTTGTAGTTTTCAGTAAGCTTTATAAGCAAGTCGTAGCGTTCCTTGTCAGAAAAAAGACATTTTTTGTCAGGATTTACAGAAATCAAAACATCAATCTTATCAAAAAGGCGGCTCGCTCTTTCTATTATATTCAAATGTCCGTAAGTCGGAGGATCAAAAGACCCTGGAAAAACAGCTGTAGTCATGCAGATATTCTAACAGATTTCAAGATTTTTAACAATGAAAACAAAATCAATTAACAGTGCAAACGCATTATAAATAATTTAAGTAAAGTTTGCGCGAAGGAACTGTTCCCGGTGTAAAAAACACTCTGATTGTTGCGGCCGTGTGAGCGGGCAATTCTATAGTTGCTTTGCAACAATCAGAGTGTGGCGCATTATCGCGCGATTTTGCACCCGGAAACCGTGTCTGGAAGCCAGTTTTATGCTGAATACATTTATAATGCGTTTACCCGGGACTTTTAATTGACCAAACAAGAGAAAGATATTAGAATTGCTTTTATGGAAAAATTCTTTACAAAACTAAGCTTAATTTCACTATTTGTGTTTTTATCCTGCACCTCTGCCACTGTTGAAAAAACTCCCCAGACAGAAGAGCAGCCAGAAAAACCAGTAGTAATAGAAGAACCAGAGCCAGTCCAGGAAATTGAAGAAGAGCCTATAGTTGTTGAAAAAACTGACGATGAATACACAAGATCAACAACAGCGGTTTCTGTCTCAAAGGAAGTTTTCAATGAAGACAAGTCAAGAATCCTAAATATAATCAAAGATCTTGACACTTACATGAAAAACATGGATTACCGCGGCTGGATTTCATATCTTGATTCGGACAGTTTAAACTATTGGTCAAAAAGACAAAATCTACAGAAAGCGGCAAACAGACTTCCAAAAAAAGGTCTAAGGCTGAATACAATCGAAGACTATTTCAAATTTGTTTTTATTCCAGCAAGAGCCGGACACACAGTTGATGAAATCCGCTACGAAACAAAATCACTTGTAAAAGCTGTTCAAGTTCAGAACAACACAGACGTAGTTTACTACAACTTCCACAAGGTTAACGGCCAGTGGAAACTTGTGCTTCCAAAGAACCCGGACTAAGTTACATTTTTCTTGCTTTTTTGTGAAAAATATTCTAAACTTGAAAAGATTCCATAAGGAGGAATAGTTATGAAAGTATCAAAGCTGATTGCAGGCGCCTGTTGTATTTTTATTTGCCAGGCAGTTTTTGCACAGGAACAGCAGAATGGAAAAGAGCAGACTTCAAGAAACGAAACGACTGTAGAAGACGAATACTTAAGCAGCGTACAAGATGTAATAATCGGAGAGCTTGCCGCTTCTGATGAATATGACAATAAGATTGTAGCCTTGCAGTACTTGGAAGAAGCTATCGGCTCTGGAAGAAGTTCTCCAGACATGGCAGCAGCACTTTCCCGCCTTGCAGGTGAAGGAATAAAAAGTCAGTCGCGCACAAACGGCCGCATAATGAACAACTTCCCGGACATCCGCGCAAAAGCCTGCGATCTTCTTGGAGAAATTCCTACAGTTGAATCAAAGAATATGCTTGTTTCAATTGCCACAGAAGACAAAGAGCCTATGGTTGTTACAGCAGCTATCCGTTCATTGGGAAATATCGGCATGAACGACAATGACGAAGTTGTAAACATGATTGAATTCGTGCATAAAAAGTATGCCGCCCTCAACCCTACAAGTTCGCTTGCGCTCGAAGTTCTTAACGCTTACGAAAAACTTGCTCCTACAGTTCAGAACAAAAATGAAATGATTCAGTCAATTTCTTCAATCGGAACAAACTACAAATATGTAAGACCTGTAAGACAAAAGGCATTGCAGCTTTTAAAGTCCATTCAGGGAAGCAACAATTCAAACAACAATAAAGAGGGAAAATAAAAGACCGCAGGCGTTTTTCGCCTGCAAGTTTTACAAAAGCGGCTGAAAATCCAAACCACAGTCGCTTCACAAAAGCCTCTTAGTTTTCTATTCGGATTCTTCTACACAATCAGTTTTATTTTTTAAAAGGAATTTAGATTAAAAAAAGTAACTGAGAGATACGGGATTCGAACCCACAACCTTCGGCTCCGGAGGCCGACGCTCTATCCAGTTGAGCTAATCTCCCGAAAAGCAAAGATAGATTATATTTTTGTTTTTAAAATGTCAACTGAAAAAAAAACATTATGGAACCAATAATATTAGCTTCTTCTTCTCCTAGGCGGCAAAAGATTTTAAAATTCCTAAACATCCCTTTCATTGTAAATCCTGCGAATATTGACGAGACAATTCCTGCCGACATAAAGCCAGAGGAAGCCGCGGAATTTTTAGCAGCAAGAAAAATAGATGCGGTTGCAAGAAAGATTCCGGCGGAAAACGAAATCGGCTGGATTCTGGCAGCAGACACAATAATCCTCCACAAAAATAAAATCTTCGGCAAACCAAAAAATCAGGATGAGGCAAGAGAATTCCTAAATTCACTGCAAGGAACAACACACAAAGTAATCACTGGAATCGCGCTTTTTAATGGAACCGCCCACTACATGGCGACAAGAACAAGTGTAAACAAAGTAACTTTTGCCGCAATGTCAGAAGCCGAAATTGAATCCTATCTTGAAACAAGCGAATGGCACGGAGCCGCGGGCGCATATAGAATTCAGGGAAAAGCCTCATGCTTCATAAAGAAAATCGAAGGAACTGAAAGCTCTGTAATGGGCTTGCCTATATTTGAGCTATATGATATGCTTAAAGAGCAAAATTATAAGTTTACAGTTTGATAAACGATTTTGCCGGACATTTTTTCATAAAGAAAATATGTTACGAAATCATCCGGGCTGATAAATCAGCTACGAGAAACAAAGCCGGTGGAAAATTTTCAGCATTAAGGAAATTTTCCGGTGAAGGAGTTAATCATGGCAGTTGTAACCATGAAAAGTCTTCTTGAGTCTGGAGTTCATTTCGGACATCAAGTAAAACGCTGGGATCCACGTATGAAGAAGTACATCTTCGCAGAACGCAACGGAATCCACATTATTGACCTGCAGAAAACAATCACTGCAATCAAAGACAGCTATGATGTTGTACGTAAAGTTGCATCATCAGGAAAATCAGTTCTTTTCGTAGGAACAAAAAAACAGGCACAGCAAGCTATTGCAAAAGAAGCAGAACGCTGCGGAATGTACTATGTAAATAACCGTTGGCTTGGTGGAACACTCACAAACTTTACAACAATCAAAAAATCACTTCTCCGTCTTAAGAAAATTGAAAAAATGGAAGTTGACGGAACTTTCGATAAGCTCACAAAGAAAGAAGTCGCCGCATACATGAAAGAGAAAGAAACTCTTACAAAGAACTACGGTGGAATGAAAGACATGAAGGAACTTCCTGGCGCAGTATTTATCATTGACACACACAAAGAGCAGATTGCTGTTGCAGAAGCACGCCGCATGGGAATTCCTATCATTGCTATTGTTGATACAAACTGCAATCCAGAAGGAATCAACTACCCTATTCCTGGCAACGATGACGCAATCCGCGCAATCAGCCTCTTTACTTCTATTATTGCGAACGCCGTAATCGAAGCAGACAATGAACAGGGACTTAAAATCATCGACACTCTTGGAGACGAAGATGACGTTACAACAGACGCAACAACCAAGAAAGAAGATGAAGAAATTGTTGACTATTCGAACTACACTCCTACAGAGCCAAAAGAAGAAGACGCAGAAGCTGACAAAAGAGAAAGCGAGCTTTTGGACGAGGACAATTACACAAAATAAAAATATCTCGGAGTAGAAAATGGCAGATATTACAGCCGCTATGGTAAAAGACTTGCGCGAAACAACAGGCGCAGGAATGATGGACTGCAAAAAAGCTCTTGTTGATACAAACGGAGACTTTGACGCAGCAGTAAAGCTCTTGAAAGAAAAAGGACTTGCCGCAGTTGCAAAACGTGCAGAACGCGCAACTTCTGAAGGACGCATTTTTATCCGTCAGAATGGAAACAAAGTTGCTGTTGTTGAGCTTGTATGCGAAACTGATTTTGTTGCAAAGAATGCAGAATTCATTGCTTGCGGTGAGAAAATCCTTGATGAAATTTTTGCAAAAGGATACACAGAAATCAACAAAGAGCTTTCTGATGTTCTTTTGGACTTTGCAACACGCACACGCGAAAATATGTCTTTATCAAAGATTCAGGTTATCGATGTTCCTGAAAATTCAGTTGCAGGAATTTACATTCACTCTGACTTCAAGACTGCAGCTGTTACAGTTATCAAAGGCTCTACAGACGAAAAAGTAAAGGAATTTGCACGCGACTGCTGTATGCACCTTGCTGCATTTACTCCTGCTTACAATAAACAGGAAGATGTTCCGGCTGAATACATCAATGAGCAGAAAGAGATTTTTGCAAAACAGATGGAAGACGATCCAAAAATGGCTTCAAAGCCGCAGAATGTAAAGGACGGAATTCTTCAGGGCAAAATCAACAAGCATCTTGCCGAAATCTGTTTTGTTGACCAGATGTTTGTAAAAGACGACAAAAAGTCTGTAAAAGCAAAACTTGATGAAGTTGGAAAATCAGTGGGCGCAACCCTTGAATTTGTCAGCATAAATCTTTTGCTTTTAGGAAAATAAAATATTGCGGCAGGCATTTTCAAAGCAAAGTGCTTGCCGCAGTTCTTTTTAATCGACTTAAAAAAAAAAGACTTAATTATTTGGAGAAATTATGGCAGACAACGAAAGCCGAATGGAAAAAACAGTCAACTCATTGAAGGAAGAATACAAATCAATCAGAACAGGAAGAGCCAGCGCAGCAATTTTTGACAAAGTACGTGTTGACTACTATGGAACACCTACACCGCTGAATCAAGTTGGAAACATTTCAATTCCAGAAGCCCGCACAATTGTAATTTCTCCTTTTGACAAGTCAATTATGGGCGATATTGAAAAAGCTATCCAGAAAGCAGAGCTTGGACTAAATCCAAATAATGACGGAAAGGTAATCCGCATTGCAATTCCGCCTCTTACAGCAGACAGAAGAAAAGAGCTTGTAAAGCAAGCAAAAGCTACAGCGGAAAATTACCGCACAACAATCAGAAATATCCGCCGCGATGGAAATGAAGATTTAAAAAAACAGCAAAAAGCAGGCGAACTTACAGAAGATCAGCTCAAGACTGAAACTGAAAAACTTCAGAAGCTCACTGATAAATATATTGAAGAAATCAACGGAATTTACGAAGCAAAAGAAAAGGAAATAATGGAATAAATTCCATGGATGATTTATTCAACAATGACGCATTGCCTGTTCATGTAGGAATAATTATGGACGGCAATGGTCGCTGGGCAAAAAAGCGGAATCTACTCAGAACCAACGGCCACACAGAAGGCTTAAAAAGAGCAAAAGAAATTGCAAAAGCGGCTTCTGACATCGGCTTGAAATTCCTTACTTTTTATGTTTTTTCAACAGAAAACTGGAAACGCACAGAGCAGGAAGTTGGATTTTTAATGAACCTTATACATTCATATCTTTTAAAGGAATTCGACTTCTGCAAATACAACAACGTTAGAGTCCGTATGCTCGGCGACAAGTCAAGACTGCCGGAAAATGTAAGAAAAGACATTAATCAAATCGAAAAAGATACAGAAAATCTTACAGGGCTTACAATTTGCCTCGCAATAAACTATGGCGGACGCGACGAAATTATCCGCGGTGTAAAAAAACTTATTGCCGAAGGAAAAACTGAATCTGAAATTTCAGAAGAATCTATTTCAAAAAGCTTTGATGTTCCAGAGCTTCCTGATGTAGATTTGCTTATAAGAACTGGCGGAGAAAAGAGACTAAGCAATTTTCTGATGTGGCACTCGGCTTATGCGGAGCTGCTTTTTTCAGATACGCTTTGGCCTGATTATTACAAGGAAGAATTTTTCAAAGACATAGGAGAGTTTCAAAAAAGAAGTAGAAGATTTGGAGCTGTTCCAGTATGAATAAAGTTGTTTCCCGTTTATTGATTTTTTTTATCGGAATTCCTATTGTCATAGCCTTTATAGTCGCGCCTTTTTGCAATCACATTTTGCTTCATATTTTGGTCTGCTTGATTTCTGCGCTTGGAGCATCGGAACTTTATGATATTTTTTCTGTGAAATACAAGCTTCTGAATAAAAAACTTATTATAGCTGAAAGCATTTTCATTCCACTTGTGGCGGCTCTTTATGCCATTTTGCCGTCTTTGGGAATCAGCTTTTATTCAGGACAGGAAATTATAACATTTGCGTATATCGTGACGATTTTGATTTTATTTACAGTCGAAGTTTTTTCCCAAAAAGAATTTGAAGCCTCAAACACACGCCTCGCCTCCTCTATTTTTATAATAACATACACAGGATTTTTGCTTACATTTATTTCAAGAATGACAACTTGGACTCTTGACGGAAAAAATATAACAGTTCCAGTTGTTTGCGTCTTTATCCTGATGGTTTTTATGTGCGACAGCATAGCATGGTTTTTGGGCGTTTTATTCGGAAAAAGAAACCGCGGAATTGTAAAAGCAAGTCCAAACAAAAGCTGCATCGGATTCATCGGCGGATTCATCGGTTCTGTAGGAGCTGGAATTTTAGGCTATTACTTGTGGCCGCAAATTTTTTCAGGCTCAATTCTTAAGATTGTCTTTACAGGACTTTGCATGGCTCTTTCTTCAATTGTCGGCGACTTGACAGAATCTGTATTAAAACGCTCATCTGGAATAAAAGATTCCGGCAAAATAATTCCTGGGCGCGGAGGAATTTTGGATTCAATTGACTCCATCGTTGTTTCCGCTCCTATTTTCTATCTTTTAGTTTCAATTTTATTCGGACCATTCAACTGATGAAAAAAAGAATTCTTGTTTTAGGCTGCACCGGATCAATCGGAAGCCAGACTCTTGACATTGCACGCAAAATGAGCGGCAGTTTTGAAGTATGCGGAATTTCAGCTGGAAAAAATGAAGAAAAAGTAAAAGAATTATGCCGCGAATTCAACTGCAAAGGAACTGTTTTTTCAAAAGATGGAATCGAAGGTCTTGAAAAACTCATAAAAGAAAGCAAAGCCGATATTGCAGTAAACGGAATAGCTGGAGCTGCCGGGCTCAAACCTTCAGCTCTTGTTTTGGAAAATGGAATCGACTTGGCACTTGCAAACAAAGAAACAGTTGTAATGGCGTGGAATCTTGTAAAGGAAACTGCCCTAAAAAACGGAGCAAGAATAATTCCAGTAGACAGCGAGCACTCGGCAATATTCAACTTAGTGCAGAAAATAGGCTCGAAAAATATAAGCGAAATAATAATAACCGCAAGTGGCGGACCGTTTAGAAATCTTTCAGATGAAGAGCTAAAGACAGTTTCAATTGAAGACGCATTAAAGCATCCGACTTGGTCAATGGGACCAAAAATCACAATCGACAGTGCAAGTCTTGCAAACAAAGGTCTTGAAGTTATTGAGGCTTGCAGACTTTTTGATTTTCCACCAGAAAAAGTGAGCGTTGTAGTTCATCCGCAAAGCCTGATTCATTCGCTCGTAAGAACAAAGGACGGAATGCTGTATGCGCAAATTTCAAATCCCGATATGCGCCATCCAATATTCGGAGCGTTAGTCTGGCCGGAACTTTCAGAAAATTATCTTGAAAAATTTGACCTTGCATCTTGCAAAGAAATGACATTTTCCGCTCCAAGATTTGACTCGTTTCCGCTTTTGAAGACAGCGTTCAGCTGCGCAAAAAAAGGCGCAAGTTACACAATCGCATTCAATGCCGCAAACGAAATTGCAGTTCAGGCTTTTCTTGAAAAAAAATGCGCCTTCACTGATATTGCAAAAATTGTAATCAACACACTTGAGCTTGACTGGGGCACACAGCCAGTTTCAATTGAAGAAATTTTCAGCATTGATAAAAAAGTCCGCCTTGAAGCAGAACGTCAGCTTGCTTTGCTGTCAGGAGGAATCCGTTGACATTTGTTTTGGGAATTCTAGGACTTGGTTTTCTTGTATTTTTCCATGAACTAGGGCATTTTATAGCTGCAAGAATTTTCGGAGTAAAAGTTGAAGCCTTTTCAATCGGAATGGGACCGGTTTTAGTTCATCGCACTTGGAAAGAAACTGACTACAGAATTTCCCTTATTCCTTTGGGCGGATACTGCGCAATGAAAGGCGAAAAGGATTTTCAAGATGCAATGGAAAAAAATCTAAAGGAAATTCAAGGCGAAAAAGATTCATTTTACGGCATTCATCCTTTAAAAAGACTCGCAATAGCATTTGCAGGTCCGTTTGCGAATTTTCTGTTCGGATTTCTTGCATTTTTTACAATTGCAATTATCGGCTATACGTACTACAGCGCAGGCACAAAAGTTTCCATGGCAGACGAAATCTACCCTGAACTTTATTCTCCTGCCCATAATGCCGGAATGGAAAGCGGAGACAAAATTTTAAGCCTGAATGGAACAGCAGTAAATGACTTCAGCGAAATCGCAGCCTTTATTTCAACTCATCCAGATGAAAATATACAAATTGAAGTTGAGCGTGAAGATAAAATTCTTTTCTTTAATGTGAAAACTGAACTAGACAAAGAAACGGGCATTGGAAAACTTGGAATTGTTTCAGACCCGGAATCAGTTGTTGCACATGAATATCCAAGGCACGGATTTTTCGGCGCATGCAAAGAAGGATTCGTACAAAGCGCAAAAATTATTGCGTTAACAGGAAAAAGCATAAGAATTCTATTCAAAGGCGTGAATCTTACAAATGCAGTTTCAGGACCGGTAAGAATCACTTCGATTTTGGGAACAACTGTAAAACAGGGATTTGCGGCAGGATTTAAAGAAGGCGTAGTTTCCACGCTGGAATTTCTTGCGCTTATAAGCATTTCACTTTTTTTAACGAACCTGCTTCCTATTCCAGTTTTGGACGGCGGCTTGATTCTTTTTGCGCTGATAGAATTTTTGGCACGCAAGAAAATAAATCCAAAAGTTTTGTACTATATTCAGTTTGTCGGAATATTTTTTATAGCACTTCTTTTTATATTTGCCATTACAGGCGACATAATTTATTTCCTAAAAAAATAGAGGTTTTCCATGAAAAAACTCATAAATATCGTTCTGCTATTCTTATCGTTCAGCCTTTACTCTCAGACAATAGCTTCAACTCAGTCACATGAAGGAAAAGTCAACGCCCTGCTCTCTTCGGAAACAGAATCTTCTTCTGACAACTCCTTTTATTCAGTGGGAAACGACGGATTTATTATAAAATGGACTTCGGACGGAATGGGCGACCACTACCAGGTTTCAGACCTGCAAGTGCGGCTTGTGGCAAAAAATCCAGTTTACGGAGACATCGCGGTTTACGAAACAGACGGAGTTTCAAATCACAGGCTGACTGTAATAGATTCAAAGACTTACGCAAAGAAGTTCTCCAAGAAATTCGCAAACTCAATAGTTTCAATTTCGTTTTCAGCAAAGGGAAAATATCTTTTTGCAGGAACAACGGCGGTAAACGGAACTTTTGTTCTAAATGCGCGCACTGGAACTGTAATAAAAAAAGCAACCGATGTTTCAGGAATTGTTCCGCTCATTCTAACAGGCGATTCAGAAAAAACTGCCGTCATGTACTCAAAATCTGGAACGCTCTATTATTACGATTTAATCGGAATGAAAGTCAAGGCGAAATTTTCCGCACCAAGCTCATTGAACCAGCTTACACTTTTTGGCACAGGGAATTTCAAAAACAGATTTATTGCCGGAGAAAAAAACAATACAATATTTATAATCGATGCGACTTCAGGCAAAACACTTGCTCAGTATCAGGCAAATTCGCCGATCATTTTCACTTCTAAATCCAGCCACGAAGACAAGCAGGGACTTTATTTTATAGCTGACGGCGGAAAAAATTTCTCGTTGCAACTTGTAGATCAAGAATCATTAAAAAAACTTCTTACAGGAAAATCGGCAGCCTCACCGCTTATCATTAAGAATTTTACAGGACTAAAAAGCCGCGACAAATTTACCTGCGCCGCAAAAAATGCAGAAACTGTAATGCTAGGAACACAAAATGGAGCGCTCTATTCCATGACAGACATTCCAGAATCTGAGCTGTACAGCATTTTTGCAATCACAGAAAATATGTACCAGAAAATCTACGATATTGATTCTGATGAAACCCTTTTCTATCTTTTGACAAAAAACGCAATATTTAAAACTTCTTATGACACAAAAGCCATGTACAGGCTTGGCTCTAGTTTTTCGCATACAAATATTCTAAAGTACAACGATTCTCTCATTTTGTGGTCAAAAGGCACACAGCGTCCAGTTCAGCAGATGTCTTTGGACGGAAGCGAAAATACAAAGACTTTATTCACACCATCTGCTCAGCTTAAAAACTTAAGAGTATTCAAAAATAAAATTGTCTATATTCTTGGAACTTCAATAGTCGCAATCTATGACATGGGAACTGGAGCAAATTCAACTGTATACACAGGAACTTCGGTTCAAGATGCGGTTCTTGTAAATGAAAATCTCGTTGTCGTTGCAAAAACTTCTACAGGAAAAGGAGATTCCGCAGTCGTTTCTGTAAACACCCAGACAAAAGAAACTGTTCCGCTCAAATTCAATGGAGATGTTGTTTTCTCTCTAAGCTATGATGAAAACAAGGAAAATTCTCCTGTATACGGAATTTCAATTGACTCGGTAAACGGCACATCTAAGACATTTGTATTTTCTTACTATCCGAAGTCTGGAATCCAAAATTCGCTGTTCACGTTGCAGTCAGAAGATGCCGCTGCATTTACAGAACTTGAATATCCGTTTGTATTCACAAACATCGGTAAAAACCAAGTACGCTCATACAACATTTCAGCAGGAAAAACAACTGTATTCCGCCGCTCCGCTTCTATGCCGCTAAAGGCCGCCGCATCAAAAGATAGAGTCGCAGTTCTTAACTATAATGGAAGCATTTCCTGGTACAATCCAAGGTCACAGATTCTTCTTGCGGACTGGTACTTAACAACAGACGGCGACTGGATAGAATTCTAATTTTTGCAAAAAAAATCCGCGCAAAGCAAACAAAATGCAATGCACGGATTCATAAAGACTTTCTCTGAAATCAGATTCTTATCTTTTTATTCAAGCCAGCGTAATATTCTTTTCTAAGCTGCTTAACCTGATCATCCTTGAGATAATCATCAAAATTCATCATTCGGTCGATTATTCCCTTTGGAGTAATTTCGATGATTCTGTTTGCAATTGTCGAAATGAACTCATGGTCGTGGCTTGAAAACATTACAACGCCCGGAAACTTTACAAGACCTTCGTTCAAGCTTTCAATTGACTCAAGATCCAAGTGGTTTGTAGGATCGTCAAGAATCAGAACATTTGCACCGCTAAGCATCATTTTTGAAAGCATACAGCGCACTTTTTCGCCTCCTGAAAGAACCTTTACCTTTTTTAGTCCATCATCGCCGGAAAAAAGCATACGTCCCAAAAATCCGCGTACATAAGCATCATCCTGATCAGGAGAATATTGCTTGAGCCAGTCAGTTATTGTAAGTTCGTTGTTAAAATACGCTGAATTGTCGCGACCCATATAGCTATGGCTCGTAGTCTGACCCCAGCTGTAAGTTCCGCTTTCAGGCTTTTTTGTTTCCGAAACAATATCGAAGAATGAAGTTATTGAGTTATGCTCCATTCCAACAAAAGCGACTTTTTCACCAGGATGAATTGTAATGCTAAAGTCATTGAGCAGAACATTTCCATCGTCGTCCTTTGAATTCAATTTCTCAGCGGTAAGGACAAAGTTCCCAATCTCGCGTTCAGGCTGAAATCCAACATAAGGAAATTTGCGGCTTGTAACGGGAATATCCTCAAGCTCCATTTTTTCAAGCATTTTTTTGCGGCTCGAAGCTTGACCTGACTTTGAAACATTGCTTGCAAAACGCTGGATAAACTGCTTAAGGTCTGCCATTTTGTCTTCGCGTTTTTTTTGCTGATCTTTTGCCTGCTTTTGAAGAATCTGGCTCATCTGATACCAGAAATCATAGTTTCCGGTAAACTGGGTGATTTTTCCGTAGTCAATATCGCAAGTAAATGTGCAGACCGCATTCAAAAAGTGACGGTCATGAGAAACAACAATAACGCAGTTTTCAAATTCCAAAAGAAATTCTTCAAGCCAAATAATGGACTCAAGGTCAAGACCGTTTGTAGGCTCATCGAGGATAAGATAGTCAGGATTTCCAAAAAGAGCCTGAGCAAGAAGCACGCGCACTTTTTGGCTTTCATCCAGCTCGCTCATCATTCTGTCGTGGAATTCTTCCTCAAGACCAAGACCAGAAAGCATCTGCTCAATCTGATTTTCAGCCTCGTAGCCACCAAGCTCACCAAATTCCGCCTGCATATCCGCAGCCTTCATTCCATCTTCATCAGAAAAATCTTCCTTTGCATAAATTGCATCAATATCTTTTTCCAGCTGATAAAGCTTCGGGTAGCCCATTTTTACGGTTTCCTTTACCGAATATCCGTCATACTTAAAGTGATCCTGGCTTAAAACCGACATACGCTCGCCGGGAGTAATTGTGATTGTTCCCGTATCATGTTCGATTTCGCCAGAAAGAATTTTCAAGAAAGTTGACTTGCCTGCTCCGTTCGCACCGATAATTCCGTAGCAGTTTCCTTTCATAAATTTTATGTTCACATCTTTGAACAAAGGTTTTTCACTAAACTTTAGGCTTACGTCTGTTACTGTAATCAATTTTTTTCTCCGATTTATTTTTTTCCAAAGAAGGATTTTATTCTAGCAAACACGCTTTTTTTCTGAGACGTTTTTTTAGATTCAGCAGACTTTGAAGAATAATTCTTTTTCCCTGAAGCATTTTTTTGCACTGAAGAATTTTTCTTTGCAACGCCCTGTTTTTTTGTAGAAATTTTCTGCTTATTATAAGATGAGCCGGATGCAAAAGACGCATATTTTTCCTTGTAAATTTTCATGCGCTCTTCTGTTGACATTGAGGCAAGTTTATCTTCATCAATATAAACACGCCTGTCGCGCTTGTATTCTTTTTTGGCTTCCTCGTTGCGTGAAGAATAACGTCCGCTTCCTTTTTTTGAAGATCGTCTTCTGTCTGAATTGCCATTTTTTCTATTATATTCAGCTGCGCGGCGGCGGCCAAATTCGCTTTTGTCATTGTAATCTTCGTGATAGCTGTCAAGCTTTATATAAACACCTGCGCTTTTGTCTTCGGCAAACATGGATTCATCTGCAACACAGCTAGGAATGGACTTTTCGATATAACGCTCAATTGGCGGCAAGGAATAAACGTCCTGCTCGCTGCAAAAAGTGAAAGCCTTTCCTGATTTTCCGGCACGGGCAGTTCTTCCAATTCGATGCACGTAATTTTCAGCCTCATTTGGCAAGTCGTAGTTTATAACCATCGCAAGGTCGTTCACGTCAATTCCACGGGCAGCGACATCCGTAGCAACAAGACACTTTATAGCTCCAGCTTTAAATTTGTCCATTATGGTCAGACGCTTTTTCTGCGGAAGATCTCCTATTATGAACTCGCTTTCAAATCCGTTCATTTTAAGACGTTTTGCGACAATCTCGCAGCTCTTTTTTGTGTTGCAGAAAACAATCAGGCTTTCAGGCTTTTCATGCGAAATAATTCCAAGCAAAAGTTTCATTTTGTCATCGCTTGAAACATGGAAAAGCTCCTGGGCAATTTCGTCAACAGTTATGTTTTCCGCGGCGATTGTAATTTCTGCCGGATTGCGCGTATATTCCCAAGCAAGATTTTTTACATAGGAATTCAAGGTCGCACTAAAAAGCATAGTCTGCCGTTGCTCGCTTGAAGGCAAAACTTTTATAAGCGTTCTTAAATCCGGATAAAATCCCATGTCAAACATCCTGTCGGCTTCATCAATCACAAGAAAAGCAACAGAACTCAAATCCATCTGGTTTCCATGGTTCAAGTCGATTACGCGTCCCGGAGTTCCAATCATAATGTCCACGCCTTTCTTCAAGGACGCAACCTGCTTGTCATAGCCAACACCGCCATAGAAACTTGCGCATTTAAGTGAAGTGAACTTTGCAAGCTTCTGGGCTTCTTCCTGAACCTGAACCGCAAGTTCTCTTGTAGGAACCATAACCAAAGCCTTTTTTCCAGCCGACTCTCCGCGTGTCAAAAGCTCCTGAATAACGCTTGTTAAATACGCCGCAGTTTTTCCAGTTCCTGTCTGCGACTGAACATACAAATCCCTTCCTTCCAAAGAAGACTTTAAAACCTGCTCCTGAACAGGCGTACAATCCACGTAGCCTGCACCTTCAATTCCCTGCAAAAGGCTCTCGTGTAAAGAAAATTCTGTAAATTTCATTGCTAAATCCTAAAAATATAATTGCATCTTTTCGATAAAAGTAAATTTCTTTCTATATTATAAATATTTAAATAAGTATACAAGTTTTTTCAGATAGTATCAATTGAAATAAGATAAATGAATTTTTATTCACACAAAAAATCCCGAGGAAAATTCCCCGGGAAAAACATTGTTCACTTCTAAATTTAGATTTTATTATCTGCCATTTTCGGAACCGCGAACTTTACGTTCAACTGTTCTACAATTTCTTCTGCAGATGATTAATGAATCGGATTCGCCAACCATACAGTCTGTTTTCCAAGGGATTTATCTGCCGTTTTATTTTTTCCAGAGCAGCCGGCAAGGGTCATCATAAATATTGAAATCAAAATATCTGTCTTTTTCATTTTCAAAAGCTTAAATACGCTGGCACTCGAAGACTCCTCCTTGTACTTCAACTATAAACATTAACAACTATCAATCCATGATAGTTGTTAATACTTCTGGTTTGAGCTGACCATTGATCATGTGGTCTTCCTTCATCCGCATGAAAGTTGCGTCTTCGTCTGTCTTTGAGTAGCTGTTTCTGTTATTAAAAGTGGCGTCTGCTTTTTCGTATTTTTCTTTTCTTGGAAGATAATCCTTTTCAATCTGGCGTTTTGCTTTCTTCAGTTTTTTTTTACGTTTTTTGAATCTTCGTCATCAAGGCCATTTATTTCGGCGAGTTTTCTATTGATCCGCTCGGCGACGGCTTTGATTTCCTCACTTGTTACTGGAGTATCTACCTGTAAGTTTTCTTCTACAACTCGATAAATGTAATAGTAGCGTTCCTGAAGATTTTTTACTTTGCTGAAAATTGCTATATGATGAGAAAAAGGAACTTTGAAAAAATCTTCTACAGGAAAGTCTGCAAGATTGATTCCCGAAAGCTTAAAATCCGAAATTGGAATTATTGCTGTTAATTCGTCAGACGTGTCTGACGAATTAAGTTTTTCGGGCAATTCGTCCGTCATAACGGACGAATCAGAATCTTCTAAGAAATTCCAGTTTTCATAAAAAAGACGCATTTTCTTAAGACTTGTAGCCGAAAATCCGCGTAATCCAGGCAGTTCCTTTCTAAGTTGAGAACTTATGGTTTCAAGAACGCTTGTTCCCCAGTTTTTTTTTCCTTTTTTTGAAGAAAGATAACGACCAATGCCATAATAAAGAATTAGCTGAACGCGAGTAGTTTCCTTCGCTGCCTGATACTGAGACTGTAAAATTGTTTTTTTTACTGCTTCTACAGCGGTGATCAGTTCTTGGTTCATTTTATTCCTTTTCTCTTGTATTATTACTTTCTAATAAGTCTTTGATTTTTCTTAAATTCTCATAATTTCCTTTGGAAAATAAATCTTCATAATCTTCAATTCTATCAATCTCATCTGGTGAATCCAAAATTGTATTTATAAAGGTTAATTGGCTTAAGACTTTTTCGATTTTTACTTTCAGCTTTAACTCTTCATTATTTACTTCTTGAAGTTTGTCATTTAATTCAGCGTTTTTAGTTCTGTATTCAATTATTGAATTCCAAAATGATTTTTCTACACTTTCTGGAATTTCTAATTTATCAATACCCTCTACGGGAGAATTTAATAGTTTTTCTATAGATTGAGCTTTGTCAATCAACTTAAGAATCGCTGTTATTCTTTTAGATTCTAATAAAGTAAAATCATATTTATCTACTAACTCTTTATGGGATAGAATAAGTGAATCTTCCATTATGGATAAGCAATACAATTGCTCTGTATATTTTTTTATTTTTTTACAACAATCTTCTGGTAAATAGTTTATTTCATGCTTTTCTTTTCTCAATATTTTTTCATAGTCATTCTTTGATGAATAAGAAAGTTCATACAAAATTATTTCCAAATATTTATCATTTGCAATATTTTTTATAGAGTCCCACTCAAATTGTGTAAAATAATTAGGTTTCTCTGTTTGAAAAAATTGTTCTATATACTTTTTATCAGAATCTGATGATAATCCATTTATCCACTGCTTTAGATTTTTTAGCCACCACTGTTTTATATCTTGCGTAATTTTGTTTTTTTCGATGTCAGAAATTATATTTATATCTAATGCATCTTCAATAACTTGAACAATTTTCGAAACATCGTAAATCTCATAGCATTTGGATTTTATAAATTCCTCATATAATAAGAGTGTTTTTTCCCTTTCAATTAGCCAAACAGATTCTTCTACCAAATCAGGTTTAGAAATTGAAAGGATTTCCACATAATCATTTTTACTATACAACATATTACGCAAATTTCGAAATTCGTTGAGAAAATAATCTTTTACAGCTGAAATAATTTTTTTCTGTTCCTCATTATCAAGTTTTAATTTATTTATTTTATCATTATTCAAGTAATTTAGGGCAGATGACTCTTGCAATCCTTTTGCAGAAATGAAGTAATCTCTTTTTATAGATGCTATTTCATTCTCAATTGCCATTCCTCGTATTTCTTTCCATCGCGATTCTGACAATAAAAATGGTTTGTCACGAGAAAATATTTTCTTTCGGTGATATTGTAAAATAGAAGTAATCCAATAATCGTCGATAAGATTTTTTACACCAAATAACAAATAAAACAACATAGATACAGCAAAAAAAATCAATGCAAATCCAACCTTTGTTTGAGAAGAAAAAACTTCTGTTGCTTTTCCTTTATCATGCTTAATATCTATTTTTAAGGAATCTGAACCATTAATATTCATTGTTATAATGATAGAACCGTCCTTTGGAAGTTTTGAATAACAAATCTGTTTCCCATTACTATCAGTCAGTTCAAATTCTTGAATATTATCTTGTTCTGAATATTTTTTTATTTCATATTTTTGAATGTTACCATTCAATGTAATTACTAAGTTTTCTGCAGTTGCGTTTCCAACATTTTGAATTCTTAACTGTTGCACATAATCTTTTTCAGATGGAATAGAAATTGGCGCTGAAAGATTATATTTCACATCTATTTTTTCTTTGTTTATGTACAAAGTAAATAAAGCTACAAATATGCCTGCAATAACAGTGCCCAAAACCCCTAAAAGAAACTTTTTCATAAGTTACATCTCTCCTTATACCTTCCAAACAGTTTCATCCCCACAGATATTCCTGATTTTCAGACGCAGCGGTTTTGTTTCACTCTTGATTGCACCGTCCCAGAATTCTTTTGTCTTTATACCATTCTTAATAACAAAACCGAGTTTGTCTATTTTGATTTCTGAATCTGAATGCCACTCACCTTCTGTTGCAGTACAATCCACGCTGATCCATTCGATGAGTTCCAGACCTTCTTCTGAAATGACAATCGGCTTGAACTTTTTGCCTTTGGAATTGAGCTCGCATTTTTGATTGTAGGCGTTTATGTGACGCATAACCCGGTCGCTCATAAATGATTTTATGGTCAGCTTGTATTCCGGAATTAGTTCTTCCTGAATTTCGCTCACTTCAAAATCTGCGGTGTCTTCAATTACTATGTCATCAAGCAGTTCTTTTAAGTCGCGGAATTCAATTTTAGCAAGGGTTGATTTGTCTGCTTTGACGAATTCTTCAATTTCTGAAATGTCAACCACATCAACATAATAGATAATGACACGACTTGGAGTGAAAGGAAGATTTCCCAGATGCTCATGCAGGATGCGGCTCATAAACGGCTTGTCTAAAATCTTGCACTCACTGTTTTTTAAATCCGGAAGATAAACTGGAACAGTGCCGTCTTTTATACTTTCTATACAGCCCGCCCAAAAGTCTGAAAGCCCTTCCATTTTTCCAAGCCCGGGTACGAGAGACTTTAGTTTTTCCATAGTCTGAACGGGATTACGGAAAAGAGAAACGCCGTCTTTTATTTCCAAAACTGAGAAATTCACGTCACCCCGAACATGATTCGGGGTCTCTTTCTGAGCAATCAAGCGGTCGCGCACGGTCTGGATTGAATTGATGCCCACATCGCAGTGAATGAAACGGCGGTTAAGTTTATTTGCTACAGCTGCCGTTACACCAGAACCGCCGAAGAAATCTGCAACAAGCATATTTTCATCGGAAGATGCTTTAATGATGCGTTCAAGCAGGGCTTCAGGTTTTTGTGTGGCGTAGTCAATGCGTTCATCTGCTTGGGAATTAACGGCATTTATATCTGTCCATAATGCTTGGCATGGCATTCCCTTTAATTCATCAAGATAAACTTTTGTTCTTATTCCACCATTTTTTGTTCTGTATAGTCGCCCTTCTTCATCCATTTTCTTTAGAGTTTCGTATGGATAACGCCATAGCGTTCTATAACCATCATATTCATAATCATATCCACCGCCTTGCAATCCTTTAGCAGTTGGATTACCACTATCCCATAATCGTCCATCTGGATCTTTGTATTTAAAACGAGCAATATATTTTTCATCATAATCTTGAAAAATTGTATTAAAAATTGCTGAATCAGATTTTGTGTAAAAATAAATCATATCATAATTGTTACCAAAAAAGCCTGAATCACTATGAGCCGTTGCTCTTTTCCAAATTATTTCGCTCCTAAAATTATCTTCACCAAAAATCTCATCCATCAAAATCTTTACATAATGACCAATATGATAATCCAGATGAACATAAATACTGGCAGTTTCACTCATCACGCTTTTTATGGCGCACAGGTTTTCATACATCCAGTTCAAGTATTTTTCTTTATTCCAAACATCACCGTACATTTTTTCTTCAAAACTTTTCAAATCTTCAATTTCAAGTTCTTCTTCTGCCTGCTTCAAAGCCTTTGCCAACTTGGGATTCTGACGGATGTAAACGGTCTTGGAATAATCAGCTCCGCTTGCAAAGGGCGGGTCAATGTAAACTAAATCAACAAGAATACCTTTTTCTTTAAGATAGGCACACGCAGAAACACATTCCCCGCGAATCACAAGGTTCTGCTTTGCTTTTTCTTTATCGCCGAAAGTTTCAACAGTCTGCATTTCATACAAAGGCATACCGCGTATAAGTTTACCTTTTATATCATAGTTTCCTTTATAACGGAGAGTGCGAGTAAAATTATCTAAAAGAGCCTGCCCTTCAATCGGCTCCGGAGTGTATGGGATGTATTTAATTGGCATTTTTGATCTCCATTTTGCGTTCTAATTCTTCCAAATATAAGTCATAATCGCTTTTATACAGTCTATCCTGCACAATGCGGTATTTTTCAAACTCAGTTTCGGCATGAAGCTTTGCAATTTCTGCACTGACTTTTCCAGCATCCTGCAAAAGTCCGTATTCAAACATCTGAATAAAGCCGTTCAACCTTTTTTCCCAGTCTGCCATTGTGAGAGGGATTTTTCGTAATGCCATATTTTCCGCAAAGTCAAGATAAGCTGTAACCATGCGGTTCAACTGAGAAAGCTCAAATTCCGAAAGATAATTCTTTGCAATCGTTACATCGCTTTTCTTTATTTTTCCGTTCGGAGCGTCCTTCCATGTAGTCAGCCCCATGTGCGGTTTTTCTGCATTTGCTCGTTCTACGATAAGTTCTGCTGCTGTATGCCCGTGAACCGCAAAATGCATTTTATTCTGGACTGTTGCATAAAAGCGTTTTGTAGAAGCTGCATCCCTGTCATAATCAATTGATGTTGCATAAATATCCGTTACTTTCTGATAAAACTTGCGCTCACTTGCCCGTATTTCACGAATTCGTTCAAGTTGTTCTTCAAAATAATCTTCAGTAAGAATGGAGCCGCCGTTTTTAAGCCGCTCTTCATCCATAACCCAGCCTTTAATCGTATAATCCTTTGCAATCTGATTTATCCATTTTCTAAACTGAACTGCACGCTCAGAATTAACTTTAAAACCAACGGCAATTATCATCTGAAGATTATAATGCTTTGTGTCATAAGATTTACCGTCTGCGGCAGTTATCCGAAAATTTCGGATAACTGAAGCTTCTTCTAGTTCTGAGTCATCAAAAATCTTCTTGATATGATAATTTATTGTTCGGACATCAACATCATACAAAATAGCAAGCATTTTTTGTGTAATCCAAATGTTTTCATCTTCGTAGCGGACTTCTACACTATTTTTATCATCCCCATTGGCTGCCACAAAAGTTAAGTATTCAGCTGCGGAACTTCTAATTGTAACTTCTTTTTTTTGCTTCTTTGCCATTTACTTTCCCTCCCCAAAAAATGCATTAACATGTATGATTGTCTTTTTAATTCTTTCTTCGTCCGACTCATTATCTTGCAGATAAAGATATGAGAATTTTTCAGCACCTGTTTTTTCATTGTTCATCTTTATAAAATATTGCTCAACAAATTCCCGACGAGCAATGAAATTCGGGTCATTTGCATACAAACTGCCTTTTGTTTCAACAATTAAAACTTTTCCGACTTCGTTTTCTGATTTCCTTTGCAAGATGATAAAATCAGGTGTATATTCACCGACATTTGCCCAATCTTTTTCAGTTTTTTTATAACAGTGAATCCTAAAATCAGTCAGCATGCGGTCTCCGTTATAATAAACTTCAAGATTGTATTTTGATACACACTCTTCCTTTAATACTTCGTTAAGAAATTTCTGTTCAAAAAAGCTGTCTGTTTTATATGGAAGGTAATGAAAAGACCGGTCTTTATTTGGAAAAGGGCAAGCCTTATTTTCAATATCATCAGCCTCTTTATTTAAACCTGCTGCACGGAGGGCTGTAACGGCAGCTTTTGTCTTTTCATCAATTTCAGTTTTTCCAGATTTATCTGCGTCAATTATCTTTTGAACTTCGATTTCTTCAGGGTAATAATCTTTAATTTTAGATGACGCAACTTCGACTTGTGGCGAAAACTGTTCTATGCACAGCAATCTTACTGATTCTTTGATAAATTCTTCTCTGACAGAAAAATCTCGTTTTTCATAAAAGGCAGTTCTGATGAGTGAATTTAATTTTTGTATGTCATAATGAGAACTGAAATATGTCTCGCCATCAGCTTTATATGAGACTTCATTAAAGACCTTGCGCAATGCCTTGTCATGTTCATGGAGTTTTGCAACTGTTACAAAACCAAAACTCTCTCTCGCTATTTCATAAAGCCAAGTATTGTATCGTGCCGGAAGTTTTCCATGCTCAGAAGAATCAATATCGATATTTGTGAAATCTGCTTTCCTGACATCAAACTGTTTATTTATAACTGCTTTCTGTTCAGAATTTTTTACAGCATTTGAAATAACATTATCAGTATTAGGCTCTTCCACAAGCAGAGTGTCATATTTGATTGAATACTGATACAGCGGTATTGGAGGAAGCTTTAAATGCTCAGTACGATTATATCTGTTAAGCGTTTCGGTAGCACCTCTTGAGCCCTTCTGGAATTCATCAAGATTGATATGCTGCTGTTGCTCAAGTTGCTTTTTAAGTTTTTCAGCATTTGAGTCATTTAAATATATTAAGGCAGTTTCTTTTTTACCACGCTCAACCTGACGCAAACATCTACATGAAGTTTGCAAAACCATATTTGTAGGACAATCCCCCTCTTGCGAAAGAATTACCCCTGCAAGGCTCCGGCAGTTCCATCCTTCTTTTCCAATCTGACAAAGGAGAATTATTCGTATTTTTGATTCGCTTCTATCAAGAATCCTGAACTGATAATCACTATCCTGTGGCTTAGGATGATTTTTATTTCCGTCATGATAGCGTAAAATATGCTCATTAGGATTCAGTCCGTACTCCATGATGAGATTTGAAATAAACGGATAAACTTCTTCTTCAAGAAAATCTATTCCTTTTCCGCAATAAACCGCAAGTTTAGCCTGCAGTGTGCGTGGCGGGCGGTCATAAATGGTGTCTTTATATTTTTGTAAGAATTCACGTACGCCGCTTTCAACAATCTGCATACTGTCTTTATTGTCAGAAACCTTTACGATTGGATATTTCAAGAAGTTTCCTATTGCGTCTACAAGCGGATAATAATAAACGGTATTAGAAATATCAGACGAGGCAACAGAAAGAGAATCTGTAACAGGTATTTTTTCTGCTTTATCCAAGTATGGTGTACCAGAAAAGCCGATTACATTTGTCACATTTTTCTTTTCACCATTTGCCCAACGGTTCACCACAGAGCGGAGTTTTATGTCACCATCTGTTGCATGATGAACCTCGTCGATAAAAACAGAAAGCTGTGGGAGCTTCCCAATCCAGTAACGAAGTTCATTTGCCTCACGGTCTTTTGTTTCCGAACTTTCTTCAAATAATTCTCCCTGTTCTGCACGAACAAGTCCGTCAAGAATAACCTTTTCTGCATTTGTTACAGCCACAAGGCCTGTTAAATCCTCAAATGGCTGATGTAAAGCCAGCTTCTGTACATTTGGATTTTTAGTTCTATTTGATTTTTTTGCAGATTTGTTTTCATCCAACACTTCAAAAATCATTTGTCTCTTTATTTCGCTCGCTGTTGGTTCAGGCAAAACCCAGGCCGGATTAAATTCCTGAATTGTTCTAAGGCTTGGAATAACCGAAGTTTTTAAGCCTGACGGAGCCAAAATAATGAAGTTTCTGGCAAATCGGCTGTCATCAGGATTCTGCATTGCAAAATACAAATCAAGATAAATAAAAGCTGCCATCAAAAATGTTTTTCCGGCACCCATTGGAAGACTGAAAAGATAATCGGAATAAGTAACGCCATAGAATATTTTTTTGAATATGGTTTCGTAATTTATATTTTGTGGATTCTTTTTTATTTCATCTGTAAGTTTTACAGAAACCTGCGCTCCCTTTTCGTTTTTCTGTGATGCATATTCATACAATGCAAGGGCCGCTTTATTATGAAAAAGAGTCTCGCGGGCTAGTGTAGAAAGCTCCATGCTATTCAAATCTTCCTCTGAAAGAGAATTAAAAGCGCCATTGCAAAAGAGTTCATAAAGTGGCTTATTGTCACAGGCTATTTTTAAAAAAAGATATGTTTTTATTGCTTCTATCTGCGCGTCGCGAAGTTCCCCTGTAGAAATCATATAGGAAATCAAGTTTTTTATTTTGCAATCACTAGAAGATAACCATTTTTTGCATGATTTTTGAATCATTGTATGAAGCATTTTTATTAATTTCCTTTTTCTATTTCAAACTTTCGTAATAATCTTTGATTTTAGCTGCCATAAGTTTACGTCTCATATCAAGGAATCTATTAAAATCTTTTACATCCATTTTAATAAAATCCTCAGGTACACAATTTGCCTTAAGATTCTGCATAAGCTCATTTTTATCTACAATTCCACCATATACAGGCTTTTTATCTTCACACTGTTGGAGGACTGTAGCCATATATTCATTTGGTGCTGTATCTTTTACTTTGATGTTTATTTCGGATTGTAAATAAACATAATTTGCAATTTGATTATACATGCCCTTATCTCTAATTCCATTATTGATAAGATACTGTTTAGGGAACAAGTGATGAATATCTCCTCTCTGTTCAATCATTGACTTAACATCAATTTGTTCTGAAAGGAATCCCTTATCTCCAGATTTGACCTGAGCCATAAGATAAACATTATAAAATGGACTACTTGCAACAGCTGTGTTCAGTCTTGTAATAAGTACATTGCTCCAGAATGCTTCAGAAAGAACGCCGGCTTCAGTCTGTTCAATATAATCAATTGGATCTGCTGCATCCACAAATCGTGTAATATCGTAATTAAACATAGACTCAGGAGAGCCAGAATATCTTCCTGTAAGAATAGTAAGTACAAGCCAACGTCTTACAGCCCTTTCTATAATGACAGCATCGATTTTCTTTTCTCTAAGAGCAAGGTAGAGAATGTAACCGAAATTCATAACGTTATCAGAACGAACAAGTGATGAATCTATAATTCCTGTAGATTTTACAATCATTAAATATCTTTGGAAGTTAGTCTTATTTACAAATTGCAAAACACTTTCTTTTAAGTCTTTAAATGACTGTTCAGCAATTTCTTCTTTAAATTCACGAGTCTTAAAATCACGTCCACTTAACAAACTTACAAGGTCAGCCAGTTTACCACGATGGAATTTTGAAGTAAATGCAACTCTCAAAAGGTCTGTATAATCTGGTTCATAAATATCTTCGTTTTCATCTTTTATCCAAGCAATTGCCTTAAACTCATCCGTATTTGCAAACTCAGAATCATTATTTTTTATAGTATCGAAATCACCAGGATTCTGAAGAAGATGACAAAAATAATCTATAGTCTTACGGATTAAATCACCTTTATATCTTTCATTTGAAGATATCTTTGACATAGCAAAATCTGCTTGTGAAAGGACTTTGCCTTTAGAGTTGATTCGAATAAAAATATCTGTGACACTATCAATATCAAGACTAGAAGAAAGATCTATTACACCAAGGCTATTGTTCTGAATCTGACTTAAAGTATTGATCACCTTGTTAATAGAACTTTTTTCAGCATTATCCGTGATTTTGTTTTTATCACAATATTCATTTACAAAAGAGAAAGCATCAAAACCAGGCTGTAAAACAGTTGATATATCTGCAATCCATTGAATATCTTTCTCAATAGCAGGGTTACAAGTTTCAAATTTTTCTTCTTTTGGATTAAATGCAATCTTAATTCTCTTCTTTTTATAATCAGCACCAACAACTTCAAGTCCAACAATTGCAGCGGTTAATGCAGTAATTCTCTGCTGACCATCAATAATGATTTTCTTTCCAGAAGAAATAGTTCCATCTTTAAGTTTTACATCGGGATTCTGCCAAACAATAATATATCCAACAGGATATCCTTTATATAATGAATCAATTAAATCACGAACCTTTGTAGGGTCCCAAACAAAAGGTCTCTGTATTTCAGGAATTGCAATAGTTCCATCTCTAATACTAGAAAGAAGTGAACTAACCATAATATTGTTTACGTTATACTGTGCCATTTTATATTCCTTTTAATCTTCTACTTTATTAATTACACATATATCGCCCACATCGCAATTTAGGGCCTTGCAAATACGTTGAATACTATCCATGGAAATAAACTCTCCCTTAGTCAGTTTGGCAAGGATATTCGTTGAAATTCCTGCCATCTCAATAAGGTCTGTTTTATTCTTGTGTCCCATTTCTTTATAACGAGCCCAAAGCTTTGTATAGTCTACTTGCATATTATAGAAGATTATACCACAACTTTGTGTTTTAAGTGTGTAAAATATCACGATTTCGCAAAATATTTTTATTCCCGTTATTTGTAGAAGTTTATCACACAACGGTGTCATAGAATGACCTATGATTTTTCTGGTTGGGCAGCTTTGGGGTTAGCAGCAATTGCACTAGGTGTAGGAATTGCACTGGCTGCAACTTCTGGAAATAAAGATGGGTAAAATTCCCTTAATACTGATGAAAAAAAATTTTATGCTGCTCCACAGTACATGGAAGAGCTTACAGTAATGGACTTGGCAAAGGATATTTCCGATGCTTGTACATTAAACGTAACTGACGTTGAAGCTGTTCTTACATCTTTGGTAAGAAAATTGCCTCAGTATCTTAATAATGGTTTCAAAATTCAGTTAGGTAACTTTGGTCGCGTAAAACTTTCATTTTCATCCAAAGGCTTCGAAACATGAAATAAAGAATAAACATAGTAGAATCAAAGAAAAAATTTTTATAGTTTTTCTCATTTGCTTGTCCTCCGGATTATTTTAATCCAGGCTCATCAATTATTTCAATCAAAAAACTCAATGACCTGAATCCATCATTACAAAACAAAATGAAGTTTTATAGCCGCCTTGCTCTATATGTCCTAACGGAGTGAAGAATTATAAAGTTTTTTAAAGCATATAATAACTAAAATATTAAAAATATAAGATTTTTATTGATTGAAAAAAAAGAAAAGCGTTTAAAATAAAAACACGGCAGCTTCCTACTTTCCCGCGTTAGCAGTATCATCGGCGTAGAAGAGCTTGACTTCCGTGTTCGGTATGGGAACGGGTATTACCTCTTCACTTTGGCTACCGTAGTTAAGAAAATATACTTTCCAAAAAAAAATGTCAATATGAATTTGCAAAAATATCAATTTTTTTAGAAAATATTGAATTTTTCAGTATGAAAACAGCTAGATTGCATGTAACGCTCCGACAATGACACAAAAAATTCATTAAAGCGGTCTAAAATCCGAGGCTGGATGCTTACATACAGGGCAAATAAAATCGTCAGGCAAAGTTTCACCTTCATAAATATATCCGCAGACAGTACAAATAAAGCCCTTTCTCTTTTCCGTGGAAGCTGGCTTTGGCTTTATATTATTCTGATAAAATGAATATGTTGCTGAAGGAACTTGCGACAAAACTTCGCCGTCTGTAACATCAGCAATAAAAAGAGTGTGCGTTCCCAAATCAAGTGTAGAAACAACTTTCGCGCTCAAAAATGCGTTTGTTTCATCCGCAATATAAACAAGGCCGTTTGCAGATCTTTTAAAAGAAATTGATTCAAGTTTATCTGTATTTCTACCGCTTTGGAAGCCCCAATGCCTGTAAGTTTCAAATTTAGAATTTTCTGCCAGAACGGAAACATTGAATTCTTTTGTTTTCAGAATCATATCGTGCGTATAATTCGCTTTGTTTACCGTCAAAGAAATTCTGTTAGGTTGGGAAGTAACCTGCCCTACAGTATTCACAATGCAGCCGTTGTCTTTTTCGCCGTCTTTTGCAGTCAAAATAAAAAGACCGTAAGACAAATTGAACATAGCCTTGTTATCCATAAAAAACCTCCGTTAAGAAACTGAATTACTTTAAATATAACAAAAGCATATAAAATATGCAAAGCTATTTTAATTTTTTTTCGATTTCATGAATTTTTTCAAGAATAACTGGCTTATTTTTTTGCTATAGGATTCCGCAAGTTTTCCAAGCGCAAAAAACTCATCTTTTAAGGCAAGAAGTTTTTCCATGGGTAAATTTTCTGAAATATATTCAACAAGCACGCTGCCAGTTCTTTCATTGCGCTCAACTTTTTTTACGGCAGAATGGCTTCCGACAGCAGAATACAATGCGGAAAATATATCATCATCTTTAAAAACATCATTGCGTAAACGGATTCTTCCTGGGAAAAAACTTGAAACAATCATTTTTTAGTCCAAGGAACTCATTGCATTCACGCTGATTGCAACTGTGGAGCTGTTATGAAGCAAGGCAGCCATTTGCGGTGTTATGGAACCAGCAAGTCCGCCGGCAATGAGCGCAGAATTTATTCCGATTATAGCTCGGCTGTTTCCGTGAATTCTTGAAATCAAGTTTCGGCTTATTTTCCGCAAAACTGGAAGAGAATCCAAGCCGTCGTCAGGAAGAAGAATATCCGCAGTCTCGCTTGCAATTGAGCTTGCCTTTCCCATTGCAATTCCAACATTTGCCGCAGAAAGAGCCGGAGAATCATTGATTCCGTCTCCAACCATAACAACTTTGTGCCCTTCTTTCTTAAGCTTTTCAATCCAGGATACTTTTGTGTCTGGAAGAGCTTCAGCAACAAAATCTGTTACGCCAGTTTTTTCCGCAACTTCTTTTGCAGTATGCTTATTGTCGCCTGTAATCATAATCACATTCTTAAAGCCAGAGTCTTTCAATTTTTTTATTACAGCGCAAGATTCTTTTCTGATTGGATCTTCAATTACGATTATAGCGGCAAGTTCTCCGTCAATTGCAAAATAAAGCTGGGAACAGCCAGTTATTGTATTTATGCAGTCATCGGCTTCTTTTGTAAGCGGAATTTTTTCGTCATCAAAGATAAAATGCGCGCTTCCTATGCGGAGCTTTTTTCCGTCAAGGCTGGAAGCAATTCCATGCGCAAGAATATATTCGACCTTTGTATGCTCTTCCTTGTGGTTCAATCCCCTGGACGCAGCTTCATTTACAACAGCACGAGCCAAAGAATGCGGGAAATGCTCTTCAAGGCAAGCAGCAAGTTTTAAAACTTCATTTTCCTTTCTGCTGCCAAAAACAACAATCTTTTTTACAACAGGGTTTGATTCTATCAATGTTCCTGTCTTGTCAAAAACAATTGTGTCAGATTCCGCAAATTCCTCAAGAAATTTTCCGCCTTTCGCAAGAATTCCGTTCCGGGCACAATCTCTCATTGCAGAAAGAACTGAAATCGGAGCAGAAAGCTTCATGGCGCAGGAATAATCCACAAGCAATGTTGAAGCCGCCTTTGTAAAGTTACGTGTAAAGAAATACGCAAGACCCGCAATTAAAAAATTGTACGGAATTATCCCTTTATACACTCTTATAAAAAACAACGGAATTATCCCCTCATACACTCTTAATATAACATAAAATTCGACAAATTTTCATATTTTTTTTTACATTTTTATTTGATTTTTATTGACATAATAATCAAGATGTATTATATTATAAACATCAGGAGGTAATAGAAATGTGAAACGAAAAAAGAAAAAACTGTGGTCAAGAGCAGACAAAATCGCCTTGCTGGTTTTTCTGCTAGAACTTCTAAAGTTCATACTTGACCTGGTTTCTAAGCTGTCTGCTTAGTTTTCCACCGTTCATAGATACCGCCAATATCTATGAACGGTTTAAAAATAATCAAATTATATAGGAGTGTCAATAATGAACAGAATGGAAAAAATACTGATAGCAATTTTAATTCTTCAAGTTTTGGATATTGCGTTAAGGTTTATAATGTAGGTGATTTTATGGAAAAAACAACACAGCACGGCGGAACAAGAGCCGGAGCAGGCAGAAAAAAAGGAAGCACAACAAATAATACAGGATATAAAAACGGACGGATTGTCATTTCCTGCCTTGAATCTGAGGAAATGGCAATAAAACAAAAAGCAAAAGAACAGAATAAAACAGTAAGCAGGTTGATTATTGATTCTGTTTTGAAAAACTAAAAAGCAGGAGGCATATATGACATTCTTTGATTTTATGATAAAGTTTCCGACTGAAAAAGCCGTTATAAAATACTTTCTCAAAATCAGATATAACGATGTTCTTATATGCCCTCACTGCGGTTCAAAAGTTCGTGTTCAGCACAGAAATGACAATCTAAAACTTTGTAACTGCCATAACTGCAATAATACATTCTCACCATTCAAAAACACAATCTTTGAAAAGTCATCAACAGACCTGCGTAAATGGTTCTATGCAATCCATTTATTTTTGAATTCTAAAAAAGGAATTTCCGGCTTGCAGTTACAGCGTGAAATCGGCGTAACATATAAAACAGCGTGGAGAATGCTCAAGCAGATACGCTCTGCAATGGGAAACACTGATATGTCAAAAGCATTTGAAGCAATGGTCGAAATTGACGAAACATATATCGGCGGTAAACCTAGAAAAATGAACGGCGAAACAGAGCCTTCAAAGCGTGGACGTGGAACTAAAAAAACTCCTGTTGTAGGTGTAAAAGAAAGAAGTTCAAGCCACGTATTCGCAAAGGTAGCACTTCCAAACGAAGAAGGCAAGAAACTTACAGGAAAGCAGCTTTTCAATATTCTTGACAGCGTATGCAAGAAAGACGCAACGGTTCTGACCGATGATTTTAGAGGCTACAATTTTATGAACCATAAAAACACAAATAAAAACAACTACTACAGAATCAGCGTAAATCATTTAGAAAGCATTTACAGCCTCGGCAACGGACTTCATACAAACGGAATTGAATCGTTCTGGGCACTGTTGAAGCGTGGAATTCTCGGAATTTATCATCACGTTTCTGTAGACTACTTGCAGGAATATGTAAACGAATTCTGTTTCCGGCAGAACAACGGAACAAGCTCATTTGATGTACTGTTAAAGCAGGGGATATTTGCGGCATAATTCAATATTGATTTAAATCCTTGAAATGTATAGTATAAAGATAAAGCCTTTCTTTTTGGCGAAAGAAAGGCTTTTGAAACGGATTATCAGATACTTTTGGGAAACGGCAATCTGATATTTATTAACAAAGGGAACAAATGTTCTCGCTTTTTGTATAATATTAAGCATTTATAAGTTATTTGTCAATATGATACAGAAAGCCTCTTAAAAGGATAAATTTAATGAGGTGTAAAAAAAATTACATTGATTTTTATGATGAACATTTTTTTGATTTAATATGGAAAGATTTTGAATTTTAGCATATAATAAAAAAACAAGAAATATAGTTTTGTCGTTTGTAATATTTCTTGTTTTTTTTAATAACTAAGAGTGTGTTAGGGGATAATTCCGAAATTGTATTTTACAAGATTGTCAGCAACACGTTCCGCTTTTTCCTGACTTGCAGCCTTAAGTGAATTTGATCGGTCAATCATATTTGCAATTTTGCTTACTTTGGTTTCGCCTCCGCAAGCCTTCACTTTTATCTTTATTTCGCCTTCTTCAATAATTGTGGAAGCAAAAACAGACGAGCCTTTTTCACGCTGAACAGGCAGAGCTTCTCCAGTCATTGAAGCCTGGTTTACCATTCCAACGCCGTCAACAACAGTTCCGTCAACAGGAATTACAGAGCCAGCGCGAACAATAACGATGTCGCCCGCCTTTAAAAGCTGTGTGGAAATTTCTTTTTCTTCTCCATCCTGAACGATTGTAACGGTTTCATCAGTTATAAGAAGCGACTGAGTCAAATTGTCATGGGACTTTCGCTTTGTGTAATCTTCGAGAGTATCGCCGATATTCAAAAGGAAATTTATAGTTCCAGCAGTATCAATGTCGCCAGTTAAATATGAAAGAGAAATCGCGGCAGCATCAAGAGTTTCCGCACAGAACGGCTTTCCTCTCACTACGCTTGCAATACCCTTTTGAACACGAGGAACAATTGAAACAAGAGAAATTATTTTTCTCAAAGGAAGAGGAAGAAATTTTTTTAGAAAATGCTCAACTGTAAGGGACAGCAACGATTCCAGAAACGCTCGAAAGCAGATTTTCATCATTGAGATACTTCCCATCAAGAGCCTTTACGTAAGAAATAACTGTTTCCAAGGAAATATCTTTGTATTCAATAAGAATGCTTCCTGAAACTGTATTAACAGAAATAGAAACTATTCCTTCTTGAAGACCAACAAGCATCTGAACAAGCATTGCCTGACGCAAAGACAGAATATGACGCTCATATCTAAGCCTTACTCTGCCTGGAAGACTGTGAGAAATCTGAAAATCCATTGCAATCCCTTTTTAAAAAGATATTTTTAAATAATTTAAGACTGATTTTTAAGCATTAGCTTTTGATGCGTTTTTATTGTAAGCGGCCTCTGCCTTTATATCTTCCGCGTCTTCTTTTACAGTTTCAACAAAAGAAGCAGCTTCATCTTTTAGCTGCATTCCCGCGCTGATAACTTTAGATCAGACTTTTTTGAATCCAGCTGTTTTTACCAAAGCAAGAGTTACTCCGCCAACCGCAACACCAATAGCAAATGCACCTAATTTTGTCATAAAAACACCTCGCAAGTATTATATTTTCTTTCATTATATAAACTGAATAAATTTTTTCAAGTCTACATTGCAGCCAATAAAATAATCATTTTCAAAGTAAAAGCAACTTTCTCACAAAATATCAATAAAAAAACAGAAACTAATGCAAATTAAAGAAAAAAATTGTATATTTAAATTAAAACTTTTTACCGGAGGATTTTTTATGGAAAACAAGGAATTGAAAATTGCGTTTTATGATGCCTGCAGCTATGACAAGGAATCTTTTTCAGAAGAAAACAAGAACTTTCTATTCAATATTGATTTTTTTGACTTTCATCTGACAGAAAAAACAGCATTGACAGCATCAGGCTATGACATTGTATGCACATTTGTAAACGACACCATAAACAGAACCGTTATTTCCATACTGAAAAAATGCGGTGTAAAAATGATTGCATTGAGATGCGCAGGCTTTAACAATGTGGATCTTGAAGCTGCAAAAGAATTCGGCATAAAAGTTGCAAGAGTTCCAGCGTACTCGCCTCATTCTGTAGCAGAACACGCTCTTTCGCTTTTGCTTTCCCTTACAAGAAAAATTCCTCAGGCATATTTAAGAACTCGCTCTGGAAATTTCACATTGAATGGACTCACAGGCCGGGATTTGTGCGGACTTACAGCCGGAATCATTGGAACTGGAAAAATCGGAAAAGTAATGGCAGAATGTCTTTCTGGAATCGGAATGAAAATCGTAATGTACGACGCATATCCAGACAATGACTGGGCTGAAAAAAAAGGCTTTACATACATTCCGCTTATTGAATTGTTCCAAAAAAGCGATGTAATCAGCCTGCACTGCCCTTTAACGGACGATACAAAGCATCTTGTAAACGAAAAGTCTCTTTCCATGATGAAAAACGATGCGGTTATAATAAATACAGGACGCGGCGCTTTAATCGACACTCATGCGCTAGTAAAAGCTTTAAAGAAAAGAACTATCGGAGGAGCGGCGCTTGACGTTTATGAAGAAGAAAGCCGATATTTCTTTGCAGACTGGTCTGCAGACGTTATAAAAGACGACATGCTTGCCCGGCTTTTAACTTTCCCGAATGTAATTATAACTGGACATCAGGCATTTCTTACAAAAAATGCGCTTAAAGCAATCGCAGATACAACGCTTCAAAATATTCTGGATTTTACAGAAGGAAAAGAACTTAAAAACGAAGTCAAATAAAAACTAATAGATTTTCATTATTTTTAATGCCTTCTTTTTTAAGAAGGTATTTTTTTTCACTTTTAGGAATTTCAAACTAAAGGAATACTTCCTAAGAAGCTAAGTAATACTTCCTAAGAGGCTAAGTGATACTTTCTAAGAGCCTAAGTGATACTTCCTAAGAGCCTAAGTGATACTTCCTAAGAGGCTAAGTAATACTTCCTAAGAGCCTAAGTGATACTTCCTAAGCCCCTTAGGAATATTGACTCAGGGTCTTAGGAATACTCACTTCAGGTCTTAGGAATACTGGCTTTAGTATAAAATTAACTATTATACAGGGCAAACGCATTATAAATAATTTAAGTAAAGTTTGCGCGAAGGAACGGTTTCTGGGGGCAAAAACACTCTGATTGCTGCGACCGCGTGAGCGGGCAATTCTATAGTTACTTTGCAACAATCAGAGGATGTCCAATAAGCTCTGAATGTCATTGCTGAACAATTTCTAAATGATTGTAATATATGCATTTAGAATTTCGGGTCAAGTCTATAAAAGCCTATGAATGACAAAAAAGATACTTATTGGACATCCCCATTATTGCGCGATTTTGAACCAGGAAACCGTGTCTGGGAGCCAGTTTTATGCTGAATACATTTATAATGCGTTTGCCCTGACTATTATATAGAACACATTGTATAAGTCATTTGAAAGTGATATAATAAATAGAATATATTTTTTATAGAGGTAAAAAAATGCTTACTTATCTTGCCGGGCTGTGTTCCTCCACACTGTCGGTCATTTTCATTATTTTTATTATTGGCGCGCTAGGTTTTATGCTCGGCGGAATCAATGTAAAAGGTATTTCGCTGGGAACTGCTGGTGTTCTTATAGTTGCCCTTGCCTATGGTATTTTAATTCATTATTTTCCAGAATTTTCAATTGAAGAAAAAAAAATCACTTTATGGAGCAATTCAATAAAGTCAAGTTTCGGCTTAGTTTCAAATATCGGAACAGCTCTCTTTGTTACAGCGGTCGGACTCATTGCAGGTCCAAAGTTTTTCCGCACTTTCAATAGAAAGTCAATTGCATATCTTTTGCTTGGTGTAATAATAATTGCAATCGGCGGAATCACAGCGGCGATTTTTGTTAAGTTTGACAGCACTCTTTCTCCAGAAATGGCGGCAGGACTTTTGACAGGCGGACTTACAAGCACACCTGGATTTTCAGCGGCAAAAGAAGTTCCAAATGTAAATCAAGACGCAATCAGCGCAGGATACGGAATCGCATATCTTTACGGTGTTCTTGGAGTTGTTCTTTTTGTTCAGATTGTTCCAAAAATTTTAAAAATCGACATGGCAAAGGAAAGAGAATCATTTGTTGCGGCAAATTCTGTAGTAATTCCTGAGCCAAAGGCAAATCTTACACAGCTTGAAGAATTCGGATTTTTTCCATTTTTCCTTGCAGTTGCATTTGGCTGCATAATCGGCGCAATTGAAATCCCAAAAGTCAACTTTTCTCTCGGAAATTCCGGCGGAACTCTTGTCGCGGGACTCATAATCGGTCATTTTGGAAGAATCGGAAAACTTGACTGCAGAATCAGCAAGCAGACATTGAATTTTATGCGTGAGCTTGGACTTGTCTTGTTCCTTATTGGTGCTGGAATTCCTGGCGGCGTAAACTTCGTTTCAAATGTAAAATTCTCATACTTTATTTACGGCGCAGTTATGACAACAGTTCCAATGGTTGTAGGCTATATAATCGCACGCTATGTATTCAAGCTAAGCATTTTCAACAACCTTGGTTCTATAACAGGCGGAATGACAAGCACACCGGCGTTGGGTTCATTGATTGCAACTGCAGGAACAGACGAAGTTTCTTCTGCCTATGCAGCAACCTACCCGCTCGCGCTTGTTTCTGTTGTTTTAACAGCAAAAATAATCGTAATGATTTTATAAACAACAAAAACTTTTTAGACAATATAACTTCTGCTTAGCATAAAACTTTTATTCCCCGGCAAACAGTCGGGGAATATTTTTTTTATCTAAAAAAGTTTCTATTTAATTTACTTTAAATACGTCTGGTCAAGATACGCTTACGCTCAAGACCTTGACTCAGCCGTTTTTAGTGGTTTGATAACCCCTAAATCAAAAAAAAAGACCTTGAAGGCATCAAGGTCTTTAGCATCTCCCACGGGAATTGAACCCATGTTGTCGGGATGAAAACCCGATGTCCTAACCACTAGACGAGGGAGACATACACAAGAGCTATTGCTCATTGCGATAATCAGAATATATCATATATCAGCATTTTATGTCAATAGCAAAATACTAAAAAAGCCTTTTTTTTTACATATTCATATCAAATTTTTTTATCAGTTTTAGCTTCAATGTATTTAGGTCTTCATTTTCAAGTCCAAGCTTCAATGCATTGTTTACATCTTCCATTGCCTTTGTATAGTTTCCAATATTAAAAAGTGCCAGCGCTCTTCTGTAATAAACATGGCTTTGGAAAGCATCAATTGCAAGAGAATTATCAAAACATTCAACAGCCTCTTTATCCTTCCCCTGAACAGAATAAACAATGCCTTCATAATAAATTGACCTAAAGCACTTTGGATCATACTCAACGCTTTTCTTAAAGTCATTCAAGGCTTGTTCATAAAGACTTTGAGCAAAATATGCCATTCCCCTATGCTTGTAAATTACACTCAAAACCATTGCAGGAGGAACTGGCTCAGAATTGATTATCTGTGTATAAATTTCAACCGCTTTCTTAAAATTTCCTGTATTATGCTCGTGCAATGCTGTAAGAACCAAGTCATCTATGCTGCCTTTTGAAAAAGGACTTCCAATAATAGAAGAGTCTGCCACCTGATGATGGGATTGCCCAAGCATTTCTTCTGAGAATTCGTCAGCCTTTTCATAAAATGAATTCCGCCGTTCCCCAAGCTCAGTTTGAAGTTTTTTCTGATAATCCCTGATTTCCTGGAAAATAATATCTGCCAAAGTAAGACTTGCATTTATTGAAGCCAGTTTTCTTCTCAAAGGCTTGTCAAAAGGATTGAATTCCGACTTGTAGATAAGCTCATGCTCAACTTCCGCCCAGGCATCCTGCAAAATTGTGCGAACCTGAATTTCACATACAAGATTTTTTCTAAGCTCTGGAGAAATTCCTGATTCAGGCAGACAGTTTTCAGGAATTGCAATAAGAATATGAACTGACTCATATCCAAACTCTTTAAATGACTGGTCTGCACCTTTACGCTCAATTTCTTTTACATCAAAAGATTCCACTACTTGTTTTTCAACAAGCGCAAGATCTTCAACAAAGGCACAAATCACACGTATGCCAATCATATCCGTAAGAGTAACAAGCTCAATGCTTTCCGAAGATTCCTTAGCTTTTTGCCTAAGGATTTTTTTATAATAGCTAGGAAAAGATTTTATTCTAGCTTTATAAGTAGGATTTGAAGGCAAATTAATTTTCTGCTTTAACAGATTTTCAATTTTATCCAGAATTTCATTGAATGCGGGTCTATAGCTTTCATAGCGTTTTTCAATTTCAAGTTTATTAGGAAGTATAAAATTTTTTTCAGACATAAGCAAAATATAACAAAGTTATTGTTTTATATTCAATTTCATAAAAAAAGACCGTCCCGTAAGGACGGTCTTTGACACAACACAAGGTTCAGAGATTACTGAACAGTAGCTGAAGAATCCTGTGTTGAAGACTGTGCGTTAGAATCAGAGTTCTCTTCAAGAGAAGATGTGAATTCTTCTTCTGTAGCCATCTTAGACTTTTCGAGATAGCGGTTAACCTGCTTGTTACCAAAGCGAGCCATCTCACCATTCTGGCGGTCTCTTTCTTTCTTTGTAATGATACCCCAAAGGTCTTCGTCATCGATGTCACGATCAGAAGTAAGGATTGCGAGGTCATAAATAACCTTTACATCTTTGAAGTAACCAATGAAGTTGTCTCCGATGTGAGAAGCATCACGTGCAACCTGGAATCCAGCGAATTTTACAAATGGAATTCCGCGTGGATAGATTGGGTAAACTCTGATTTCACGAGTGCGAACTTCTGAAATATAATCCGGGTTGTTCCAAATAAGAGTTTTCCATCCGTCAAAATAGAGATTTCCCATAAGATAGCGGCGCTCTACTCCGTCATTGTCTTTAAGAAGAACATAAAGAGCATGTGGATAGTTCATACCCATTGTTGTAACAGCAATTGATTTCAATGTGCCAACGTTTCTTACAACACCGTATCCGTCTTCAAAAAGATATTTTCCTTTCTGCTCATCTGTTGGCTTCTGGCGCTCACCGTTTTCATCAGCGTCAGAAAGTGGCTCGTAAGCAGGAATATCGAATGCAGGAACGATTTTTGCATTTGCATTGTTTGCCCATGTTGGGAAAATAACACGAACGCCCATTACATTCTTTCCAGCGAAAGGAACATCTGCTGATTCTTTTACAGGAGCAGCAACTACCTGAGAAAGAGCAACAGAAACCGGGTTCTTGGCAGAAGAATTAAGTAAAACTTCCCATTCAGGAAGAGCCAGTGAAGTCTTCATAAGTGTTTTCTGATCACTTGTGAAAGTCGCGCCGGCAGCAACAGAATAATCCATTACAGTTCTGCTGTTCTGTGTTGGATTTCCGTTTTCGTCTGCTACAGTGTCTGCATCGAGCTGTGAAAAATCAATAAGAACTGATTCTCTTGCAACAGCAACTGAACCTGCCAAAATCATTGCAGCAACGGTTAAAAATAAAGTCCTCTTCATTAGAAGCTCCTTTTAATACATATATGATGTAGCCTTGTTATAACAGTATCTATTAAGAAAACATTTTTGTCAACTTATTTTATTTTATTTTTTTTTGTATAAAACAACCGCAAAATAAAACAGGCAAACAAAAGCTATTTTTCCGCAAACACAGGCTTTCCATCGATATATATATAAATTTTATTGATATTTGTGAAATTCTTCACAATATTTTTTCTTAGCAATGAGACATTTTTCCTCATATTGAACGTTTCTGAATCGACAAAAAGAGCCTGCTTTGAAAGTCCAACGTAAAGCTCTTTTCCGTTTGAAAAGCAGAATTCAGTTCTTGTTCCAGGAGAAAAAAGAAATTTAAAGCGGTTTGTCATAGGTCCAAGCAAAAGGTCGTCAACAAAAGCTCTTATTTCCTCATCTCCGTCCTTTTTTTCTGAATAACGTGTTTCTGTGCAAATCCGGCTTGAATCATAGGATTCAAAATAAAAAATCTGCCTGCAATGATACTTATAAAAATAAAAAGCCGCGCCCGAAACAATCAGCGAGCCAAATAATACGCCTGCAAAAACAAGCGCGAAAATATTTACTTTTGATTTTCTATTCAATTTTAGTTTCCTGTAAATCCGCGGGTCCGCTCAAAATTCGTCACAAATTCTTGAAGCCCATTATATATTCCAAGAGACAGTTTCTGCAAGTACTTGTCATCGTTCAAAAGCAAGCCTTCTTTTTTGTTTGTAAGGAAACCAAGTTCTATAAGGACGCTCGGCATTTTTGAATTCCTGACGACAAACCACTCCTCTTCTTTTATTCCGCGCGAATTGCTCAATGCTCCAACCTGTGCTGAAATTCCGTTCATTATAAATTTCGCCATCAGAATTGATTCAGTTGTGTATTCCTCTTCTGTCATACTATTCAAAATCGGCAGAATAGAAGCGTCCTCATTTACTGACTTTGAATTCAAAACCTGACGGCGGTATCCCGGAGAAAGATACCAGACTTCATATCCGGTAACTTTTTCGCTAAGACTGGAATTTACGTGGACAGAAACATAGAGAATCGCTTCGTTTTCCTTTAGTTTTACTGAATTTGCAATTTCTGTGCGTTGAGAAAGTGTAAGGAAAACATCCGTGCTGCGCGTCATCAAAATATTTTTTTCTGGATAAGCTTTTTTAAGATAATCACGGAGCCTTAGCCCGACTTTTAAGTTTATATCTTTTTCAACAACCTTGATTTTCTTTCCGTCTGAAACATGGATTGAACTTGCGCCAGGATCTTTTCCGCCATGTCCCGGATCAATGAGAATAGCGCCAATCTTATAAGGGGCTTCTGAACTCTGCAATTTAAAGAAATTTTCAGCTAGGTTAAAAAATGACTGGGAAGAAACAAGTTTTCCGTTTTCAAATGAAGGAGCGTCTTCCTGCACAAGAGTTTTGTAATCCTGAAGAAAAAAAGAATCGCCTGCCCTGAACGAAATTCTGTGTCCGTTTTTTTCAAGAAGACCGCAAGAAGTCAGAGGATCCCAGTAAAAGGAAATTCCTGATTTCTGCACATTCTTAAGAAAATCGACTTTTACATCTTGAGAAAAAATTAGAAATGGAAAAAACGCAATCAGAAAAAAAACAAAACTTTTTACCTTCATTTTTCCTCCAGCTGAACAGAATCTGAATAATACAAAATTCCTTGAATGCCGGCACGCAAAAGACAGCACCAGAATTTTTTTGAATCAAGCCTAGGATGCTCAGGTGAAATTTTGTCAAAAAGAAAAAGTGTATTTCTTACGCTTCTAAAATTCCAGTCGCGCTTTTCCATAATTTTTTTTATGCTTTCTGGAATACAATTTTGCGCAGGCTGATTTTTTTCAATGAACGGAATCTGCTCAAGCTCGTCCAGAAATTTTTCATCTTTTGTATTGAAGTCAAATGCGCTGAACGGAAATCCTTTTTCCTGCGGAAGCTCAAAACCGTAAAGAAACTTTTCAGTCTGCGGATTTTTCGGCTCCAGGCGAAGAACAATCTGGGCAACTGCGGATTCCGCGCTTTTTTTTGAAAGCCCGCGTTCTTTTGACGATGATATGACATTTCCGCATTTTTCAACATTGTTCCGCGGAAAATCAACTGCGCTACCCTCTTTTACTCTGAAAAAAATATTTTTTAAAAATGGAGAAGCCCAGGCTTTTTCTTCGCCGTAGATTTTCTTAATTTTTCCGGGAATTGAAATGAACGCTCTTTCATGGCTGAATTTTGCAGAAGGAATTTCATTAATATCTGAAAAATCAGAAGGAATTCCCAATGCGATTTTCATTGCTTCTTTTGTAAGTTCAAATCCTGATGAATAAGGAAAAGTCCAGCCCGACATATATCCGCCTGAAAGTCTCGCCGCAATTTCGCCAATCATCGGACCTTGTTTTGTGTACTTTACGTCTCCCTTTGCAACTCCATTTGTAAGTCCGAGCGCATGAACCGCATCTGTAAAAACTTTTACAATTTCCTGTTTTTTATTTTCTGAAATTTCAGAAGGCATTGAATGTCCAAGCTCAACAAAATACGGCTCAAAAAAAATATGGCGGTCAGCAAACCCAGCTATAATAACTTTTCCATTTACAACAAGCGCATCTATTGAAAATTCAGGTCCTTCCATGAAATCTTCAACAATAGCTTTTTTTGTACGAGAAAAGCAAACAGCGTCTTTTAAGGCCGGAAGAAATTCATCTTTATTTCTAACAAGCCTACAGCCACGTGCTCCCATATTGTCTACAGGCTTTACAACTTTTGGAAAATGAATTTCCGGAGTTTTATTTTTCTGAAATAAATTTATATAGTTTTCATCGGCTTCAAAAAAATCAGGAGAAGGAATTTTATTTTTCTTAAAGCATTCACGCATAAGAATTTTATTGCTGGCATTCATAGCAGATTCAAAACTGTGAGAAACAAATCCGCATTTTTGGCAAGCAAGAGAAACTGGAGCTGAAAAATCTGTTCCGGCTGTAAAAACCGCGCAAAGATTTTTTCCCAGAGACAAAGAGAAATCAACAATTGCATTTGTATCTTTTAAATCTATTTTTTCAAAGCGATCTGCAAACGGAACACAAACCGCGTCTGGATTCGCATCTATTACAAGAGCCTTGTAGCCAAGTTCTTTTGCTGCTTCTATTGAAGGACGCTGCATTAATCCAGCGCCCAAAATCAAAATATAACGGTCATTCATTTACTTATTATTTTCGACATAAAGGCAAACTGATTTTAGGATTTAATTTTCTTGCAGTAAACCTCAAAAGTATCGCCCAAATTTAAAATTTTGCACAAGTCAGCTAAAAATTTCATTGGCAAAGAATTTGAACTCCATTTCATTTTTTTTGCAAGCGGAAAACGTTCCGGATGAATTCCGGTTGAAACAACTTTTACAATTTTGAAACCGTATTTTCTCAAAATTTTTTTTGCATATTTTATTTCCCAAATTGTATAATGGTCAGCGGGACTTTTTTCATAGAAATCATCAGTAGAATATTTTCCGCTGACTCCAGAAGCAGACGGAGTGCTAAACGCAAATATTCCGCCGTCTTTTACAATTTCAGAAATTTTTTTCAGCACGGAATCAAGATTTTTAAAATGTTCTATAACGTACCACATTGTAACCGCGTCAAATTTTTCAATTCCGAATTCTGAAACAAAATCCGCATCTGGAAAACTTACGCAGCTAGCCGGAAAATTCAAAGTCTGCTGAACATACTCAACCGCGCCTTGAGAAATGTCCGCGCCAAAAACCTGCCATCCAGAATCGTTTGCAGCAGAAAGAAAAGGTCCCATAGCGCATCCAATATCCAAGACAGAAGGAATGTTTTTTGAAATTCTATTTGCAAGTCTATAGAAAAAATCTATAATTGCAATACGCCTTAGGCAGACAGATTTTATTGAATCAAAATCATCAAGATAAGTTTTTCCATATTGTTTTTTATAATCTTCAAAAAAATACGCATGATTATATTCAGTCTGAAATTCCGACAAAGTCCAAGACATATAAATCATTCCGCAGTTTGCACATCTTCGGTAAGTTCTATCTTTGTTTCTCGCAACAATTTTGTTTTTAAAGCCTTCACCAGTTTTGCAGACAGGACATTCTAAATGGATTCCAAGCGAGATTTTTTTTGTAAAGGAAGCAAGATTTTCAGAAGTTTCAATTTTATTTTTGACTAAAAGATTTTCAGGCTGAGTCAGAAGATTCTTGAACATTTTCTGATTTATTTTTTTAGGAGCAATACATTTAAATCCGTTTGCAACTGAAAGACGAATATGCAAAGGTGTTGTTCCCAAGAGAATTACAGCGCAACCTGCGCCAGCAGCTTCAAAAGCTGTAAAGCCAAAGTGAGTAACAACAAGATCATATTTAAAAAGTTCTTCTTTTAAATTTTCAATTGGAGAAGAAACAGTTATATATTTTTTTAAATCTTCTGGAATATTTTTTTCTGTTTCAATAATTTTTTCTTTTGAAGGCGAAACTGCCAAAACACGAATATTGTTTTTTGCAAGTGCAACAACAGATTTTAAAAGAAGTTTTGCAGGATCTTCTCCGCCAATGCAAATCAGAGCATTGTTTATTTTTGCAGGAAAAGAAGCGCGTTTTTTTTCTGGCAAAGGAATAAAAGCAGGATTGTAATAATTTACATTTCGATTCGACTTTAAAGAAGGAATTATATCAAAAAGATATTCGGCATAGCCATTGTCACAGTTTCCCTCATCAATGCTTGCAACTGGAATTTTTGATGCTATGGAACGAATAAAATTATTATCAGCAAAAAACAAATCTGTAATCGCAAGACAATATTCAGTCAAATCTGAAATATTATTTACAATCTGAAAATCATCAAGTCCGTTTATGCGCGCATCTTCAATTAAATCCAAACGCTGGGTTAAATCAGCGTCATCTGGAATATAAATATCCCAGCCGTTTACAATTGCAAGTTCAAGACATCTTCTTAAATGCCCGGTTCCATGACCTTTCTTTACAGACGGAATTAAAAGGACAGGATTTTTCACAGCAGGAAATGAAAGCGCACTTAAAATTTCAGTCGCAGAATAAGGTTCTGATGGAATTTTCTTATTGGAAATTTTCTTTACAATTCTTAAAGCTCTTTTATAGTCAGAAAAAGTATCGACTGTAGTTCGATAATCTGGATAATAAAATTCCTGCGGTGCTTTTACAAATGCGCAAATATATTTTTCAGAATGATTGTAAAGCGCAGGACCTACATGCTCATGGTCATAAGGAAGGTCAGTTTCGGATGCAGCTTCAAGCAAAGAGTCTGCATTGAACACTTCAACTCCGGAACCATGAGGAAGTCCAGAAAATGTAATGTAGTCAACTGGAGAATTTTTTTCTCTAAAAAAATATTCATCAACAAGCTTTTGTGCTGCCTCATAAAATAAAAATGGATTATCAGCAGTAGCTCTTAAAACAACATCAGCTTTGGAAATTTTTACAACATTGCAAAATCTGTCAAGCACATCAGACTGAGAGCCAGCATAAAAATCCCAGCCGCATTCTTTTGCAATAGGCTCTAGTTCTTCCCTGCTTTGCTCATCAACAGCAAGAAAATATTTTGAAGCCTCAACTTTTTTCATTGAAGCTAAAGTCCATTCAAGAATTGTTTTTCCCCCAAGAGGCAAAAGAGCTTTTCCTGGAAGCCTTGTAGAAGACAAACGGCACTGGACAATTACAACGACACGTTTTCTTCCAGCAACAATTTTTTTAATTCCTTCTTTTATTTTTTTTAAATTCATCTTTTACCTCAGAATTATTTTCCCCAGTTTTCAATAAGCGCAACAGCATCTGTTTTAAATCTATACTGATTTTCTTTTGTCCACCGCATAGCATCTTTAAATTGCCGCATTGACTCAACAAATCCGCAAGAACTTTTTAGTTTAAAAGCAAAATATGAAATCCACGGTATTTTTGCATGATCTGATAAAAAAGTGGGCAAAAGATTTTTCAAGTAAAACCTAAGATACGAAATATCTACCGTTAGGTTTTCTTCAGGAACTGCGCCTGTGTATTTAAACTCAAATCCTTTGGATAAATTTATCTTTTCGCCCCAAAGCCATGCTCTAAAAAAGAAATCAATTTTTTGCCAGTATTCAGAAGAAATCGTATAGTCAATTCCGCCAAGAAGAATAAATTTTTCACGGTTATAAAAACCTGCGTAATCAGCCGGATACAAAGTTGGTTGTCCGTCTAAAAAAACAGAATCAGCTTCAACATCAAAAACAGATTTCCTTGCTGAAGGAAAAAGTGCAACAGGAAGTTTTGTAGAGCTGTCAGAAAAAAGTCTTGGAGCAATGCAGAACTGATTTTTATTCATAAACTTAGAAACCATAGAAGCATCGAAAGAAAATTTTTCAAGGCACATTTCTTCTTGAACAACTAAAACATACTGGGTTTCAGATTCAGAAAAGGCAATATTCAAAAGCTCACCCTGAGAAACATTTTCCAATGCAACTAAAAATTTTACAGTAGGAAAATGTCTTGCAAATGAATCTACTGCTTTCCGTTCATTTTCAGGATTCACGCTTATAATTTTTTCAAATCCCTTCTGCAGTAAATTTTCAAGAACTCGCGTTCTATAATGTCTTCCCGACCTGCTAAGAACTATGCAAGTAACAGGCATAAGAATTTGCTTGGGATTTTCCGTTCCGCCGATGACTGTATAAGAAATTTTATGCTGATTAAAAATTGAAGGTATAGTATTCATCGCAATCCTTGCATTTTTCTCCATATTTTTTTTCAAGCTGATTTTTAATTTCATCAAAATATTTTTTCCAGATATTCTCTACACCTTCATCAAAAACGTTTCCTATTGAGGAAAACAAAAACTGCCTGCAAAGCGGAACATCGCCTGTGCAAAGAATTGTCATGTCGCGCTTTAAATGCCAGCAGACATTTCTTTCAAGCGGAGATAAATCGGCGGGTTTTCTTGAAGGCAAAAGTTTACAGAAATCATTGTACTTTTGAATTATAACTTTTCCGACGGAAGGAGAATTCTTTGAATGCCAAAATCTATAGAACTTTTCCAGCTCATCTTCATTTTCATTCATTCTTGTAAACTGCGGATAAACAGAAGTCGGGAAAAATTTATTTAAAGCAAGAATTGAATTCACTGCAGAATTAAAGTTTCCATTTGAAAAAATTTTGTTGTACATATCTTCGCTAAAAGAATCAATTGAAACTATCCAAGTTACATTTTCAGCTCCATTTTTTCTTTTCCCGGCTCGCTCTGAAATTTCAAAAATTTTTGAAGCAAGCTGCTCAGTAACTAAAATTCCATCTGTTTCTACAAGAACAGAAAGATTCTTATAGCGCAAAACAATTTCAACAAATTCAGAAAAGTTTTTATTAAGCAAAGGTTCTCCCCAAGCACTCAAGCCAATTACGGCATCCTCTGAAAAACTGGAAATCTGCTCAACAAGAAAATTAAATTTTTCCAAGGTCATATCTTTTGGATTTGGATTTTCTTTTTCAAATGGGAAAAATCCGAATTTATTTTTAAAAGCTTTTGGATAAGGATTGTAAAATGGATTTGCAAGACAGTTTTCTGAAATCTGAATATTGTAAAATGCCGGCAAAGTCTGATGAACTTCAGTACAGTTTTCAGCAAGTTCAGAAAGACTTTTGGCAGTAAGTGGAATTTCATTTTTCAATGCATTCGTATAAAGTTTCTGGCAAGCAACAAAATTTCTTTTCTGTGAACATGAAAAATCAAAACGCAGCATTCTGAAATCTTTGGGTGCAATCACAGATTCAATTTCAAAAGAATTTATATCAGCTTTCATAACATTGAAAATGCACTCATTTGAAACAGGCAATTCTCCAAGCTCCTTGTGAGTTTCAGATGCAAAAGCAGAAAGGATTTTTAATGTTCCAGAATTTATAATTTCCGGAGAAAATCCATAAGGATAGCCATCGGCAAAAGTATATTCAGAAATATATTTTCTGTGGCTTTCAAGAAGTTCACTCGTAAGCTCTCTATCAAGAAATGGTCTGTCCGCCGAAGAATAAACAACATCGTCCGCTGAAAAACAAGAAACCTGAGCAAGCATTTCTTCTATTAATATTGCAGTATTCCAAAAATTTTTTGAAACAACTTTTATTTTTGCTTTATCAAACGAAGATGCAAAAGTCTCAACTGTATTTTTATTTTCTTCAAAGCAGGCAACAACAATTCCGCACAAACTTGAAACATCAGCCGCCCATTCAAGACACTTTTCAAAACATGATTTTTCAGAAAAAACCTTTTCAAAAGCATGAGCCGAATTTTCATCTATATATAAAAAAACTAAATTCTTCATCATTTCATTATCGGAAAATATCTTGTCTAAATTAAACGTAATGTTTACAATCGGAGCAAAATGGAAATGCAAAACGAATCAAAAAAAGACAACGCTCTAACAGTCTCGCAGCTGACGGAACTTATAAAGACAATGCTTGAAAGCTCTTTTCAAAATATAATTTTAAAAGGAGAAATTTCAAACTACAAGCCAAGCTCGTCCGGACATCTTTATTTTTCGCTTAAAGATTCAGACAGCCAGATTTCAGCAGTAATGTTCAGAGGAGCGGCATCTGCATTAAATTTCATTCCAAAAGACGGAATGCTTGTTCAAGTAAGAGGAAAAATAACAGTCTACGGTCCGCGCGGAAATTATCAGATTCAAGTTTCGTCAATGATTGAAGCCGGAGCCGGAAATATAATGGAAATGATTGAAATGCGGAAAAGAAAACTTGCCGCAGAAGGACTTTTTGACTCAGCAAGAAAACGCACGGTTCCATTTTTTCCAAAAACAGTCGGAGTTGTTACAAGTCCAAACGGAGCTGCTCTGCGTGATATTTTAAATATAAGACGCCGAAGAAATGACAAAGTGAGTGTCATTGTTTTTCCTGCGATAGTGCAAGGAGAAAATGCCGCGGACACAATCGAGTACATGATAAAAGTTGCAAATGAATATAATATGTGCGATGTTTTGATTGTCGGAAGAGGTGGAGGTTCTTTAGAGGATTTGCTTCCGTTCAGCGAAGAAAAAGTTGTGCGTGCAATTGCAAAATCAAAAATTCCTGTAATCTCCGCTGTCGGACATGAAATTGACTGGGCGCTAAGCGACTTTGCGGCGGATGTAAGAGCTCCGACACCAAGCGCGGCGGCGGAAATTGCAATTCCAAGAAAATCCGACATAGAAAGCAATATTGAAAATTTCAAATCCATTTTGTTTTCTGAAATTCAAAACAAAACAAATTCTTTGCGGCTTATGCTAAGAAATTTCGATCCTGAAAATATGCAAACTAGATTGCAAAACATCGAGCAAAAATATTCAGAAAGGTTTGACAAGGCGTTTGACTCAATGAAAGACGCAATTGAAAACATAATAAAGGACAAAAGAATAAAAATAAAACTCTGCCTGCAAAATTTGGAAAACTGCAATCCGCAGAATATTTTCGACAGAGGATATTCTATGGTTTGCGATGAAAATGGAAAAATAATAAGAAAGTCATCGGAACTTTCCAACGGCGCAAAAATAAAAATCAAACCGGCGGAAGGATTGATTTTCGCAACTGTTGATAAAACAAATTAACGGAGAATAAAATGACAAACTTTGAAGAAAAACTAAAAAGACTTGAAGAGCTTTCCGCTTCCATAAAAAAAAGCGACATCAGCCTGGAAGATGCGCTCAAAGATTTTGAGGAAGGAATAAAGCTTGCAAAATCCATGGAAAAATCTCTTGATGAAATGGAAAGCAAAATTCAAATATTAATGAACAATCCTGAAGTTTCAGAAGAAGATGAAAAATCCGCGCAAGGAAAAAAGCAAAAGTCAAAAAGTGAAAATGCTCCTGTGCTCGGTCTTTTTGATGAATCTTCTGAAATCACGGGAACGAGAGCATGACAGAACAAAGACGCGTAAAAATTCTAAATGCGGAAGTTGCAAGAAAAATTGCCGCCGGGGAAGTCATAGACAAACCATGCGCTATTGTCCGCGAATTTATGGACAATGCAGTTGACAGCGGAGCAACAAGAATCAGAGTTGAGATTGCTAGCGGCGGAATTGAAAAAATAAGAGTCATAGACAATGGCTGCGGAATGTCAAAAGAAGATTTGATTCAATGCGCGCACCCACATGCAACAAGCAAAATTTCAACAGAAACAGATTTGCTTAATCTTTCAACTTTAGGATTCAGAGGCGAAGCGCTTTCCTCAATTGCGGCAGTGAGCCGATTGGAAATAAAAAGCGGCGGATGGAAAATGAACGCTTCTGTAACGGAAGATCACATTATCGAGCCTTGCGCTTCAACAGAAGGGACAATAGCGCAGTCATCAGGTCTTTTTGAAAATTTTCCTGCAAGAAGACAATTTTTAAAAAGACCGGCTTCAGAAGGAATTCAGTGCAGGACAATTTTTGAAGAAAAAATTCTTCCACGTCCAGACATTGCTTTTACTTTTGTAAATGACGGCGAAGAAAAACTTTCACTTCCCGCTGGACAATCCTTAAAAGAAAGATTTGTTCAGACAAATGAATTTTTTGAAAGCAGCGATTTATTTTATGAGTTGAAGCATGAAGACTCTGAAAAAAATTTTTCATTTACGCTGATTATTGGAGAGCCTTCTGTTGCAAGAACTTCCCGAAAAGATATTTTCATTTACGTGAACGGAAGAAAAATACAAGAATATTCTCTCGTGCAAGCCATCATTTACGGAACGCAAGGATATTTTCCAAACGGAACATTTCCAGTCGCCTGCCTTTTTGTAGAAATGAACCCAGCTCTTGTAGACTTCAACATTCATCCTTCGAAACGTGAAGCTAGATTCAAAGACATAAATGCGCTTCATCATGCAGTAAGCTCAACAACAAGAAATTTCTTCAAGCAGTATACTGTAAAATCAATGCTCACCCAAAATGCAGAAGATAAAACAGAAGCTGAACTTTCAAATGAATTTTCCTTTAATTCCACCAGTATTGAAAAAAATAATTTTGTTAAAGAAACCTTCTCTCATCAAAATAACATTCCCAAAATAAATTCAATTTATTCTGATGTAAAGCGCGGAATTCCTAGGACAAATTTTTCATCAAGTGGAGCAAGACAATCCTTTTTTAAAACAAAAACTTCGCAAGATTTTTTTCACCCGATGAAACCAAATTATATTCCAGAAATCAGCAGCGAAAATTTTTCAGAATATGAAAAAGGATTTCATTTTGCAGGCTGTGTTCTTGGAACTTTTATCATTGCAGAAAAAAATGAAACGCTTTACATAATCGATCAGCACGCCGCCCACGAAAGAATGATTTATAATCAAATCATGGCAGAGGCAGGACAAAAGCAGTCACTTCTAGTTCCATACATTGTGCAGACAGATTCCTCCGCTGATGACAATTTTATCCGCGCAATAAAAGACAAACTTGAAGAAGCCGGATTTTCATGCAAAGACTGCGGAAATGGAAAATGGGAATTTTCAACAGTACCGATAAGATGGAAAGGCACAGAAGCTGATTTGAAAAAAGATGTGCTTGACCGGCGGGTAAATCCTGCAGACATGATAAATGCAGCCGCCGCATCCACAGCGTGCAGGAGCGCAGTTATGGACGGAACAGTTTTAGATGAAGAGACTGCAAAAAAAATTGCAAAGGGAGCTCTTGAACTTCCAGATCCACACTGTCCTCACGGACGCCCCGTATACACAACGATTACAAGACAGCAACTTTTTGCACTTGTAAAGCGGACATAAAATCCGCTCAGCAAAACAAGTTACTGCAATTCTGCAAGCAATCCATTTACTTCTGAAGTTTTAAAATCAGGAGCTTTGGATTGCAAGTAAAGCAAATATTTTTCCGCGCCATTCCCATCGCCTTGAGCAAGACAAACTTTTGCAAGTTCAAAAAATAAAGGCCATTCAGTCTGCTGTTTTTTTACAAGCTCTTCATAAATCAGTCTTGCATTTTTATAATCTTTTGCAGATGTATATGACTTTGCAAGATTTTCTTTTACGGTTAGATTTTCAGGTTCTATATCCAAAGCATTTTTATAAAACCTAACAGAGTTTTCAAAATCACCAGTATCTCTGTAGGCGCTTCCAAGATTGTTGTTCACTTCAAAATTCTTGGAATCATTTTTGTAAGCTTTTAGCAAAAGCGCAATCGCAGCATCAGGTTGATTTTTCGTAAGAAGAATCATTCCTAAATTTGTATTTGCTTTAACATGATTTGAATCAAGATTTAAGGTTTCCTGATAAAGTTTGATTGCTTCATTTTCATTTCCTAATTCTTGATTTAAAAGTCCCAGATTATATGAAATATTTGACTTTACTTCAGACGAAGTTTTTTCTTTGTTATCATAAGTTTTTTTTGCAAAATCAAATGCCTCGTTCTTTTTGTCTTGTGCAAACATCACAGTAGAAAGGTTGTAATAAGTAAGCGCATTTTTTTCCACAGTAGAATCCGGACAAGAAAGTGCCTTTAAAAAATTTTGTTCTGCAAGACTATAATTTTTTAATTCTGAATAGCAAGAACCAAGTTCCTGATAAGTTTGCGCTCTTGACGGATTTATTTTTACAGCTTCTGAATATGATTTTACAGCCTCTGAATAATTTTTCTCTTCAGCCAAAATATGTCCTGCGCCCATAAACGCATTTTCATAATCAGGCTTTATTTTTATTGCATTTCTATACGAAGCAAGAGCCTCTTTATTTTTTCCAAGCTTTTCACAAACAAATCCAGAATTATAATGAGCAGGCGCAAAGTTTCCATTTATTTTTATTGAAGTTTGAAAAGCTGCAAGCGACTCATTATATTTTTTCTGCATCGCAAGAACTCTTCCAAGCTGATAAAAGTAAGTGCTGTTACCAGGCTCTTTCTTTGTGGCATTGCGTAAAAAATTTTCTGCGGAAGCATAATTATGTTTTTCAAGAGCATCCATTCCAAGAATAAACATAACGTTAGGTTCTTCTTTAGATTTTTCAAAGGATTTTTCTGCAAATTTCACAGCCTCGTCATGAAGAAATTCCTTTTCAGTTCCAGATTTTTTTTCAGAACTGTCAAACAGAGCACTCGCTGATTCCCCAAGTTTTTTTCCTGCAAAAGTATTTTCTTCGGCAGGAAGATTTTTTTCAGCATTATAAAATTCTGCGACCGCTTCTTTATTTTTATTTTCAGACAAGAGCTGTTTTCCATGTGAAATATAATTTTCAACAAGTTGCTTTTTACGGGCAATCGCCGCCTCTTTTGCCTTTTGTTCTGCAAGGGCTTTTTCCTTCGCCTTTCTTTCAGCTTCTGCTTTTTTAGCCGCAGCTTCTCTTGCCAATTTTTCTTCTTGAGCTTTCTTTGCAGCGGCAGCTTTTTTTTGTCTTTCTGCTTCTAAAGCTTTTTGTTCTCTTGCTTTCTTTTCTTCAAGAGCTTTTCGTTCGGCTTCATTTTTTGCATCTTGAATTTTCTGCGCTTCTATTTCACGCTTATTTTTTGCTTCATTTCTATGACGAAGAATTTCCTCTTCAGAAAGAATTGGATTTCCGTTTTCATCAAAGCCAAACTCGCCTAAATCAATTCCAGCCTGTGTTGCTTTTTCTACAGCTTCTTTTTTCAGAGCCTTGATTTTATCTTGATTTTTTTCATTTGGATTTAAAGTGTTCAAAAGAATAAGAGCTTCTTCAAATTTCCCCTCGTCAATAAGTCTTTGTGCAAGCGCAAGTTTTTCTTCATCAGAAAGATTTTCGGTCGTCTGCAAAACTTGAGCCTGCTTTTTCATGCGCTCAATTTTATTTTTCAGCATATCAGAAATTTCATCATCGCCATCTATAGAAATTGTATTCAAAAGTTCAAGCGCTTCTGAAAAATTTCCATCATCTATCATCTGCTGAATCAAAGACAAAAGCTCAGAAGTTTTTCCATCCGCAATAGCTTTATCAACAGCAGATTTTTTCAAACTCTCCAGTCTTTCTTTTAAAGGACTGTCCGGATCTGCCTTTATTGCGTTTAAAACTTTCAAAGCAGATTTTATTTCATCATTATCAATAAGCGACTGAATAAAATCCAATATTTCCTGTTCACGTCCATTTTCAAAAGCCTTGGAAAATGCTTCATTTATTAAAGCGGAAATTTTATTTCTAAGTTCTTTTGCAGCCTCGCTGTTTCCAGAAGCATCAATTCCCAAAAGAATTTTCAAAGCCTCTTCATAATTACCCTGCTCAATCAGTTTTTGAGCCAATGCAAGTTTTTCTTCAACGCTCAATTCAGAAACAGCATTATCTTTAGAGCCAAAAAAATTTTGATTATTTAAAACAAAAAATCCGCCGCCAGCTAAAACAGCAAGCAGGAAAATCAGTAAAGCCGCTACTTTTTTATTTGATTTTTTATCTTTCATTTTTTCAGGCTCAATATTTTTTTGCGCTGATTTTTTTTCCAATTCAAAACTTGAAGCCAAAACCGGCTCTGTTTTTTTTATTGCAACTCCTCCAGTTTCTTCTTTTTTTTCAGGTAAAGAATTTTTGGGAGGCAAACTAGAAACGGCGACAGTTTTTTGCAAAGGAGTTTTCTGCGATTCCAATTTTTTTTCTTCTGTAAAAACTTTTGGCTCAACAGATTTTTTCACGGCGGAAGTTCTCGCAACTGAAGAAGTTTTTGTTTTTTCTGAAACAACGGAACTTTTTCGTACCGCAGACTTTTCTTCTGCAGAAGAAGAAACTGTTTTTCTTGCAACTGGCTTTTTTTCTATAGAAGGAACTGAACTTTTTCTTACAGTTGCTTTTGTTTCCGCAGAAGAGACAACTGCTTTTTTAGTTTCTGGCAAAGATGATTTTTTTTCAACTGAAGTTTTTTTCACACCAACTTTAGGTTCAGTTGATTTTACAGAAGCAGATGAACCTCTTACAGCTTTTGATTTTTCTAAAAGTCCTGAATTTTTTTTTGCGGTAGAAGTCTTTGTTTCTACTGTTTTTTTTGAAGCGGCAGTTTTTGCAACTGCAGTTGTTTTTGCTTTTTCTGAAGAAGCAGTACTTTTTTTTGCTACAGGCTTTTTTTCCGCAGAAGAAACCGTAGTTTTTTTTACTGTTGATTTTGTTTCCGTAGAGGAAACAGTCATTTTTCCTGCACTTGAAGTTTTCTTAGCCGCAGCATTTTTTTCTTTATCTAAATCTTTATTCGAGTTCTGATTCGTAGCCATAGTCAACCGTTCCTTCTGCACCAGCAGTCATATTTGATGTTTCTGAATTCTGCAGCGAAGCCGCCACATCTTCAAGCAATTTTCTTCTTCTTGCGGCATCTTCTTCCGCTTTTTTTGCAGACTCTTCTCTTTGAGCTTTTAAAGCCGCTTCCTGATAAGCTTTTTGTTCTTGAAGCATTCGTTCAATTTCCGCGCGCTGCTGTTCAAGTCTAGCTTCCTGCTCTGCCATCTTAGCCTCAAGTTCCGCAGCCTTGTCTTCATCTCTAGCTTTCTTTTCTGCGGCGGCTTGCTCTTCAACAAGCTGTTTTTCCTTTGAAATCCGCTCAATTTCCGCACGTTGCTGCTCAAGAAGCGCCTGTTGCTCAGCCATTTTCGCTTCCAATTCCGCAGCCTTGTCTTTTCCATCCTGAATTTGCTTTTGAGCCGCGGCCTGTTGTTCTGCAAAAATCTGCTGTTCCTGCGCCGCATGAATCAAAGCAGCTTCTTCCTTTAAACGTTTTTCTTCAGCAAGGCGATCTTCTTCCGCTTTTTTAAAACCTTCAAGCAAAGAAATCAACTGCTCGATTTCCGGCTTCTGCCTGTCATTCGGCGATAAATCAAGATAAAGCTTGTAGTCCTCAAGGCTTGCAATATATTTTTCCTGCTTAAGCTCGGCATTTGCGCGGTTTAAAACTGGCGGAGCATAAAGCCTGTTTGCGGCGATTGCAAGCGAATACCATTTTTCGGCTGAATAAAAATCTTCCATTGCGAAGCAGACATTTCCAGCGTTAAAAGCAAGAACTTTTTTGTCCGTTCCAGAAATTTTCATTCCTTCAGTGCAAACTTCAAGACTTTCCTTTAGAAGCCCCATTTTTTCATAGCAAAGCGCAAGGTAATTGTAAGCTTTCGGAAATTTTCCAGTGCTGATGGCTGACTTTAAAAACGGAACAGCTTCTTCAACACGGTTTTCCTTGAACAGATTCTCACCTTGCAAAAAATCGTCATTCTGCGCAAAAGCACTGAACGCAAAAATCAAAAAAGAGAAACAAAAAAATTTCTTAAATTTTCTATATTTTCTATAAATAAACATCATTTTATTATCTGTAGATTTCAGCAAATTTCTTAGGAAAACAGCAAAATTTTTAAGTCTTCCATATAAATTGACATATTCAGTGAAAAAAGGTAACCTTTTTTTATAAAAAACTAAACAAACAGGCGGAATTTCAATGGGTTCACTGGCATATGTAATTATAATAGGTATTTTAATCGCATTTGTCGCTACAGCGTTGATTTTTATAATAAAAAACATCATAGCTCCTTCAAAAATTGACGGAATTCCAAAACTTATAAAGGACGGAAGATTTCAAGCTGCTCAAAGATGCGCAAAGTCCGTAATTTCAAAAAATCCGCGGAACTATCTGGCGCACTATTTTTTGGGAGAAGCTTATCTAAAAGACGGAAAACAGGAGCTTGCCTACATAGAATACAAAACAGTAAACCAAAACGCGCTTTTTAATGGGGAAATTCCAGAAGCTGAGTTCAGAAAAGAAATGGCTGAACTTTACAAACGCTTTAATCAGCCTGATAAAGCATTGAAAGAATATCTCTTGCTGACAAAACTTGAGCCGAATAATCCAGAAAACACATTTAAAGCCGCGGAAATTCTTGAAACACAGGGAAATGCAAAACTTGCGATGGGATTTTACCAAAAAACTATTCTCTTAAACAAACGAAATCCAAAAGCCTACACTTCAATCGGGCGATTGCTTCTTAGAGCAAAAAATTACACGCAGGCAAAGCAAGCCTTGGAAACTTCAATAAAACTGAATCCAGAATCTTACGAAAACTATTATTACCTTGGAAAAGTCTGCAAGGAAAACAAGGATTTGTCCACAGCTGTAAAACTCCTGGAAAAAGCTGAACGCTCGCAGGAATACAGGCAAAAAGCTCTTGTGGAAAAAGGAACTTGCCTTATGATGGCGGATCAACTTGAAAAAGCAACAGATGCCTTTGAACGCGCAGTTGCAAATGCAAAAGTTCCAAATTCGCAGGAAACCTTGTACGCAAGATATTTCCTAGGAATCTGCTACGAAAAAAGCAGAAAAATTGAAAAAGCAATCGAACAGTGGGAAACAGTCTACAAATGCAACAGCAAATTCAAAGATGTGGTATCGAAATTAAATCAGTATAAAGAACTTGAAACAAATGACGGAATAAAAGAATATCTAACAGCAAACAACCAGCAGTTCGTGGAGCTTTGCAAAAGAATTCTATTAGCAGGATACAATCTTCAAAGTCAAAAAACTGATTTTACTCCTTACGGATGCCAGATTCTTGCCACAGAAAAAAAACAGGAAGCATTCTTAAATGCAAAGCAGCAGTTTTTCCTTGCGCAGTTCTACCGTTCCACAGATACAATAGAAGAAACTCCAGTTAGAAAACTCGCTGATACAATAAAAACAAAAGGCTATGTAAAAGGGCTTCTTTTTGCAAGCTCTGATTTTTCACACGCAGCCCAAGTTTTTGCAGATAGCCGTCCGCTCGCATTAATTCCAAAAGACACGCTTGAATCGCTTTTTAGAAAGGCTGGCATTCAATGAAATTCCTTTGCGTTTCTGACCAAATAGACCCTTTAGTCTACTCTTCCACAGTAAAAGAAAGATACGGAGATGTTGATGCTGTTTTTTGCGCCGGCGATCTTTCTATGGAATATGTTGATTTTATAGTAGACGCACTGGGAAAACCGACTTTTTTCGTCTTCGGAAACCATGATTTAAAGGAATACAAATATTATAAAAACAAAATGTTTTCTGATTCATTATTTTCCAGCTCAATGTTTATATTTGAAGGAACCGGAGTCGAACATGCACACGGAGCAGACTACGCAAGCAACAAAAATATCAGATGCAAAAATCTTACATTTAAAACCCCAGACGGAAAAACAACGCCGCTTCTTATTTCTGGAGTTACAGGAAGCATAAGATACAACAACGGTCAGGCCCAATTCACTGACAAGCAAATGAAAAGACAGCTCATAGCGATGATTCCGGGTCTGGTTTGGAACAAAATAAGATATGGAAGATACTGCGATATTTTTTTAACGCACGCATCTCCAAGACATATACATGACAAAGAAGACCAGTGCCACAAAGGATTTGACTGTTTTAACTGGTTTATCAAAAAATTTTCACCGGGGCTTATGATTCACGGTCATATACATTTGTACGATCTTCAGGCTACAAGATGCACTATATCAGAAAACACAACAGTCATAAATGCGTACAGCCACATCGTAATCGAATTCGAGCCAAACCTAAAAAAAGGAGCAAATTTTGGAGCAGATGTTTCTATCCTCGCAGACAGATGAAGATTTCTCAAAAGCACGGAATAAAGCCTTTTTCAACGAAATTCAGCATCTTTTGAATCCAGAGGAAGCAAAACTTATTTCATTTACCGACATAAAAAAAATGCTCAAGCCAAGCAACGAAGTTTATAAAGGAATGCAAGTTGTTCCAATCAAGCTGATTGTTGGCAGCGAAGGACGCTATAAAGACTTTGACAATCATTTTTTGCCAAAAAACAATTTTCTAAAATCCCGCTGGGAACACGTTGATATGGCGCATTATCAGGACATCACGCTTCCGCCGGTAAGTCTTTACGAGCTTGGAGGACTTTATTTTGTAAGAGACGGAAATCACCGCGTTTCTGTTGCAAAAATGAAAGGCATAGAAAATATCGACGCTGAAGTTGTAAGCCTTCAAAGTGAAATCAAACTTAAGCCCGGAAGCACAAAAGAGCAGATGGAAAAGCAGGTAATCGAATACGAAAAGCGTGTGTTTTACGCGGAAACCTGTTTTGGCGACATAACTGACTATTGGTGCCTGAATTTCAGTACACCTGGCCAGTACGATCTCATTTACAATCACATTCTCTGCCACAAATACTACATAAATTCCGGAAAAAAAGAAGAAATTTCTATGGAAGAAGCGATTCTTTCCTGGTTCAACAACGTTTATCTTCCTGTAATCAGGGCAATCGAAAGCCGCAAAATCCTAAAAAGCTTCAAAGGCAGAACTTTGTCCGACCTTTACGTTTTTCTTATAAAATACTGGGACGAATTGAAGCAACGATTTGGGAACGACTTTCCGCTGGAAGACGCCGCGGAAGACTTTTCAAAAAAATACAGAAAACTTTCTCTTTACCGGCGGTTAAAAAATTTCCTAGCAAGATCAAAAATGAAAAAAGATTTAAAAAACAACTGAAATCAAGCCTGTTTTGCAGATTTTTGACTATTAATTTTGCAGTTTTATACCGATAATATTTAATGAAAAACTTGACGGTACAATATTTCAATGCTAAAATGATAAAAATGCTTTGCGGTCTATTTTTATATTCGGCAAAAGAGTTAAAATTATTTAGTTAAAATTGAAAGTTGTACAAGGAGCAGACACCTTGATTTTAGATGACAAATTTGCATACATTCCTCTTTTCGCGGTTTCTGTGATTTGCGCATTTTTATTCGTGCTATTTCTTTTAATCCGCAAGAAAAAAACTGCCAGAGTAAGTTTTATAGCTCTTCTTTCAGACTTGATTCTTGGAGCAGGAAGCCTTATCGCGGCAGTAAAAGAAATAACTGGCGAAGGAAATTCTTTTGTATATTTTGCAGTTGCGGCTTCAATCGCAGCGTTAATTTTGATTCCATACTGCATAATTTTGTACACTTTTGAGCCAAAGAAAATAGAAAAGCTCGTTCCGCATTATGTAAATGTGGCGGAAGAAAAATCTTACGCACAGGCACTTCAGCAGACTTCATTACAGCAGCAAAAAACAATCCAGCCTGATGAAAATGAATCAAGAGCACTTGAAATAAGCTATTCTTTTGCCGAAAAAGCATCAGAAGCATTTTCCGAAAAAAACGGAATGAATGCGCTTCTTGACTACGTAAATAAAACCATAAGAGAAGAGATAAATGCTGACGGCGGCGCAATCCTCATGATTGATGACTTTGAAGACGTGATTACAGTCCGTTCATTTGACGGAGACTTTCCGCCTCCATACAAACTTCCAAGCGATATGCCTCACAAGCCTATCCGAATTGCCACAAATTTCAAATTCGCATCATTTCCGCTTAGAGAAAACATATTTGGCGAAATAGCAACAGCAGGAAAGCCAGAGCTTATTACAAAGCCTGAAAACGACGCAAGAATTTATCAGAACGGACCTGAAGAATTCCTTGAATGCGGAAGCTATATAATGATTCCTATAAAAATTCAGGATTCAGTAATTGGCGTTGCGGCATTTGCAAGAACAAAGCAGAATCCTGTATTTACTGAAGAAAATTTAAAGACTGCATCAATGATTACAGATTTTGCGGCAACTTCTATAAAGAGCGTTGTTTCAGTAAAGGATATTATAGAACATAACGACCTTATAAAAGAAGCTGAAATTGCTTCAAAGATTCAGGAAATGCTTCATCCTGCAAAACTCCCTGCCCTTCCAGGAATTCAACTTGGAACAATCTGGAATCCAGAAGAAGGTGTTTGCGGTGATTATTATGATGTAATTGTTTCCAGAAGAGACAGGGTTTCATTTGTAATGAGCGATGTCGCAGGAAAAGGAATCAACAGCGTAATTGTCATGTCAATGCTACATGCAATGATTAGGCTTGTTGTAAATACAAAGAAAACAGCAGGAACAATTCTTGAATGGGTAAACCATGGGATTGCGGCTGAAAGTTTCAGTACAGACCACTTTGCATCTTGCGCACTCATAAACTATGATCCAATTAAAAAGGTCGCTGAAATTGCAACAGGCGGAACAACTCCAGTTTTCTACTACAGCAAGGAAAAAAATGAGATAAAGCAGATTTCAACACCGAGCGAGCCAATTGGAGTTGACAAAGAATCTCAGTATAAAGACATCTTGCAAGATATTAAAACTGGTGATATTCTTATTACATATACAGACGGACTTGTTGAAGCGTTAAATGAGCAGGGAACTCAATATCCTAAGGAATCTTTGCTAAAAATAGTTTCTTCAAATGCAAATTCAACTGGAAAAGATATTGCAAATCTTGTAAAGTCTGATATTAAGAAGTTTATAGGCAACAGTAGTCTTCATGATGACCAGTCGTTGCTAGTAATAAAATTTTAAGTAAATTTGAGCAGTAAGGAGACAAACTTATGGAACTTAAAATAAGGAAGAATGGAGAAGTCTACATCATTGATGTAAATGGTGAAATGGACTTGTACAATTCTTACAAACTCAAGGAACTTGTAATGAAGATGCTTGAGAAAAATGTAAAATCGTTTGTAATCAATCTTGAGCAGGTTGATTATATCGACTCGTCTGGAATTGGAGCCCTAATTTACATCTGTTCTACAATTAAAAAGATGAATTTGAAGCTCTATATTTCAAATGTTCATGGTTCTGTAAAAAAAGTTATTGAACTCACCAAGTTGATGGGCTACTTCCCTATTGCAAATAGCGTTGAAGAAGCATTGCTTATGATTAACGAATAAGGAGTACCTTAATGGAAGAATTCAAAGAGCTTCGTTCTGATGGCAATGACCCATTATTTGACAAAACAAATATGCTTTACAAGGCATTTCCGTCAAACTTTAGGCAGATCCGCTACTTTACACTTTTGATTGTGCAGTCAGCTCCTCTTGAAATCAAGGAAATAAACCTTCTTGAACAGCAGATAAGCGAAGTTATAAAAAACGCAGTAAAACATGGAAATAACTGCGATTTAAATAAACAAGTTCACGTTTGGTATTCTTTTAGCCCGACACATGCTCACATTATTGTTGAAGATGAAGGCGAAGGATTTAAAGACTTGGAAAAATGGAATGAATTTAACAAAAAGCGGTTAGATTGTCTTCATAATTCAAATTTTGAAGAGCTTTCAAACTATGTTTCATTCCGTACAAAAAAATCTGATGAACAGGACGGCGGAAACGCACTCTTCGCAGCTTTGGAATACTGGAACGGCGGATTCGTATACAATGACAAACGTAATGGCGTTGCAATGCTTAAGAGATTCCAGCAGAAACGCCATGGTGTTGCTGTAGACGGAGAATAATTTTTTGATTATATTATAAGAGGTTGAGATTTCCAGCCTCCTATGAGAACCGGGGATGTACCGGTTTCGACAAGCAAGAGAAATCTTGTGTTGCAGGTAGGTGTGAAGGTGCCTTAAACTGACAAAAAAATAACTGCAAAACGTAGAGAAGACGAACAGTCTGAAAACGAACAGTTTGCACTTGCTGCTTAAGCAGTGCCGGAACTTTTAGTATGCTGTTCCTAATGCTGAAATGTTCTGTTGCTGACAGGGACTTGTTGGACTAATTTCTTGAGATTAGTTCGAGACTTTTATCAAGATACGGAAGAGACGCCTTTGAAGCCGCTACCTTTTCCCGACAACTACCTCGCTTCAATAAACCTGTAGAGATGCTTGGTTTGCTTGCATGGACGCGGGTTCAACTCCCGCCATCTCCAAAAGCACTTGGAAACTTTTTTTTTTAGTTTCGGGTGCTTTTTTTATTTTCTAACTCTTTTTGCAGATGTAGAAAAACCTTCTTCCGGTGCATCAAAGGCAATTTCAACTCTTTCAATAATATCAAGTTTTAAGAAGTCAAGATCTTTGGAAAAATCTATAAAAAGCTGATAAGGATGAACTTTTAGAACTTCAACAAGATTTGCTAAATTTTGACGAGAAGGCCACATTTCTCCAGTTTCATAATTTGAAATTGTAGCAGGAGAAACATCTATAAGCTCAGCAAGTTTTTCCTGTGAGTAATTGCACTTTTGCCTAAAAAACTTTAAATTTCTTGCAAATGTAGCAGCAATATTTCTTTCAGTTTTTTTCATACGAACTTTTTGCAGCCGCCTCTGCTTTCAATCTAGTATCGTAAACAGCCACAAGCGAGCCATCTATCCAGCCCTGCTCCACCTTATACCATACTAAATAATCTTTGCTAGATTTTTTTTCTTCTGGATTGATTACTTGAACTTTTTGTTTTCCGCAGATTAGAAAAACATCTCCGCTTCTTGCATGGAAGCAAATTTCACTTGAAAAATCAGCGGAAACTCTAAAAGCCGCATAGGGAACCGTTACAACAAGCCATTCCTGATCTGGAGCAATAAAAGATTCATCTTGAAAATTCAAATCAATTTTTTTTTGCACACATCCAGAAAAAAATACAGCAAAAAAAACAACAAGAACTGCAAAAAAGCTTTTCATTTTTTCAGTTCCTCAAGAATATAAGATTTTACCTTTGGATAAAGAAGAAGGTCGCTGTCCACAAAATTTAGTTTTGCAACATCTTCAACTGGAATCCAGTTATATTCTGTGTGCTCTGTTAAAGTATATTTTTTTTCAATTCCATCATGCGGAACATAAATTCTGTATGCATGCAAAAGAACTTTTTCTTCATTATGAATAAAAGAAGTTTCTGCGATTTTCTTGCCAACATATACTACTGTAATGCCAAATTCTTCTTTTATTTCACGAACAACAGCTTCTTTGTCTGTTTCTCCCGGCTCAACTTTTCCGCCTGGAAATTCCCAGCGTCCTCCCATTTGTCCTGTAGGATTTCTGTGGGCAACAAGAATTTTTCCGTTTAACAAAGCTATACAGGCTATGGAAACTTTTGACATAAAAACCTCTATAAAAGCATGACTTGAGGAAATACAAAATGCAATATGCCAGCCAGTATGCAGATAATTCCAATATATTTTCTTGACTCAATAAAAACTTTATAAACCGCAGGAGGAACAGAATCGCTTTCTGAACTGGTGAAAATATAATATTCCAAAAGAATTGAAGCGCCAGAAAGAAAGCCGGCGACAACAGGAAACAAATCTCCAATTACCGGAATATCATTTCTAAAAACAGAAAGAATTTTCATAACTGCTACAAAAACGCACAAAACGCCAACAACAAGCCTAAATCCCGGGCTGTCAAAATTCAGTCCGCCAAAAGAAATTTTTTGAGCAGATTCAGAATCATTATCAGAAGACTTTAAGCCAACAAGATTTTTCCCATAAATCAAAATCAGTCCGGCAAGAATATTTAGCAAAACGGAAAGAAAATAAAATTGAGCCATAATTATTCCTCTATAAAAGAATAAATGAAAATTTGAAAATTGTAAATGGTAAATTTATCTATTTGAAATCTTGCATTCCAAAACAGCCGATTCACTTTCATAGATTAAGCGGCATTTTACAGAAACCAAATCATAATCGTTGAAAACTGCGTAAACCGGCTTTGGAAATCTTGGAGCGAAATTAAAATCCGTTTCAAATTTATCAGCAACAGAGCCTTCCGCATTCAGGCATTCAAACGTAACTTTTAGCGGAACAGAATCAATGTTTTCCATTTTTTTTAAGTTGGAAAATTCAACAGAAGCATAAATTTTTTCGTCAAATGAAAATGCAGAGATTTTCGCTGTCATTCCTGCAATTGAATTTTTGTCTGCGCCGCCATTTACAATTCCAAGAACAAAAAACAAAACAATGCACATCACCATTGTGAAAAACGCAATCTTATTTCCCTTTGTTGAAAAAAGAACTTTTATAAGACCTTTTTTAGGAGCGTTTTTTCCAGTTGCAAGATCACGGTAAATCGCCTGTTCATGCCGGCGGAACGAACCTCTTTTGTAATGAAAAACTAAATCGTTTTCGTCGTATCGAATTTCAGGCTGGTTTTCATCGTCAAAAATTTCCATATTATAATTCCAAACTCAGTTTTTTATAACAGCCTGAATCAAAGAATCGATTCGCCACCAGCAAACATAAGCTTTTTCTTTTTTTACAATCAATGCGGAAATTATTCCTTCGCGGCTCAAATTAAAAGAATAATAAAGGCAGGATTCCCTATCAAGTGAAATTTTTCGCTTTAGAATTCTTTGTCCGTTAGACTGAACCATTTGCAAACTAAATCCATCATCAGTGCTTACAATAAAATAAAGCCAGCCACTATCTGTAATTCCCAAGAAATCATAAGGAATTTCAAAAGTTTCTTTCGAGAATCCTTCAGAAATAGGCTCGTCATAAGGTGGAACAGTTATGGGAAAATCATATAAATTATTTTCAACATCAAAAGGATGAATCAGCGTAGTTATATATTCCACGCCAGACTGAACGCGGCTTGACTCATCGATATAGCTTGTAAAATAGTCAACTTTTAAATACAACTTGCGGTCTTTGTAATCAGGAACAATATTTTCTAGTGAAAAAAAAGTTTCAGCTTTTTCCTCTGCAAAAGGATTCGGGACATTTTCTTTTTCAATTGGAATTGTGTACATTAAAAATCCGTCCATCGAAAACCAATAGACAACCGCGCCAGATGAAGTCGTGCATAAAACAACAAGCTCATTTTTGTCCGTCGTAAAAATATTTTTTATATACGGAAACGGAGTTCCTCCAGGGCCTTGCTGTCCTATATAGTTCATGTATTTTTTTGAATCATCAAACCTTACAATAATCTGGCTCAAAACTTGATTTGTTTTTGGATCTGTTTCCTGACGATTTAATGGAAGCTTGTCAACCGCGTAAAGATATTTTCTTGAATCAACAGCGATTTTTGAAACTTCGTTAAATGAATACGGAACTGCCGTGCGCGTAGAATTAATGTCGCTTGCATTTTCAGAAAATGAAGGACGCGGATTTTCCTGAGGATTATAATACAAGGCAAGCAAATCTCCGTAGCTGTTCATTTCCATTATTTTTTTTGATTCTCCGTTCAAAATATAAAAAAATCCATCCTGCATAGAAATTGAAGTGTTGATATTTCCAGCCGATGACATATTAAAAACATTAAGCTCGTCTTCAAAAGTTCCGTAATTCAATTCAAAAAGATTTTCTTTTTCAACAGAAGAAACTATTTTTCCTTTTCTGCATCCACAAAAAACAGAAATAAAAGCAAAAGCAACCAGAAGATTTTTAAAAAATTTCATAGTACAAAAAGAATAAAAGATTTAGCAAATTTCATCAAGAAGCAACACAATTAAACATGGCGGCGGATTCCATCAAATTTTACTTCCCACAAAAAAAGTCCGGTTGGCGGCGCTGTAATTCCAGCCTTAGTTCTGTCGCGGCTTTCAAGAATTTTTTTAAATTCATTGGGGCTGCATTTTTTCTGCGCAAGCTGGATAAGAGTGCCTGTAATGGATCTGACCATTTTCCAAAGAAAAGCATTTGCTTCAATTTGAAAAACAAGCAAATCAGGATTTTCCTTGTTCCAGAAAAAAAACGCATTGTCAATATATCTTTTTGTAGAAAGGCTTGAATCTCCAGAAGCGGCAAAAGAAGCGCAGTCAATTTCACCGCGAAGACAAGAACACATTTCATTCAATAAATCAATTTCCGGACGAAACGAAATAAACCATCTGTAACGGCTTTCACTTGCAAAGGGCGGATTTTTTGTCTGGATAAAATATCTGTATAATCTTGAAGTCGCGCAAAATCTTGAGCTGAAATCTTTTTCAACTTTCCGGGCTTTTAAGATTCTTATGTCCTGCGGAAGAATTCCATTTAAAGCCCTAACATAGTTTTCGCAAGGAATTGTATCGATTGGAGATTCAAAATTTGCAGCCTGCCCCGCCGCATGAACTCCGCTGTCAGTTCTTCCGCTGCCAGAAAGTTTTACAGGAACTTTCAGCATTTTAAAAAGCGCGTTTTCAATTTCGCCCTGAACTGTACGGACCGGACTTCCGTTGTCAGATTTGTCCTGTCTTTGCCAGCCGCAAAAATCAGTTCCGTCATAAGAAACTGTAAGAAGAATATTAGTCATCTTCGCTGAAAATATTGTTAGAGGAAAGCTCGGAAGTCATTTTGTCGTAAAGCGATTTTGCAACTTCAAGAAGAGGACCTGGCTTTGCCTTGCTGGATTTTCCTAAGCCGAAAATTCTTGCAATTGCCTTTTTGCTTTCATCAAGTTTTTTCAGTCTAAGCTCTTGATTTTCGCGCTGGCCGTATTTGTATTCCAAAAGTCCGCTTAAATAAATCACGCCGTCATAGCCGTAATTTTTATCAGTATCAGGACCAAAGTTTGCAACAGATTCTATTGACTCAATTCGTCCAGTTTCATTAATCAAAGTCTGCTGATAAAAGAACAAAGCTTTTCTGTAAAAAACCTGAGCGATATAGCCATAATTATGCTCCGGGCAAACTCGTTCAATTTCATTGCAAAGCCAGGCAAGCCGCAAAGAAATTTCAGCGCGTTTAAAAGTCGGAGCATAAGCAATATCCGCCTTTTCATAGCAAAGAAGCGCAAGATAATACATTGCAGTTCCGTCATACAAAGTCCGCTCGTCATTTAAATCATAATGCGGAAAAATCGCTTCAACTTCTTTTATTCTATGCTGCTCATCCTGCATGATTCTATCAAAAGTTTCTGGATCTTTTATGTCCTTGAAATCTTTCCAAAACAAAGCTGTGTGGCAATGAGGACAACAGCCAATTTCATAAATAAGAGGATAAACTCTTCCGTATTTTTTTGAAGGCTCGTAATTTCTATGAAGCTCATCAGTAAGATTTCCTGCGATAGTACGGCCGCCGCCTTGATGCATAAGCTCTTGCCTGAATTTTTTGCGGCAAACTGGACACAAAGCATCTTCTTTTGCCCAATAAGAAACCGAGGGCTTTTTTTCAGCTTCTGTTAAGAAAGTTTTTCTATTAAATTGCGTTGCCATTTTTTCCTCCGCAAAATTTATTTTCCAATTATGCAATTATTTCGATTACAACGAACGCCAAAGCATATTCTTTTTCATGGCTAAGTGAAACATGGATTTTATATTTTTCACCACATTTTTCTTCAAGCATTTTTTTTGCATTTCCTAGAACTTTTATTTCAGGCTTTTCATTATCGTCTTTTGAAATAAAAACTTCATTCAAATTAAATCCGCGAATTCCAGTTCCAAGCGCCTTTGAAAACGCTTCTTTTGCTGCAAAACGACTCGCATAAAATTCGCATTTACGCTGAAGTCCTGCATTTTCTGAAACATGCTCATTTTCGTTGTAAAACCGGCTTATCATATCTTTGGATAAAACCCATTTTTCAAACCGAGAAACTTTTGCTATATCGCAGCCAACACCAAAAATCATGCAAACCTTTATGACAAAACCGGAACTTTAAAAACTGAGCTTGTTGATTTTTTTTCAGGCTCCGGCTCTTCTATAGGAATTTCTTCTTCCTGTTCTGATTTTACAACGTTCAGAACAAAAACGCTGAAACTTTGCGAAGTAATAGTCAGATTTCCAGGAGCGTCAATTTGAACCGGTACTTCATAAATTCCAGGCTCCGTAATAAAAGCGCAGTCGGCAAAAACATTAAAGTTTGCCGGGGAAACTTTTTCAATATCAAGCAAATTTCCTTCCACAGAAAAATCAATTTCAACAGCGTCTCCAGAAACTGCAAGGCTTTGCGAAAGATTTACAAGCACAACAGGAACATTCTTGAATTCTTTTGCAGTTCCTTCAATCACAATCGGAACAGAAACTCTAATAGAATTTTTTTCTCCAAGAATTGAAATATATGAATTTGTATTTACAGGACTTACAATTTTTGAAATGCTTCCCTCCGCACCTTCAACCGAAACAGCTCCAACCGGCATCTTATTTATTGAATCCAGCATCGACGCAGGTCCGCACAAAGTTACAAATGAAGGCTCAAGTTCAGCAGACAGCGCCTTGTATCCATGCGCAGGCTTTCCCAAAACAGAGGCATAAAGAGGAACTGCTTTTGTTGTTTTCTTTTGAATCTGAATCTTCACATTGTCAGGCTGATTGTAAATTTCAAGCGGCTCCAAATCAAGCTGCACAATTTTTTCATCAAGATCAACATAAACAGGAAAATCGTAAATACCTTCTTTTGTCTGGGACGAAACATCTATAAACGCAGTCAAATCCTTTTCCATTATAGAAGCAATCTGGTCTCGTTTTGTTCTGACTTTTACCCTTATGTATTTTACCTGCTCAAGCCCGGAAACAGGAATCATGTTTCCTTCAGCCCGGACTTCAAGAGGCACAGAAAAAGTTTTTACATCAAGAAGTGAAATCTGATGAAAGAAATAAATCATCGCAGCCAGAACAAAGCAGATTGCTTTTACAGGCCAGTTTTTAGTTATCTTTGCCAGTAATTGGTTTATGCTCATCAATTGTATCCTCTATAATCTGCTGATCTGGAGTAATATCCAGCTGACGTTCAAGAATTCTTGTAACCTGATCCATTGTAAGGTCATAATGAAGTTTTGAGTCATAAGCAAGACTGTACGCGCCGGTTTCTTCACTTACAACAAGCACAACGCAGTCGCTTACCTCGCAAAGTCCCAAAGCCGCCCTATGACGCGTTCCAAAAGTCTTTTTTATGTCATACTGCTCACTCACCGGAAGAAAACAACCCGCCGCAAGAATTTTCCCGCCCTGAATAAAACAAGCTCCGTCATGCAAAGGCGTATTATGCCCGAAAATCGTTACAAGCAAACTTGAAGAAAGGTCTGCATTAAGTCTTGTTCCTGTGGAAAGAATATTATCAAGTTTTGTGCGCCGCATAAAAACAGCAAGCATTCCGCGCTTCTGCTTTGAAAGCATTTCAGCGGCAATAAGAACAGAATCCACATAAGAATGCTTTGCTCTGCTTCCGAAAGTAAACCATTCAGCCTGTCCAAGCTTAAGGAAAACTTTTCTTAATTCCGGCTGAAAAACAATCGCAAAAGCCATCATAAGTCCAGGAGCAATCACCGAAAAAATCCAAAGCAAAGTTCTAAGCTGAAGAATAACTGCAACCGCATAAGAAAGAACAACAACAACCGCAGCCCTTATAAGTTGAATCGCATTGGTTTTTGTTATAAGCTGGTAAGCCTTGTACAGAAGAAATGTAATAATTCCTATATCAAGCACAGGCCTGATAAAATCATATATTTTTATTAAAGTTTCAAACTGATTCATACTTTAAAAGCGATTTTAACACAGCAAGTGTATCTTTACAAGGAGCAATATCATGCACGCGAACCATAAAAGCTCCTTTTAAAACTGAAATCAAATCAGCGGCAAGAGTTCCAAAAAGCCTGTCTTGAACTTTCCTCCCCGTAACCTGACCTATGCAGGATTTTCTTGAAAGAGCCATAAGCACAGGAAATTTTCCGCCGCAAAGAGAGCCGCAGTTTGAAATAAGATTCAAATTTCCTTCAAGATTTTTTCCAAATCCAATTCCAGGATCTACAATTATTTTTTCTTTTTCAATTCCGTTTTTTATGGCAAATTCCGCCCTTTGCTCAAGATACGAACTGACTTCATTGAAAATATTTTTGTATTCCGTGTCCGCCTGCATCGTAGAAGGAATTCCACGTTTATGCATCAAAATCACAGGAATTTTCTTTTCCGCGGCAAAAAAAGCCAGTTCAGGCTCATCTTCCAACGCTGAAATATCATTTAAAATGTCCGCACCAGAATTGAACGCAGCCTGCATCACGGATTTTTTTCTTGTGTCAACCGAAATCGGAATATCGCTTTTTCTGCGGATTTTTTCTATAACGGGAACAATGCGTTTTATTTCTTCTTCCGCGCTCACGTAATCTGAACCGGGACGAGTAGATTCTCCGCCCAAATCAAGAATGTCTGCGCCTTCACCAATCAGCTCAAAGGCACGTTCTGCGCCTCCTCTGCTTCCGCTGAAAAAACTGTCTGGAGTGCAGTTTACAATTCCCATCACAAACGCCGGAAAATCTGTTGAAATTTTTCTTGAAGCCAAATTTAAAGTTTTCATATTCTCATTAGCTCCTTAGCAGCATTTACAATTTTTTCAGAAGAAAGTCCGGCTTCTTCCAGAATCTGCTCGCGGTTTCCGTTTGCAACAAATCTGTCAGGAAAAGCTAGAAGCGCAGTTTTCAAAAATGAAGTTTCAGTAGAACCATGCACAAAACTTTCAAGCCATTCTGAAATTCCGCCCATTTTTACGCCGTCTTCTATAAAAACAATTCCGCAATAAAGCTTTGCAATGCCAGCAAAATACTTTTCATCAAAAGGCTTTATAAATCTAAGCGAATAAATATCAGCGTCAATTCCGTCCAAGACAAGCGCACGGGCAGCTCTCAATGTCTCTGAAAAAATACTTCCAGTGCAAACCAAAAGCACTTTTTTTCTCCAAGAATCCTCTCCTTGCCCAAAAGAAGAAATAGACGGCGCAAAATCCGTAGCCTGCAAAAGAACGCCTTTTCCGGGCTCTACAGGAACAGAAAACGGCTCAAGTTCAGAAGGACAAGCCATTTTTGGCCAGCGGATTACAACAGGACCTTGAGATTTATTCACTGCCCAATCAAGACAAAGATCCATGTCTTTTTTTCCTGCTACGGAAATTATAGAAAGGTTCGGAACAGATCTGAAAAGCGCAATATCAAAAATCCCCTGATGAGTTTCACCGTCAGAAGGAACTGCTCCTGCCCGGTCAAGGACAATTACAACGTGCCTGTTCTGCAACGCAATGTCTTCTATAATTTGATCAACGCTTCTTTGAATAAAAGTTGAATAAATTGCGACAACAGGAATTAAACCGCCAGCCGCAATTCCGCCTGCAAACGTTACAGCATGCTCCTCTGCAATTCCAACATCAAAAAATCTGTCTTTAAATTTTCTTGAAAAAGCGTCAAGACCAGTTCCTTTTGACATTGCCGCAGTAATTGCAACAATTCTACTGTCCGCCTGAGCCATTTCTACAATCTTATTGCTGAAATTTTCTGTAAAGCTCAAATTGTCAAATTTTTCAACAATTCCATCGCTTATATTAAAAGGTCCGACTCCATGAAAGACAGAGGGGTTGTTTTCAGCAGGGCTGTATCCTTTTCCTTTTTTTGTAACAACGTGAATTACAACCGGCCGCGGAATTTTTTTCGCACGGTTAAAGACACGCTCCATCTCATCAATGCTGTGTCCGTTCAAAGGACCTGTATATTCAAATCCAAAGTCAATAAAAAGATTGTTTGTAAAAAAAAGACCTTTAATCCCACGTTTCAGCCTGAAAACAAGTTTTCCAAGCCAGCGGTTAAAATAAGGAATTTTATCGATAAGACGGTCAACTTTATAGCGGAACCCGTGGTAACTGTCAGAAAAAGCAAGACTTGAAAGATAGCGTGAAATAGAACCTACATTCTTGTCAATTGACATCTGGTTGTCATTAACAACAACGATTAAATTTTTTGCAAGCTGACCTGCGTGGCTCAAGCCTTCAAAAGCCATTCCTCCGGTAAGAGCGCCATCGCCGATTACAACAACAACCTTGTCTTTTCTTCCTTCAAGCTCCCATGCGGACAAAAGTCCCAGCGCAGATGAAATGGAAGAGGAAGCGTGTCCAGCGTCAAAATAATCGTGAGGACTTTCCTTAATTTTTGTAAAGCCAGAAATTCCGTCTTTCATTCTTATTGATGAAAACAAATCATAGCGGCCGGTAAGAATTTTATGAGGATAACACTGATGGCTTACATCCCAGATAATGGCATCCTGCGGACTAGAAAAACTTCTGTGCAAGGCAATAGAAAGCTCCACAACGCCAAGGTTGCTTGCAAGATGTCCGCCGTTATGCCCTACAACTTCTATAATCTTACTGCGGATTTCTTTTGCCAGTGAAGGAAGAAGCTTTTTTGGAATAAGCTTTAAATCTTCAGGCGAATGAATATCATTTAAAATCAAGTTAAAGCTCCAAAAACACAAAAAAGACCGCAGTCAAATAAAAATAACCGCGGTCTTCATGAAAAAAGGCCTTTTGAAATAATCCAATAACCTTGCAAAAAATTACAAAGCTATCTTACTTACTCTTATGGCGATTTCTTCTAAGCTTCTTCTTACGCTTATGTGTCGCTATCTTTGCGCGCTTTCTTTTCTTTCCACAAGGCACAGTAGAACTCCTTACTATAATAAGTTCTCTTATTATGCGGAATTTCATATTTTAAGTCAAGAGAAAATATCAATTATTGCTAAAGCTCAAGCAGAATTTTATTCAAAAACAAGATTGCATCTTCTGTAAGTGAAAAATTTTTAGAGCCGTCCGGGTTTTCCGTAGTTTTAACGCCGAATTCTCTTACAGGCTCAAGGCGTTTTTCCAAGTCGCCATTCCACGGCTCAACGAAACGGAAATTTTTTCTATATCGGGCTGAATTCAAGCCTTCAAAAGTCCTGAGTCCCATCATCAAGAACTCAAATTCCCGCGTTTCAAGGCTGAATTCTTCTATGCTTCTTGGAATTTCAGATTCAAGAGGAAACGGCTTGCTCCAGAAATTTTCGTACTCCAAAATGTTTTCCGTATTTGTCCAGCGAAAGCTCTTGTTTCCATAAAAAGTTCCGCAGGCAGAACACCCAATGCCAACATAATCTTTTTGCGCCCAGTAAGAACTGTTGTGAATGCTTTTTTTTCCATTTTGACAAAAGTTTGAAACTTCATACTGAAAAAAACCGTTTTTTAAAAGCAAATCACGTCCGGAAAGCCACTGGGAATCAGCCTCGTCAAAATCAAAATTTATTTTTCCAGAAGAAATATTCCTTGCAAGCGGAGTTTTTTCTTCAACTGTAAGCGTATAAAGCGAAATATGCCCCGGATTGTATGAAATGATTTTTTCAAGCGACAAAAGAAATTCTTTTTCAGACTGGCAAGGAAGCCCCGCAATCGCATCAAGGCTAAGCTCGCCCTTCCAGCAGGATTTTACAGTTTCCAAAGCTGAAATTGCAGTTTCCACGTTGCAATGACGCTCAACAGCTCTCAACGCATTTTCATTTAACGACTGAATTCCAAGCGAAAGGCGCGTAATGCCGTTTTTCCAGGCGGAATCAAGTTTTTCTTTTGAAACTGACTCTGGGTTCATTTCGATTGTAAATTCCAAAGGCGTAATATTTTTACACAGGCAGGAATTTTTTAAGTAAATTGCAAGTTTTTCAATCTGGCTGGCAGACAAAAGGCTTGGAGTGCCGCCTCCAATATAAATTGTGCGCCAAAAGTCGATTTTGTATTTTTCCGCATAAAAAACGGCTTCATTTTTCAAGCATTCAAGGTACAAGTTGTCTATGCGTCCGGAATTTTCCACACTGAAAAAGTCGCAGTAACTGCATTTCTTTAAGCAGAACGGAATATGGACATATAAAGCCGCGCTGTTCATTAAAAATCAGTAGAGCCGCATTTTTCCAAACGGAAAGCACTGCCAGATTACGCGTCCTTTTATCCTTGACGAAGGAATTTTTCCGTATACGCGGGAATCCAAGCCTTCTATGCGGTTGTCGGCAAGCACAAAATACTCGTTTTTTCCCAAGGTAGCTTCTTCCATCTGGCCCGAGCAGCCCATTCCATCCCACTCAACAGGAACAGAATAAATGCTTATATTATAAGGCTTTGAAGCAAGTTCAAATTCAGTAAGATAATGCGATTGTCCTGCAGGCTTAACATAAAGCACAAAGTCTTTCATGTAGTATGAATCTCCCGGAAGAGCCAAAACACGCCTTACAGTGTCTTTTCCAGTCATACGCGAATTTCTTCCAAACGGAGAATACTTTTGCAATGTAAAAAATTTAACCGCGGCATTTAAGGATTTCTGCCCAGCCGAAAGTTTTTCACCGTCCATGCGCGAAAGATACACAACCTGCCCACGTGAAGGGCTTCGCAAAAACGGACATACAAAGACAATTCCGCCCTTGGATACATCAGTTTCCATTGATGATGAATTTATAAAAACTGAAAATAAAATGCAGTTCAAAAAAACTGAAATAAAAACAAAGACTGAAACCATAAAGACAACAGCGTGCATGAACTTGACCTGCTGCTTTTTCTTATATTCAAATGAATAATCTCCGACATTCTGTTTCATGCACAAACAATAGCAAAAAAGAACTTTATTATCAAGCAACATAGTTTTAAGCAGCAGGGCAAACGCATTATAAATGTATTCAGCATAAAACTGGCTTCCAGTCACGGTTTTCTGGTTCAAAATCGCGCAATAATGCGCTACATGCTGATTGTTGCAAAGTGACTATAGAATTGAGCTCTCATGCGGTCGCAACAATCAGAGTGGTTTTGCCTCAGGAACAGTTCCTTCGCGCAAACCTTACTTAAATTATTTATAATGCGTTTGCTCTGTTTCAAAAAAAACTATTGTTGAAACTATTTGAAAAAAAATATACTATACTATAGATATGGAAGAAGCACGGAAAACTGTCGCACAAAACAGAAAGGCACATTTCAACTACATTGTAACTGACTCTATTGAATGCGGAATCGCGCTTGAAGGCTCAGAAGTAAAATCCATAAAAGCCGGAAACATTTCATTTGGCGACAGCTTTGCTTTTATAGAAAACGGAGAAGTTTGGCTTCAGAACTTTCATATTTCGGAGTATTCATTTTCTTCGGTGTTCAACCATGAGCCAGACAGAAAGAAAAAATTACTTCTTCACAAAGACGAAATCAAAAGACTTCAGAGAAAAACAGAAGAAAAAGGATTCACTCTTGTTCCGCTTGAAGTTTACCTAAAAAAGGGGCTTGTAAAAATAAATCTCGGACTTTGCAAAGGAAAAAAAGAATTTGACAAGAGGGCCGCAATAAAAGACAGAGATGTAAAGCGCGACATTGCAAGAGAATTCAGAAACAGGCTGGACGGATAAAGGGAGAAATAATTGCAGAGCAAAAAAAATCCTGCATTAAAAACAATAATACTCTTTTTAGCAGTTTTTGCATTGTCTGCAGAAACCGTGGACTTTTTTGCGACCGTATCATCTTCAAAAGATTCCAACATGATAAAAATGACAACGGATCTTTTTTTCGCACAGTTTCAAGCTGTAGACGGATATTCCGTGAATGACAGAAGAAACGAAAACTACAATCCAAGCGCAGAAACCCGCAATATTTCATTTTACGCGGAAATCCAGGAAGACACGGACGGCGGCTGGCTATGCACACTGAATGCAATAAAAGCTGACGGCAAGCAAAATGTAAGCTCAACAAAGAAATACGATACATACTATAAAATTCTTCTTGACGCAAAGCCTTCGCTGGAAAATCTTCTGAAGAATCTTTCGGGGAACATTCAGCTTCCTTCATCGCAGGAAACGCAGAATCAGGAAAACAGAGAGCAACAGACTTCCTATGCAAATGAAAATTCAATAGAAGCAATCGCTGGAACCTGGACAGGCGAGCCGCTAATTGAAAAGATTTTGATTTTAAGAGGCGGACGCGGATTTGTTATCTTTAAAAACGGCGCAAGCATGAATATTTCAATTACAGTTCAGGGAAATTCTATAAAAATAAGGCAAAATGGAAAGCCAAACGCTTCCTTTTTCCCAGAAATTCCGCGGCAAGAAGCATTGAAAAACGCAGCAACCGCAGCTCCGGTTGAATGGAACATGACACTTTCAGGCAACACGCTTTCTGGGAAAAAGACAACCCTTGTAGAAAACAAAAATTCCCCGGAAGGAATTTCGCAGGGAGAAATTGAAGTCAGCTGGACTAAACGATAACACTTCCCTGCCTTAAAACTTTCCAACCGTCATTTTTCAAAAGCACAATCGTAGAAGGCAAAGAACCTTTTTTGTCGCCGTCATCAACAATCAAGTCAACTTCATTTGAAAATTCTTTTTCAATTTTGCAGACTGAATCCAACACAGGACTGCCGCTCCGGTTCACACTTGTGCTGTAAATAGGAAATCCACATTCTGCAATTACATTTCTAAGCCACAAGTCTCCCGGACAACGGAATGCAACTGTTGCATTTTTTTCAGAAAAAGGAAATTTCAGCGGAACTATAACGGTCAAAGCCCCGGGCCATTTTTGAGCAAGCTGTTCTGGAATTTTAAAGTCAGAATATTTTGATATTTCATCTGGAGAAGAAACAAGCTGAATAAAAGGCTTTTTTTCTTCCCTGCCCTTTATTTTTCTTATTTTTGCGTCTGTGCCGAATTTTGCCTGCAATGAATTTTCAGCAATTCCGCTGAATCCGTAAACCGTGTCCGTTGGAAGAACACAAATTTTTCCGCACTTCAAAAAATCCGCCGCAATACGCGCAGACTCTTCATTTTTATTGCATATCATAAACCGCAATCCCGCCGCTTGAGAATTTTTTTCTTGAAGAAAAATGAATGAAGCCTTTCTGCAAGTCAGCTAAAAACAAAACAAAATAAGCCAGAACCATTATAGTCAACGCAGATGATTTGCAAAGCCATTCTGGAATATATTTTACTTCATGGTGGCGGACAAAAGTTCCAGGATCAAAAATATGAGTTTCCCGGGAAGCAAGCCCTGAAATTTTTACAAGCTTTTCATTCTCAGAGACATATCCCAGTTTTTTTGCGTAAGAGGCAATAACATCAAGGTCTTTTTGAAGCGCAATCTGCTCAAGGGAAAGCTCATCGTAAGTTTTTTCAATTGCAGCCGTATGCGCGCTCAAAAGTTGTTTCTGCTCCTGAAGCTGTTTCATAGCCCAAATTCCGTCGCTTCCGCCTATAAAAGCCATGACGGTATAAAAAAAAGTACCTATGAAAAATGCCGAAAGCATTCTGAATCTTTCCATTATGAATTGAATTTCGGCAGTTTTAACGCAAAACTGAACAGCACATATAATTTTTTTCTGTGGAATTTTTTTTCAATATATAGTAAAATATGAGTGCTGATTTATAATAATAAAGCCGATAATTTAATAAGAATTTTTTTAAATGCAATTTTTAAAAGGGGATTCTACATGAGCGAAACACCAGAAAACAAAAGTGAACTCGATGAATACGGTGTATGGATAAAAAGCCCTGCGCCAGTTGAAAAAACAGACGAAACACAAACGCAGGAACCTGTAGAACTGCCAGACGATTTTTCACTAGAAAACATAGAAATTCCAGAAATTCCCCTTGAACAGAGCATCGGAGAAGACCTAGAAAAATCCGTGGACATAGAACAAGAAGAAATTCCAGCTGTTGAAGACATAGAACTTCCGAACAACGAAGAAGCAGCCATTGCAGATGAAATTTCCAAATTAAACAGCTTTGACGATTTTGAAACCGCCCTTCCAGAAGAACCAAAGCCAGCTGGAACAGAAGAAGTTCCTGCTGTAGAAGAAACACCAGCAGAGACAAAAACAGAAGAAACTGAAAAAGTTCCAGAGCCAGCGACAGAAATTCCAGATGGCGAAATAGACTTAGATTCATTTTTGGACAGCAGTTCGGACACCCCAACACAAGACGGCGAAGTTGATTTAAGCGCATTCATGGGAGGAGATTCAAAAAGCTCACCAGACTTTGGAGACGGCGACATTGACCTTGACGCTTTTATGGACGGAGCATCTTTTGAAGGCGAAAAAGAAGAACAGGCAGAAATTGAAGAAGCAGATCCACTTGACATTGACCTAGATTTTGAAGAGCCGGTTCTTGATGGAAGCGAGACAGAATCCAAAGAAAATGAAGCCGAAGATAACTCAGAAGATTTTGATTCCCTTTTTGAAAATTTATCTGATGAATCTCCAGAGTTGCCAGAACTTCCGGAAACAGAACCAGAAACTTCACCTTCCCCTGCGGCGGCTTCAACAACTGATTCAGAAGAAATTGACCTTTCGGACTTTGGATTTGAAGATAATTCAGAAAACTTGAATCCTGTTTTAGGCGATGAAAAAGAGAAAAAAGAGCCTGCAGGTCCAGTTGACTACGAAATGAATGTTGACATTGAAGACGACAATGAAACTAAGCCTGAAAAAACAGAAGCATCCGCCGCGGAATCTTCTGACGATGACGACATTCAAGTTGACATTTCTCAGGATTCAGAAAAAGCAGTTCAAAAGGAACAGGAAACAGACCTTTCTTCGCCAGATGACAACTTTGACATTGATTCTATTTTTAACAATATTGAAGACGAAAACGGAGAGACTGTAGATTTTTCAGCAAACGAAACTCCTAAAGAAGCAAAAGAACCAGATGTCGCTGAAGAAATTCCATCAGAACAAAGCACGGATGTTTTTCCAGCAACAGAAACTTTTCAAGAGCCGGAACCAGAAATTGAGCAGCCGGAAAAAGCCTTAGAAGAACCGCAAGAAGAAAACGTTTCCCCAGAATCATCTGACACTGAAATTTCTCTGGACGATTTTATGGGCGAAGAAGGCTTTACAGACGGAGGTCCGGGTGTTACAGGTCCTTACAATGAAGACGGAACTTTGATTCAGCGCGAAGAAAAAAAAGAGCCGGTCGCAGAAGAACCTGAAGTCGCAGAAGAACAGGAGATTGCAGATGAAACTTCAGTTGAAGATTTTCCAGAGCCAGATATTTTTGAAGCTCCAGAAATCGCAGATTCAGATGAAGAAATTCCGCAGCAAGAAGCAGAAAAAGATGATTTGGATGTAAGTTCTTATTTGGATGAAGCTCCTGACTATGACATGACAGATGTAACTGTAACGCCAGAGGATTTGGAAAACATTTCCGAAGCTCCAGCCGAACCAGCAGTTCCTGACACATTTGAAGAAGAGGCCGCTTCCCTTTCAGATGAACTTTCAGCAGAAAATCCTGAAACAGAAGAAGAAAAGCAGACGTACAGCGTATTTGCTTATAAAGACAATTCAAACACAAATATAATAGAAGAAACTGCTCAAGAAATCCCTGAAATTCAGCAAAATGAAAATGAGCAGCCACTGGAGGAAAATATGCAGACAGAAGATTTTCAGAATGAAGAAAAAATTGACAATTCTGCAATCTTAAATAAAATTGCGGAAGAGCTTGCTTCTTTAAAATCTGAAATAAACGGATTAAAAGACGAATTTGAAGAGCTCAAGAAAAATGGAGTTTCCTCTGAAAAGGCATCTGAAATTCAAAATATAGAAGAAACAGAAATTCCAGCGGAAGAACAGCCGGCAGAAGAAATTACAGAACCAAAACAACCTTCCGCAGCAGAAAAAGAAGACACAGGGTTCTTCAATGATACAGATGAAGACGACACAATTGCGTTGAGCGGAGATGAGCTTAGCAACATTCTTAATTCAGCAGAATTCACTTCGCATGACGCAGAAACAATCGACACTGAAACAGAAGAAGCAAATGAGCCAACTGAAGAAATTGAAGAGCCTGTTGAAGCAGAAGAAAAAGAAATTCCAGAAGGACAGCCGGAAGAAGAAATCACAGTTCCTGCCGCAACAGAAGATTTCGCCGAGCCTGAAATTTCAGAGCCATCAGAGCCAGAAGAAATCGCTGAGCCAGAGCTAGACACATCATCAGAAGTTTCGGAACCAGAAAATGCAGACCAACCAGAAGAATCAGCTCAGCAAGAAAACCAAAAAGCAACCATAACAGATGAAGATATTCCTTCGCCAACTTTGGAATCGCTGAACATTCAGAATACTGAAATAGAAGACGAGCCGCTCACAGAAGACAACATTGAATATCTTACAAGTGAAGTGCCTGAAGAACTTCGTGAAGAAGAAACTGAAACAGAAGATGAAAATCTTGAAACAGGAATCAGCGAGCATCCAGTAGAAAATGTGTTCACAAATTGGGAAGCCGCTCCAGAACCTGAAACAGAAATTCAGACTTCACAAGAAAATTCTTCTGAAGCTCCAGCAGAAATCAAAGACCGCTCAAATGAAATTCCGGCTGATATGAAAGCAGAAATAAAATCTGTGCTTGCATACATGGATCAGCTTTTGGAAAATCTTCCAGAAGACAAGATTGCTGAATTTGCGCAGTCAGAGCAGTTTGAAACTTACAAAAAACTTTTTGCAGAACTTGGACTTTCATAATAAAAAAAAATCAAGAATATGATTGAAAAGAGCCATGTTTCCAGTCGGAAATGTGGCTCTGCTTTTATAAAACACGGAGAAAAAGATTGATGGAATTTTCAACAGCAACAAACGGTGAAACAACTTGCACTGAAAATGGTTTCCGTCTGCACTCTTCCTACAATCCATCAAAAGAAGCCGAACGTTTTTGCAACACAGTAGATTGTTCTTTCCATCCACGTTATGTGCTCGTAACAGAGCCTGCCCTTTCCTACTGTGTTCCATTTCTTAAAAAAAAATTCAGCAATGCAATATTATGCTGCATAAGATTTTCAAAAGAATTTGAAAGCACAAATTCAAGCTGGGATAAAATTTTTTACGCCTACGGAAAATCACAAAAAACAAATCCGCTTCTTGAAGAAGAAATTTTCAACTTCATGGGAGACGAAGGAATTTCAGCGTGTCTTTTTCTCTCATGGAAGCCAAGTGAAAATCCATTTAAAGAGCTTTACGAATTTTCATGGGAGGAAATAAAAAAAACAGTTTTAAAAGGCAGAAGCGTGCTTGCGACAAGAACCTTTTTCAGCAAAAGATGGGCAAAAAATGCGCTTAGATTTTCAATGTTCTGTAAAAATACTGCGCTGATAAAAAACGGAACATCAGACATTGTTGTATGCGCAAGCGGATTAAGCTTAAAATCAGATATTCCATTTTTAAAAAAATACAGGAAAAGATTTTTTTTAATAGCAGTTTCATCATCTCTTTCTCCGCTCATTTTCAATGGAATCACACCGGATTTGTGCATTTCAACTGACGGCGGATATTGGGCAAAACTTCATCTTGTCCCATTATGTAATTCAAAAAAAATTCCGCTCGCATTACCAGGAGAAGCCTCATGCTTTGCATCGATATTAGAAAACACTGAAATAATTCCGATATTTTATGGAGACGGATGTTCAGAAGAAATTTTAAAAGCTTCTGGCTACAGCGGACATTCAGCATTTAGAAATGGCAGCGTAAGTGGAACCGCGGCTTATTTTTCGTTGTCGATTACAAGCGGAAAAATCTTTTACTGCGGACTTGACCTTTCATTTTCAAAAGGATTTTCACACACACAGCCGAATGAACTTGAAAAACGAAATTCAATTTTTGATAATAGAACACACACAAGCGAAACTCGTAATTTTTCTTCTGAAATAAATACAGTTTCCATTAACATTTACAAAAACTGGTTTTCTTCAAATGATTTTTTCGGACGAATTTTCAGGCTAAGCGACAATTTTAAATATGATTCTGAACTTGGAAAAATAAAAGATGTTGACTGGACTTTTTTTGAAAAACAAACTTTTGATTTCAAAAGTAAAACAAAACCTCAAATAATTGAAACACAAAATATTTTCAACAAAGAGCAACGGATAAATTTTTTACGCGACATTGTGATAAGAAATATTTCAAATCCAGAATGGATAAAAAATGCATTGCCCGCCGAAGCCATAGCTTTGGAAAGATGCAAAAACTTGTGCGAAAAAGAAAAAATTGAAAAAAGAATTCAAGAAGGAATGAAAAAATTTTTTTGTGATATAATGAAAGCCCTAGGAAGAAATGTTGCAATATGATTTATTCAAAAGAAATAGCCGAAGCAAAAAACGGAAGTAAAATTCCATTATTTAAAAACGGAAAGCCTGCAAATTCAAAATACAATCCTGACGCAGAACAAATTTTATTTGAATCTTCTACGCAAGGTTGCATCATAGTCGCGGGAATCGCAGGCGGATTTCATATAGAAAAACTTCTTAATGAAAAAAACATTTCTCTTATAATTGCAGTTGAAGCAGATTCTGAAAGCTTAGAATTTTGCAAGCAATTTTCTTCCGTAAAAAAAATATCAGAATGCAACAAGGCAATACTATGCGACAAATCGGATCTTGAAAAAATTCTTTGCACGAAATACTTTCCTGCGCTTTATAAAAACCTAACGCTAGTTTTTCATAGAGCATGGAAAAATGAAAACCCTCAAATAGCTCAAGAGATTTCTTCAACTGTAAAAAACTTTCTTGAAAAAGTTTCTGCGGATTACTCTGTTCAGGCGCACCTTGGAAAAATCTGGCAAAGAAATATTTTGTTAAACTTAAAGTTTATTTCAAAACATAAGAATGAAAATTTTTTTTCAGCAAATATTAAAAAAGGCAAAATAAAAAAAACAGCGGCAATAGTGGCCGCAGGTCCAACGCTTGATTTTTCAATAGAAGAAATAAAGCATGGAGATTTTTTTGTAATTTCAACTGACACTGCATTTGGCACGCTTCTTCAAAATTCAATAATTCCAGATGTCGTTATAAACATTGACGCGCAGCACATTTCTTCCGAGCATTTTTTTTGCACAGGCGAAGAAACAAGAACAACTTTTGTCTTTGACTTATGTTCAAATCCTGAATCTGTATATTTCATCTACAATAAAAAAAACAAAATTCAGTTTTGTATAAACCAGCATCCGCTTTCGCTTATTGCCACGAAAAATATGTATGTAAAAAAAATTGAATCGGGAGCGGGAACTGTAACAATTGCGGCGGCTGACTGGGCAAAAAGCTGCGGATTTCAAAAGCTGAAATTCTTTGGAGCTGATTTTTCATACAACTTTGGCAAACCATATACAAAAGGAACTTATCTTGAAAAACAATTTTTTTCAAAATCAAATAGATTAATTTCCGCGGAAGAAAAACACATAGCTTTAATGTTCAGAACAGAACTAGAAAAAATACAAGGACAAAAAAATTCTTTCACAACAGAAGTTTTAAAGCGGTACAAAAAGTCACTTGAAGAATGGGCTGAAAAAAATTCATTTAAATTTAAAAATGGAATTTATATTTCAGAAAAAAAAATAGAAACAGAAAATTTCAATACAAAAAATAATTTCAATTATTCAGATTTTCACAGAGAGTTTACAAACAAAATAAAAGAACTTTTAAAAAATCCTGAACCGGAAGTAATTTTGAAAAGCGACTGGGGGCTTTCAATTTTACCGATTCTTGCTTTTTTTAAAAACAACACACTTTTTGACAATTTAAAACTTGCATACAATCAGGCTCTACGATATAATTGAAGATTATGAGAGCAAAAAGAAATTCGATTTTTATAACAACAATTTGCGCCGTATACATTTTGTCATTGCTGTTTTTTATTATTGCGTTAGCCGCAGAATATAAGCAGGGAGCTTTTAATTCCCAGAATAGATTCAATTCGATTACAAGGGATTTAAGCAGAATCAGCAAAAACTACGCACCGCAAAGCAAAAAGTTTTACGATGAATTTCTAGCTTCACTCGGAAATATTTCAGACATAGCAGGGCTTCAAATTAAATATGGCGAAGAGCTGATTTTTTCTTATCCTGGAAAAATGTCGGAATTTGAAAAAATAAATTCTTCACTTGTAAAAATTTATTCAACAACAGTTTTCACTGAAAATGGAATTCCGCTTTCGCTCACAGCTTCTATATATTTGCTCAAGCCTGTCTCAATTTTTTACAAAGGCCGAATCGCTTTTATAGTTGTAATAATTGCAACGTTAGCAACAGCAGCACATCTTGCATTCTTCATAAAGAATGGAACTTTTCCAAAAGAATCAGAAAACGATGATTTGGAGCAAACTGAATATCCAGAAATAGAATCCTACGATGATTTTTCAGAAGAAAAAGAAGAACAAAATGCTGAAGAAAAAACAAATGATGAAAACGGGGAAACTTCAGAAAATATCATAGAACAAGAAGAAGCTCCGCAAGAGCAAGAAGAAGATGTTTTGGCATTTTTAAATTCTGAGCCAGAAAAAGAAACAAACAGCGAGCCTGAACTTTTAGAAGACAAACATGAAGATTTCGCGGAAGAGCCAGCAGGACTTTTCTGTCCTAGCACAGGATTTGGCTGGGAACAATATATGCTCACACGCCTTGACAGCGAGCTTATAAGATCTGCTTCAAGTGACCAGGACTTGTCACTGTTTACAATAAAAATCAAGAACATTGACTGGGATTCTGAATGTGGAAAAGAAATCAGCAAAACGATTCTTGAAAAAGTAAAATTCAATGACCTTGTTTTCAATTATAAAGAAGACGGAGCAAGCGCAATTTTCCAGAATCAGAACACAGATAAATCGCTTGTGATTGCAGGAGATCTTCATACAGAAATAACATCAGTTCTTTCAAAATACAATGAGCAGCGTTTTGTGGGAATTGGAATTTCATCACGGACATTACGTCTGATTTCTGCAACACGGCTTGCAAACGAAAGCGAAGAAGCCTTGAACAGAGCCGATGCAGATTCACCTATAATTGCATTTAGAGTTAATCCTGAAAGATATAAAGATTTTCTAGCGTCTGAATCATTTCAAGAAGAAGCAACAGCATCTTCTGAACAAAAAGGAGAAAACGAAAGCACAGAGAACAAACAGGAAGAATAAAAGAAATTATTCCATTTCTTCTTCAACAGAAGATGCTTCTTGTTCATATTCAGCATTTTGCACTGGCAAAAGTTCTTCCAGTTTTTTCTTTATAGCTGGAATAGATTCTTCATCTGGGAACTTTTCTTCAAATATTTTAAATTTTTCATTCGCCTCTTCATATTTTTTTTCAGAGACAAGAACTGCGATAAGATTTTTTAGAATTGAAGAATCATCTGAATTATTTTCATAAAGATAGGAATACAAATTTTCAGCTTCTTCTAAATTGCCGCGCATAGCTTCTATATAAGCCAAAGAAGTTTTCAAAGTCGTGTTTTCTAAATCATTTTGCAAAAGCTGTTCAAAAGAAGACTGCGCTTCATCCCAGTTTTTTAAGTAAACATTGCAAAGCGCAATTTCATAAAAAGCATAGTCATTCAAAGAATCTGATGTCAAAGTTTTTTTATAATACTCAATGGCTTTGCTGTAATTTTCCAAGTTTTTATAATTTTCAGCTATTGAAAAATACTCTTCAAAAAGATTTCTTTCTATGACTTTTTTTTCACAAGGAATGGAAGTTGCGCATCTGCAAAAGACAAACGAGAGCATCAAAAAAAGAAAACTTTGAATTTTCATTTTTTTACAGATTCTTCAATAACTTTGTCATCTACAACTTTATAATGTTTTCCAGTAATCGGATCTCGCAAAAACAATTCTTCAATTTTGTTTTCTGAAATTTCAATTCCGGAAATTCTCAAAGTAAAGTCATCAGTCTGTTCAACTGCGCCACCCGTCATTGCAAAAGAAAGTCCAAGCAAAGAACGCAATGCAACTACACTTCTTTTATCCAGTAAATGAATGCTGAAAGAAAGCTCATATTTTCCAGAATATTTAGCGGAATCTTTTTTATCAGGAAAATAACAAAGAGAGCCGAAAATAGCATCAGTTCCAACATTTATGCTCTGCCCTATCAGGCTTCTTAAATATTGACCAGGCTTTGTTATGTAAAAAAGAATTTCACCTTGAGACAAATCTTGTGCAATCCAATTTTTCCAAGCTGTTTCTGGAGCAGGATTATTTTCTGCAAATTTTTTTAGAAGCAAATCAACATTTTGAGATGCGCAAACCAAATTTGAAGAAGGAAACGAAGCCTGAAATCCGTCCGACGCATGAGTAAACTTTTCAAATACTTTTTCATAATAAGAGACAAAAGATTTTTCCCAGCCATTTTTCTTTGAAAGCGACGACTGAACAACAATGCGGGGAATTGATGTTTCTGATACAATCTGAAGACGAGAGCGGTCATCCACAGTTCCAAGCCCGGCATATAAAATTTCTGTTCTTGCAGCAATGGCTCTTGCGTCTTTTTCTGCAAGCCCCGAAATTTTGGAGCAAAGAATTTTTGAAACAAGCTCCTGATTTTTGCTTGCAGGAACGCTCATATAAATGCTGGAATTTTCTTCAAGCAAAGAAAGCGGATCAACATTTTGAACTTCAATCTCTACTTTAGAAGATTTGCATCCAACGAAAAGCAGCACCGCAATAAGAACAGGAACAAGTTTCTTTTTCAAATCAGCCTCCAATTTTCAACAAGAACGAATTTAAATTTTCTTTACAGAAACAGTCCACCTTGCATCTTCGCAGTCAATTTCAGTTCCAAAAATATTTTCACTCCAAACAGCAGAAGACGCAAGAGTTTCTCCGGATATAAAATCCTTGAACATTTCAAATGCGGATTTCAAAACTTCAGAGCCGCCAACAGAAAGAGCAATCCGGTCTGTAACTTCAAAGCCGCTTTCTTTTCTAAGATTCTGAATTCCACGAATTAAATCACGCACGTAGCCTTCTTTCTTTAGCTCGTCAGTAATTTTTGTATCAAGTCCGACTGTCAAAGTTCCGTCATTTATAACTTTTAAATCTTCTTTTTCAAAACGCTCAACAAGAACATTTTCCTGATTCAAAGAAACATCTTCGCCGTCAACTTTTATAGCAACAGTTTTTCCGTCAAGAATCTGCTCAATCTGTTCAGTTGAAAGCCTTGAAATTTCAGCAGCGGCAGCCTTCATTTTTCCGCCAAGCTGTTTTCCAAGAACTCTGAAATTTGCCTTTGCCTTGTATTCAACAAGCTCATCCTCGCGCTCATGGAAAATTACATTCTTAACATTCAATTCTTCGGCGATTGTATTCTGCATATCTGAAAGAACTTTTTTCTCTTCAGCATTGCGTGTAACAAGAGCCACACTTGCAAGCGGCTGGCGGTTCTTCAAGTTAAACTGATTGCGAAGGCTTCTTCCCATTGAAACAGCTTTTTGAACGCTAGCCATTTTAAACTCAAGATCTTCATCGCGGAATTTTTCATTGTAAACAGGATAATCCATTAAATGAACAGATTCTTTGTCTTCAGAAGTTTTTAAGTTCTGCCACAGTTCTTCGGAAAGGAACGGAATAAACGGAGCGGCAACAAGCGCAAATGTTTTCAAAGCGGAATAAAGAGCACCGTAAGCCTCAAGTTTGTCAGCATCGCTTCCAGCCTTCCAGAAACGCCTTCTGTTTCTGCGGATGTACCAGTTGTTAATCTGATCAATAAAAGAAAGCATAGGATCAATTGCCGCGCTAAGGTCATAATCATCCAACGCAGAAGAAACATCTTTTACCATTTTCTGAGCAACCGAAAGAATCCAGCGGTCAAGAGGATTTTCAGGAATCTTATAATCAAACTCATGCCCAGTGCAAGTAACTCCATCGATATTCGCATACTGAACAAAGAATGAATAGGAATTCCAAAGCGGAAGAATTATGCTTTTTATTACATCACGTACACCTTCATCCGAATAACGGATTTCATCAGCTTTTACAACTGCTGAATGCATAAGGAAAAGACGGATTGCATCCGCGCTCAGCTTATTAATAGCTTCATTAGGATCTGTATAATTGCGCAAGCTCTTGGACATTTTTCTTCCGTCGCTTGCAAGAACAATTCCATTTACAATGCAGTTTTTAAACGCCGGCTTGTCAAAAAGATTTGAAGCAAGAACAGTAAGTGTATAGAACCATCCGCGTGTCTGATCAAGACCTTCGCTTATAAAATCAGCCGGGAAATGACTTTCAAAATATTCCTTGTTTTCAAAAGGATAATGCTGCTGCGCATAAGGCATTGAACCAGATTCAAACCAGCAGTCAAAAACTTCTGGAATGCGTTTCATTGTTCCGCCGCATTTTTTGCAAGGGATGGTTATTTTATCAACAAACTGCTTATGCAAATCTTCAGGATAAACTCCGCTAAGCTCTTCAAGTTCTTTTCTTGAGCCTACACACAAAGCATCGTTACAGTCAGAACATTTCCAAATTGGGATAGGATTTCCCCAGTAGCGGTTTCGGCTGATTGCCCAGTCTCTAGCACCAGCAAGCCATTTTCCAAAACGGCCTTCTTTTATGTGCGCCGGCTGCCATTTTATCTGGGAATTTGCCTTTAAAAGGCGTTCATGTTCATCAGCAACCTTTACAAACCAAGAACCGATTCCTCTGTAAATTAAAGGAGAACCGCATCTCCAGCAATGCGGATACTGGTGAACAACTGTATCGCGCTTGACAAGCTTGCCTTCTTTCTTCAAGCGATCCATTATGTCTTTGTCACAGTCTTTTACAAAGCGTCCTGCATAATCTGTAACTTCTTTTGTAAATTTACATTCAGCATCCATCGGCTCAACAGAAGGAATTCCGGTTCCCTTGAAAACCTTAGAGTCTTCTTCACCGAACGCAGGAGCAATATGTACAATTCCAGTTCCGTCTTCCGTTGAAACATAGTCGGCATTAAACATTCTGAAAGCACCATCACTTCCGTCTTCCTTTACATCCAAGTCCTTGAAATACGGAAAAAGAGGCTCGTACTTTGCGCCAAGAAAATCTTTTCCGCTTTTCCTATAAATAACTTCATAATCAGCTTCATTCTTGTAATATGCTGAAAGGCGGCTTTCTGCCAAAATATAAAAGTCCCCGCTTTCCTTGTCTTTTATTTTCACATACTCGATATCAGGACCCATGCAAAGCCCCTCGTTAGAAGGAAGCGTCCATGGAGTTGTTGTCCAGGCAAGAAAATAAGTGTTTCCGTTTTCCATTTCTGAATCTTCAAATGTAACCGGAGCTTTTGTTACTCTAAAACGGATTGTAATCGCCGGATCCTGCTTTTCTTTGTAGCCTTGGGCAAGTTCATGCGTAGAAAGAACAGTCGCGCATCTTGGACAATAAGGAAGGATGTACTTTCCCTCATAAACCATGCCTTTGTCCCAAAGAGATTTTGCAACCCACCAAATTGACTCCATAAAGTCAGGATCCATTGTCTTGTAGTCATTGTCAAAATCAACCCAGCGTCCCATTCGGGTAATCGTCTTGCGCCATTCTGAAGTGTATTTCAAAACAGAAGCGCGGCATTTTTCATTGAAATTTGCAACACCGTAAGCTTCAATCTCGTGCTTAGAGTTTATTCCAAGCTCTTTTTCTATCAGATTTTCAACAGGAAGACCATGGCAGTCCCAGCCGAACCTGCGCTCAACTTTCTTTCCTTTCATTGTCTGATAACGCGGAATTATATCTTTTATTGTAGACGGAATAAAATGACCAAAATGAGGAAGTCCAGTTGCAAAAGGAGGTCCGTCATAAAAAACATATTCCTCCGCACCTTCTCTCTGCGAAACAGACTTTTTAAAAGTTTCGTTTTCTTCCCAGAATTTTAAGATTTTTTCTTCCTGCTTCGGAAAATCAGCTTTTGAATCTACAGGATTGTACATCACATTCCGTCCTTTTATAAAATTATAAATAAATTTTAGCACAAAATTCTTTAGCCTGAATGCAAAAACAACAGAACCAAAAAGAATATATGAAGAAGTTTCAAAAATCAGACGAATTTTAAAACTCGTTTCATTATATCAAATTGAATCAAAATAATCTATAAAACAAGAAAAATTCAAAAATAGTTTTTTAGCAGATAATTTCAACCAAAAACACAAATATCTTTTTAATTCCAGTTAATTTCTATATGTCGGAATTGGAATTCCAAATATAAACTTTTTACAGTGGAAATCTAAACGGAGGAAAATCCTTTTTTAGCTGTCCAGACAACAGCTCCACTATGGGGATGTCCCAAAAGTATCCTTTTTGTCATTTTCGAGCCTGACCCGAAAATCTAAATGCATATATTGCAATCATTTAGAGATTGTTAACCGAGTTTGCTATGCAAACATCGAAGTATCAGGTACGACAATGACATTTAGAACTTATTAGACATCCCCTTTTTGCTTTAAATTTCATTCTGTTGAATTTCAAATGCTGAACAATTATAATCAAAGGCATGAAGATAATCGCTGAGATTGGAACTGCGCACGCAGGTTCTTTAGATAAAGCACATGAACTTATTGACGCGGCCGCTTTTGCAGGTGCAGACTGCGTAAAATTCCAATGGGTTTATGCCGATGAGATTTTGCATCCAGACACAGGATTTGTAAATTTGCCTGGAGGAAAAACCCGGCTTTATGACACATTCAAGCAACTTGAATGCTCTTCCGATTTCTACAAAAAATGCCTTGAATATTCACATAAAAAAGGACTTTTATTCGCCTGCTCACCTTTCGGAACAAAATCTTTTGAAGAGCTTGCAAAACTTAATCCAGACGCGATAAAAATCGCAAGTCCAGAACTGAATCATTTTCCGCTTTTACACAAATGCGCAGATTATTATCAGAAAATTCCAATTATCATTTCAAGCGGAGTTTCCAAGCTGGGCGACATAGAAAAAGCAATTCAAATAATCCAAAATAAAAAAGAACCTTGCGCAAATGAAAAATCCTTTCCAGACTTAACTTTGCTTCACTGCATAACTTTCTATCCTGCGCCAGAAGAACAATACAACATAAAATGTGTAAAAACTCTACGCCAAATATTTGGGATTCCAACAGGAATAAGCGACCACAGCCTTGATCCAGTTTTAGTCCCTGTTCTTACAGTTCTTATGGGAGGAAGCATAATTGAAAAGCACATTACGCTAAGCAAAAAAGACAGCGGACTAGACGATCCTGTGGCTCTTGAACCTGAGCAGTTTGCTGTAATGGTTCATTCTGTCAAGCAGGCGATTTCAATACAAGAACGCTATAAAAAAGAAGGAAAAGCCGTAAAAGAAAACTTAGAAAATGCAGCTGAAAAGGAGATTCTTAAACAGCTTGAATACGAATTTCCAAGTGAAAAAATCACAGCGGCGTTGGGAACAGGAATAAAAAGACTTGCTCCGGCAGAAGAAGAAAACTACGGAAGAACAAACCGCTCCCTTCACTATATGCGTTCACTAAAAAAAGGAAGCAGAATACAGCCGGACGACATTTCCGTACTGCGGACAGAAAAAATTCTTTCACCCGGAATAAGCCCTGAATATTTCTCCACAATAGAAGGCTCTATACTGGAAAAAGAGGTGCGCTCAGGCGATGGAGTCAAGTGGGAAGACTTTATCCAAAGGTAAAAAACAGATTTCTACAACACCAAATCAGAAATAATCTTAAGTCCGCGGATTGTCAAATCTTTGTCAACAACAGTAAACACATCTGTAATTGGCTTTAGAACTTTGTTAAGTCCGCCTGTTGCAACAACTTTTACAGTTTCAGCCTTGTCGCCTGTAAGTTTTTCAAGGTCAGCCTTAACTTGGAGAACCAGATATTCAACAAGACCCTTGTATCCAAGAACAACACCTGCCTGAATTGCAGTTTCTGTATTCATTCCAAGGCTTGAAGACGGAGCTTCCAAAGAAACAAACGGAAGCTGGGCCGCATTGGTCGCCAAGGCTTTTATAGCAGTTCCCAACCCAGGAGAAATAGTAACACCACGGATTGTTCCGCCTGAATCAGCGACAGTTAAAGTCAGAGCCGTCCCAAAGTCAACCGCAATAACAGGACCTTTTCCTTCAAATAAATTCCAGGCGCTCACCGCATTGCAAAGCAAATCTGTTCCAATATTTGTATGAGGCGAAGCTGAATCAAGCCTGACAGGAAGACGTCCGCTATAGGCAAGGTCAGAAGACAAGATAAACGGATTTTTTCCGCACAGATGCTGGCATACAATAACAAAAGGCCCAATCAAGGCAGGAACAACAGAACTTATAATGCTTTTTTCAAGAAACTTTATCTGGATCCCGGCTTCCCTGCAAAGCGTAAGCAAAATAGAAGTATATTCATCTCCTGTACGTCTTGAATCAGTTGCAATGCGCCACTGAACAGCAATTTTATCGCCATCAAAGATAGCTGCGACAATATTTGTGTTTCCAATATCCACCGCAAAAAGCAATTTCATCCTCCAGCAATACGTTCCATTTTATTAAAAATATTGCATTTGCATTTTTTTTTCAAGCAAGGCAAAAATATAAATGAAGCCAACAATTGCCAAAATACTCATACTCATTGAGCAAATTCTATTTATATTATAGTATATTTTATTATGGAAACATTTATTCAACCAAAAATCTTAAAAGGATTCAGAGACTTTCTTCCTCAGGATGAAATTTTGCGTTCTGATTTAATTGAAAAACTCACAAAGACATTCCGCTCTTACGGATTCGTTCCTATAGACACTCCTGTTCTTGAATATACAGAAATTTTGCTCAGAAAAAGCAACGGCGAAACAGAAAAGCAGATGTTCCGCTTTGAAGACAACGGCGGAAGAGATGTCGCAATGAGATTTGACTTGACAGTTCCTTTCGCAAGATTCACTGCACAGCACAAAGAAGAACTTTACTTTCCATTCAAAAGATACCACATTTCAAAAGTATGGCGCGGAGAAAAGCCTCAGGTAGGAAGATACAGAGAATTTGTACAGTGCGACTTTGACACAGTAGGAAGCGACAGCGCAGTATCGGACTTTGAGACACTAAGCCTTATGAAAGCAGCCCTTTCTGCAATTGGCGTTGACGAAATAAAGATTCACGTAAACCACAGAGGAATTTTCAACCGCTTTTTAAAGAAACTTGGCCTTTCAGAAAAGTCGGAAGATATTTTGAGAGCAGTAGACAAGATTGCCAAAGTTGGCGAAGAAAAAGTTTCAGCGGAACTTGAAGAAATTACAGGAAACGCGGATTCAAGCGCAAAGATTATTGACTACATAAAGCCCCTTTCTTCTTTTGAAGAGACACTTTCACACATAGAAGAGCTTGCCGGCGGCGAAGATGAAGACTCAAAACGCATGAAAACAATCTTCAGCATGATGAAAGCAGCGGGAATTGAAGGCACTTATATGCTTGATCCTGCAATCACACGCGGACTTGACTATTACACAGGCATTGTTTACGAAACTTTCCTTGAGAAACTTCCGTCAATAGGCTCTGTTTGTTCCGGCGGAAGGTATGACAACCTTGCAGGTCTTTACATGAAGGAAAAACTGCCAGGCGTAGGTTCAAGCATTGGTTTGGACAGGCTGATTGCGGGGCTTTCTGAGCTTGGAATTACAAATGCAAAAGGCAGCTACCTTGATGTGGAAATATTCAACACTGATGAAAATCTGAATGTTCAATATCAGGAAGTGGCGGCAAAACTCCGCAAAGAAGGAATTTCCGTGGAAGTATTCCCAGACACTGTAAAAATCAACAAACAGTATTCTGTAACAGATAAAAAACAAATTCCCTGGGGAATCATGCTTTCAAGCAACAGCGAAACTGCGAATACAATCACACTCAAGAACTTAAAGACAAGGGAAATCTTTGAATCTATTTCAATTGAAGATGCTGCAAGTAAAATCAAAGACTAAGTTTTATTAGCCCAAATGTCAAGTTTTGATAAGAACAGTAATTTAAGTGTCATTCCCGTGCTACGACACTGCGATGTTTACGCAGTAAACTCGGTCAGGAATCTGTTGGAAATTTTAAATAGATTATCAACCGAGTTTCTTTCAGAAACATCGCAGGGGCAAGCCCTAAGATGACATTTTACATCTGCTTGAGCAAATTTACCATTTCAATTGCTCCAAGGGCGCAGTCGTAGCCTTTATTTCCGGCTTTTGTTCCAGCGCGTTCAATCGCCTGGTCAATCGTGTCAGTTGTAAGAACCCCGAACATAACAGGAAGTCCAGTCTGCAAGCTAACTTGGGCAATTCCCTTTGAAACTTCAGCGCAAACATAGTCATAGTGGCTTGTAGCTCCACGGATTACAGCACCAAGGCAAATAATAGCATCATATTTTTTGCTTTCAGCCATTTTTTTCGCAGCAACAGGAATCTCAAAAGCGCCAGGAACCCAGCAAAGAGTTATGTCATCATCTTCAACATCGTGACGGACAAGTCCGTCTTTTGCGCCCGCGACAAGTTTTGAAACAATAAACTCATTGAACCTTGCGGCGACAATTCCAACTTTGATTTTGCCAGCACTTCCAGAAACAACTTTTCCTTCAATAACTTTCATTTTTTCCTCCAAAATATTTTTAGAAATCGCTAAACGTTAGAAAGCAGATGCCCCATCCGTTTTGCCTTTGTTCTCAAATAAAATTCATCATATTTTTGAACCGGAATTTCAAGCGGAATACGCTCTTCGATTTCAATTCCATTTTCCTTGCAGTTCATGGCGTCAATTTTCTGCGGATTGTTTGTCATAAGGCGAAGTTTTGAAACTCCGAGGTTTTTAAGAATTTGAATTCCACACGAATAGTCCCGGGCATCTTCTGGAAGACCAAGCGCAAGATTAGCATCCACGGTGTCCATGCCTTTGTCCTGAAGACTGTAAGCCTTTATCTTGTTAAGGATTCCGATTCCTCTTCCTTCCTGAGAAAGATAAACAAGAACTCCCCTTCCTTCCTGAGAAATTTTTTTCATCGCAAGATCAAACTGCTCGCCGCAATCGCATTTTCTTGAACCGAAAGTGTCGCCTGTAAGACATTCGCTGTGGACACGGCACAAAACACTTTTTCCGTCGGAAACATTTCCCATAACCAAAGCCTCGTGATGCTCGCCCGTGATTGTGTCCAAAAATCCGTAAAGCCTAAAGTCGCCATATTTTGTGGGAAGATTCGCTTCTGCAACACGCTCAATGAATTTCTCAGTTGACTTTCTATATTCAATCAAATCGGCAATCGTTATAAGAGTCAAATTCCATTCTTTTGCTTTTTCTTCAAGTTCAGGGCGGCGCGCCATGTGTCCGTCTGCGCTCATAATCTCGCAGCAAAGTCCAGCAGGCTCAAGACCTGCAAGACGGCACAAATCAACAGTCGCCTCTGTATGTCCCTGGCGTTCAAAAATTCCCTTGTCTTTTGCAACCAAAGGAAACATATGTCCAGGGCGACGGAAATCTTCAGACCTTGTTTCAGGATTTACAAGCGCAATTGCTGTAGTGCTTCTTTCAAATGCGCTGATTCCTGTTGTCGTTGAAACATGGTCCACGGAAACTGTAAAGGCAGTTTCGTGGTTGTCCTGATTTTGAAACGTCATCGGATAAAAATTGAATTTCTTTGCAATTTCAGAGCTTACTGGCATACAGATAAGTCCGCACGCATTCCGCGCCATGAAATTTATATTTTCGCCTGTAGCAAATCTTGCCGCGCAAATCAAGTCGCCTTCATTCTCGCGCGACTCGTCATCAGTAACCATTATAATTTTTCCGCCGCGCAAATCCTGCAAAGCTTTTTCTATAAGAGCGAATTTTTCAGCCTTCATTTTTTTCCTCCAAAGTAAAATGCCTTATATATTTTCCAACAATGTCGCATTCAATGTTTACCAGGTCGCCTGGCTTTTTTTTGCTTAAAACGGTGTTGCTCCAAGTATGCGGAATAACCGCCGCGAAAATAACACAAGTTGAGCCGCTCCATTTTAGAGAAGCAACAGTCAGACTGATTCCGTCAATTGCAACAGAGCCTTTTTCAATCATAAAATCGCCGAGTTTTTTTTCCATTGAAAACTGAATGTTCACGGCATTTTCATTTTTTGAAAAAGCAAGAATTCTTCCTGTTCCGTCAATATGACCAGAAACAATATGCCCGCCAAATCTTCCGTCAGCCTTCATTGCGCGCTCAAGATTTACAAAACTTCCGGGGCGAAGAATTTTTAAGGAAGTGCGGCTAAAAGTTTCCGGTGTAACATCAGCCTTAAAAACAGAGCCTGAAAATTCAGCGACAGTCAGGCAAACCCCATTCACGGCAATGCTTTCGCCAAGCACAAGCTTTTCATTAAAATCAGACTGAATCTCAATCGAAAAAGAATGGCTGGCTCTCACAATATTTTTTACAGTGCCAAGGCTTTCTATAATTCCCGTGAACAAAATTATTCCTCCAAACACGGCTCTTTAAAATCGTATTCCAAAAGCAAATCACCAGAAAAAGTTTTTACATTCTTCAGCGCAAGATTCACGCAAGACAAAAGGCTTGAGCATTCTATCCCCTGCACCGGAGAATGCACAGTTCCATTTATTCCGCCTAAAATTTTAGGAGCGACAAAGCAAAGAACTTTGTTTACAAGGCATTTTTTTTCTTTGCCATAAAAAAACAGGCTTGAATTAAGAGAGCCGCCGGATTCAACAAGAACGCTGTCAATTGAAAACTCGCCAAGTTTTTTTAGCACTTGCAAAATGTCGATATGAGAATCTTTTTTTTCAATCTGAATTACTTTTGCGCCTTTTTCTTCAAGGGCGGATTTTTTTGCAGAATCAGAGCAAGTAAAAATTATAAGCGGAACTTCATTCGCGGTTTTTACAAGATTGCTTTCAAGCGGAATTTTCAACTCTGTATCAAGGACAATACGAACAGGCTGATTCAATTCTTCGCCTTTAATTCTGCAAGTCAAAAGCGGATCATCTTTTAGAACAGTTTGAATTCCGCACATAACGGCCGCAGTTGTTCCGCGCAAATAATGAACATATTCACGGGAACTTTCGTTTGTAATCCATTTGCTTTCGCCTGAAGAAAGTGAAGTTTTTCCGTCCGCGCTTTGTGCATATTTTACAATCACAAAAGGACGCTTAGCAGTTATATAATAGAAGAAAATTTCATTCAGAGAATCACATTCAGCTTTCATAAAATCCCGGAAAATTTTTATTCCAGCATTTTCAAGCTGAGCAACCCCTTTTCCGTTTACGAGAGAATTCGGATCGCGGCTTCCAATCACGACATTTTTTATGCCGGCATCTATGATTGCCTGAGTACATGGAGGCTGTTTTCCTGTGTGGCAGCAAGGCTCCAATGTAACGTAAAGATTTGCTCCGCGGACACAAGCATTTTTTTCAGCCGCATTTTTTAAAGCGTCCCGCTCCGCATGAAGATTTCCGTATTCGTGATGAAAACCTTCCGCAATGATTTTTCCGTCTTTTTCAATCACAGCGCCCACAAGAGGATTCGGATGAACTTTTCCGCCACCTCTTTTCGCAAGCTCAATTGCACGCTGCATAAAAATTTTCTGAGGAACAAAAACATCGTTTTTCTCTTCTGAAAAAGCTTCCATACAAGAAAGTTTTATATCAAACTAAAAACATTGTCAATACAAGCCACTTATGCTCGTAGCTTACGCATTATAAATAATTTAAGTAAAGTTTGCGCGAAGGAATGGTTCCTGGGAGCCAGTTTTATGATGAATACATTTATAATGCGTTTAGCCCTGATTTTGCTCGTTTGACAATAGAAACATTTTTATCTATTATATATTGTTATGAAAAAATGCGGGACTATGCCACTCATTATTAGCGGAGCATTGCTTTTTTTTGCGCTTGTCTTTGGCTCTCTTCTTGGAGCGGGACTTGCAGCTACAAGGAATACAATAAACACTGAAAATTTCACAGACTTTGAAACTTCTCTTCCAACAAGGCTTTTGGACATAAACGGCGAGCTTATAACTGAATTTGCAAGCGATGAGCGGCGTGAAATAATCGCGCTAAAAAATCTTCCGCAGCACATGATTGACGCATTACTTACACGAGAAGACCGCATTTTTTACAGCCACCACGGATTCAGCGTAAAAGCTTTGTTCAGGGCAGTTGTCGGAGTTCTTACAAGAAACTCGCTTGGCGGCGGCTCAACACTTTCCCAGCAAATCGCAGGGACTTTGTATTGCGACCGTCAGGAATATTCAGTCAAGCGAAAACTCAAGGAACTTTGGTGGGCAATCCAAATGGAGCGCAGATATTCAAAGGATGAAATCTTAGAGCTTTACCTTAATAAAATATATTTTGGCGGCGGAACTTACGGAGTCAACGCGGCAAGCAAATATTACTTTGGGCACGATGCAACAGAAATAACTCCAGCGGAATCCGCAATTCTCGTAATCCAGCTTTCAAATCCTTCTTTTTATAATCCATTCGAACATCCAAACCGGGCAATGGCAAGACAGAAAGATGTTCTTGAAGCGATGGTGAATTCCGGCTACATTTCCCAGCAGCAGGCGGACGACAGTTTTGACACATACTGGGCAAACTTTGACTACACAAGAACAAACGCTTCCGCGCACGCAATGCAAAATGACGAAGCTCCTTGGTTCAGTGAATATGTAAGAAGAAATTTAAGCGGAATGATTTACGGAACAGAAGACATTTACACAAGCGGATTCACCGTAAACACAACATTGAATCTTTCGCACCAAAAAGCCGCGGAAGAAGTAATGCAGGATTATATCCATGCGGCAAACAGAATTTACCAGCGGACAATGAATTCCCACGAGCGTGCGACATTCAGCAAATATATTCCGCTCACAGAACTTTTCAGCCTTGTATTCAACTTGCCGGACTTGAAACTTGGCGAGCAAAGAAACCAGGCAACAGCAATGAATCACTACCGCGATGAAATAAATCCTATAATCGATGTAATGTCCATGGTCTGCGGAATCGAATCCTTAAAGACTGAAATCGTCAACAAAGGAAATTCCTTGATTCAGCAAAAGGCGGAAAAAACAACGATTGAAGGAACAATGATTGCCATTGAAAATTCAACAGGATACATAGATGCGCTTGTCGGCGGCTCAAAATATGACAAGACAAACCAGTTTATCCGTGCGGTGCAGGCAAAGCTTCAGCCTGGCTCAACTTTCAAGCCGCTTTATTATTCCGAAGCAATTGAAAGCCAGAAATTTACAATGACAACAATTATAAGCGACACGCCGCAGGTTTTCCATAAAGAAGACGGAACTCCTTATATTCCGCAGGACTTTAAAGGCCAGTGGGAAGGCGATGTTGAATTCTGGTATGCTTTAGCCCACTCCATGAATGTGCCTTCAATAAAAGTTTTGGACACAATCGGATTTGACTCTGCAATAAAAAGAACTTCTGCATTGCTAGGAATTCCGTCAAACGAATTTGAAGCAAGGCACTTTGAGCCAGTTTATCCGTTTGGTCTTGGAGTCTGTTCAGTGCGTCCAATTGAAGTTGCAAAAGCCTACGCAACAATCGCAAACCGCGGAAAAGAAGTAAAGCCGATTGCAATTCTTTCAGTTGAAGACAAAAACGGAAACATAATTTTCAATCCGGGAAAAGAACAGGCAGACGCGCAAAAATCCAAAAACGGATCAAAGCAGATTCTTACAGAAGAAACAGCATTTATAATGCAGGAAATTATGAAGAATACTGTTGCAAGCGGAACTTTAAGATATGGCTCTGACTGGGACTCAACATATTGGGTTACAGGAAAAAGAAAAGGCCGCGGAAACAAATTCAACTTTGTAAATTCAAACGGAAAAACATTCCAAATGCCTGTAGCAGGAAAAACAGGAACAACTCAAAACTGGGCAGATGCCTGGGCGGCAGGATTTACGCCATATTACACTTCTGTTTTCTGGTTCGGATTCGACAAGCCGGGACAATCTTTAGGACTTTCAATTACCGGATCAACTTTGGCTGGCGTTGCCTGGGGCGACTTTATGAATGCGGCGAACAAAGACAAGCCGTACAAGCCGTTCTATGACGAAAAACCAAAAGACTTGATTCAACTTGAAGTCTGCACAAGAAGCGGCGGAATCCTGACTCCTGAATGCGGAAGCAATAGAATCACTGCATATTATTATCCAGGAACAGAACCGACAGAGCCTTGCAAAAAGCATACTGACGATTCTGGAAGAAATTTAGGAGCCGCAAGACTTAAAAAAGCAAGAATCAAAGCAGGCTATAATTTTGACGAAGGAATTGACGACAGTCCGCTGATGGTTGACTTGAGCTTTCTTAAGAGCGGAAAACTTTCTTCTGAAACAAGGCAGGAAGAATCCGAGTATGAACTCTTGCAGCCGCAGAGAAATTCCGATGATTTTTCAAACTGGCTTCTTGACTAAAAAACAAAGATTGCCTATTTTTTAATTAAATGCTTGTAAAAATTGAAGACATAAAAGTAAAAAAAAGAGTTCGCCGTGATTTAGGAGATTTGACCGCATTAAAAGATAGCATGCATCGTTACGGTCTTATGAATCCAATCACGCTGAATTCCAACTATGAGCTTGTGGCAGGAGAACGCAGACTTGAAGCCGCAAAGTCTTTAGGCTGGGAAAGAATCAATGCAAATATCCTTGACTCAAATGTTGACAATATCCGCCAGCTTGAAATGGAGCTTGAAGAAAACAATCAGCGCAAGGAATTTACAGACGAAGAACTTATGGAAGGATACAAACGGCTTGAAAAATTAAAAAATCCTCCGCTGATTATGCGAATCTTAAAATTCATCGCCAATATCTTTATAAAAATCGCAGAGTTTATAAAATCGCTTTTTGGAAAAAAATAACAATTTTTATAAGCTTTCTATAATTTCTCTTTGCATTTCAGCATTTTGTGCCTTATAATTAAATGATAAAAAATATCATGTTTAAAAATTCAGCAAAGCATTTTGGAGGCACACAACATGAAAAAAATAAAAATCACATTTCCAGACAATTCATTTATAGAAGCAGAAAATGAAATCCGCCCTATTCTTTTCCTTGAAAAATTCAACGCACAAAATAAAAAAATTGTCGCAGTAAAAGTAAACAATGAAATCTGCTCATTGGACAGTCCTGTAAACATAACTTCAAGCATAGAGCCGGTTTTTTCAGACTCAAAAGACGGAAGCTCAATCTACAGAAGATCACTTTGCTTTGTTCTAGCGGCGGCAGCACACAAAATTTTCCCGGGAAAAAGACTTTTAGTCGGACATAGCTTGGGCTACGGCTACTACTACACGCTTGAACTCGGAACTCCACTTACAAAAGAAAATATTTTAAAGCTAAAAAATGAAATGGAGCAAATTATAAAATATGACAAAATAATTGAGACCGACTTCATTTCGTATTCAGAAGCCTGCTCGCTTTTTGAAGAGCTCGGACTTACAGAAACCAGAAAGCAGCTGAACTACAGATGTCCTTCCCGCGTCCAGATTAACAGGCTTGAAGGCTTTTCTGATTTGTATTTTGGACCGCTAGTTGGAACGACAGGTATTTTAAATGTTTTTGACTTGCTTCCATATAGCGACGGATTTCTTTTGCGATTCCCTAAAAAAGGCCATCCTGAAAAACTCACAGAATTTGTTGACCAGCCGAAGCTCTTTGAAATTTACAAGTCATACAAGCTCTGGGGAAAAAGACTGAATGTAACATCCGCGGCAAGTTTAAACCAGCTGATTCACGACAGAAAAGAATCTGAATTTATCGACATAACAGAAACTCTTCAGACAAAAAGAATTTCTACAATCGCAGATGAAATTCTCAAGAAAAAGTCAGCAAGAATTGTCCTTATAGCAGGTCCATCTTCTTCCGGAAAAACAACAACCAGCAAAAAACTTGCATTGCAGCTTGAAGCAATCGGGTACAAGCCAAAAGTTATAAGCCTTGACAGCTATTATCTTGGACGCGCGCAAACTCCAAAAGATGAAAACGGAAACTACGACTACGAATGCCTAGAAGCCTTGAACATTGAGCTTTTAAACCAGAATCTTGTTGACTTGTTTGCCGGAAAACAAATCAAACTGCCGTCTTATGATTTTCATGCCGGAGTAAGCTATTTCAAAGGCGGCACAATGACTTTGGAAGAAAGCGATATTTTAATCATGGAAGGAATTCACGGACTCAATGACAAGCTTACACCTTTAGTTCCAGCTGATAAAAAGTTTAAAATCTACATTTCTGCATTGACCCAGTTGAATCTTGATGACCACAATAGAATTTCAACAAGCGACAACAGGCTTATAAGAAGAATTGTAAGAGATTCCCGCTACAGAGGAAAAAGCGCGGCAGACACAATCGCAATGTGGGAAAGCGTTCAGAAAGGCGAGCAGCTTCACATATTTCCGTTCCAGAACAATGCTGATGCGATGCTTAACACTGCTTTGGACTATGAGCTTCCAGTTTTGAAAGTTTATGCAGAACCGCTTTTAAGATGTGTAAGTCCGCTCCAAAAAGAATATGCAGAAGCAAACAGACTGCTTCAATTCTTAAACTGCTTCTCTACAATTCCTGCAACTTCAGTTCCAACGCAGTCTATAATCAGGGAATTTATCGGCGGAAGCGCATTTAAATACTAAAGCAAATTTTTTCTGGCAGTCACAATATCATCGGCTGCCAGTTCCTCTGCTTTTAAGCTGTCCTTCTTCCACTGACGGAATTTATTCTCCTTTAGCTTTTCAAGAACCTTGACTTTTTGCATTGCCTGACGAACAACTTCGCGTTTTTCATCCGCGGCAATCTGCGCCGTGGCAAGCTCTTCCAAAAATTTTTCTTTCTTCTGCTCAAGCATGAAAAAAAAAGACTGGATTTCAGCCTGAATAAGAAAATCTGTATTTGTGTCGAAATTTTTTATTGTGGAAACTTTTCGCTTTGCAATAGATTCAAGCTCGCCCTGAATTCTTGCGACTTCAGCATTTGCCTTGCCAAGCTCCATTTCTGCCTGACGCTTCTCAAAGATTCTGAGGTCAAGAATTTTCTGCATTGAAAAAGAAAATTTCTTCATAAAGATAAAAATCAAGCAGGAGACTCTGAATATTCGGCTTCAGGAATTTCAATTCCACTTAATTCAGAAAGAGACTTCAACGTGTCTTCAATTGTAATATGGCAGTTTTCTTCCTGGCACAAAAACTCTTCAACAGCCTGATGATGGTCAATGGCTTCATCAATTTCCGGGGAAGAACCTTTTTGGTAAACACCGGCATTTATCATTTCTTCCTGCTCTGAATAAACAGAAATCCAACGGCGCACACGCTGCACTGCTTTTTTTGTGCAAGTTCCAGAAACGCGCTTTGAAAGACGGCTGATGCTTGTAAGCATATCGATTGCAGGATAATGCTGACGCGCTGCAAGGGAACGCTGCAAAACAATATGTCCGTCTAAAGTTCCGCGCACTTTATCAGCAATAGGCTCATCCATATCGTCGCCGTCAACAAGGACTGTATAAAAGGCGGTAATGCTTCCTTTATCATTTGTTCCTGTGCGCTCAAGAAGCTTAGGCAGCATATCAAAAACGCTCGGAGGATAACCTCTTTGCGCAGGAGGCTCGCCGGTTGCAAGACCAATTTCTCTTTGCGCATGGGCAAAACGAGTTACGCTGTCAAACATCAGCATAACGTCCTTCCCTTGGTCGCGGAAATATTCAGCTATGGCAGTTGTAACATAAGCGGCTCTCAATCTTGAAATGGAAGGCTGATCGCTAGTTGCAACAACAAGAACAGAACGTTTAAGTCCTTCTTCTCCCAAGTCGCGCTTTATAAAGTCCATGACTTCGCGTCCACGTTCTCCGATAAGACCAATTACGTTTATATCAGCATTTGTATTCCGCGCAATCATTGAAAGAAGCGTTGATTTTCCAACTCCTGAGCCTGCAAAAATTCCAAGACGCTGGCCTTTTCCAACTGTGAGAATTCCATCAATAGCGCGAACTCCAGTAACAATGCGCTTGTCAATCGGCTTGCGTTCCATTGGATTCGGAGGAGATGCAAGAGCCGGGTAATATGCCTCAGGGAAAATCTCGCCTTTTCCGTCATAAGGCTTTCCAGTTGCGTCTATTACGCGTCCCAAAAGCGATAATCCAACAGGTACTTCCAAAACGTGCCCTGAAGCAACAACTTCACAGCCAACTTCAATTCCCTTTGTCTCTCCGTAAGCCATAAGACGTACAGAAGAATCTTCAAGACCAACAACTTCCGCAAGAACGGAACTTTGAATGCTTGGAATATGTATTGTGCAGATTTCGCCAATTACAGAACGAGGACCTTTGCTTTCTATCATAAGACCTTTTACTCCTATGACAGAGCCGGTATATTTTATGGGTTCAATCCGTTCTATGCTATGAATGTATTTATCAAAAAAATTTTCCATTTTAAACTATCCCACAGCAAGCACAAGGAATACATTGCAGATTTTTCAGCAAACTGTCATTCTTCTCTTCTACAAGCACAAAAATAGATTGCCGGAGCAGGTCAGGCACTGGTAAAGAAAACAAACGAATAAATCAACTGTCGGGATTTATAACTTCTGACTTGCCCACAGTTTTTATTGGCGAAATATTCAAAATCTGAGTTTCAAGCTCATTAAGCTGGCTTGAAATGCGTGCATCAATTGCACCGAAGTCCGTTTCAACAATGCAGCCGCCTTTTTCAACGGAACTGTCTTCAACAACAGAAATATTCTTGATATTTTCGACCTGATGGATAAAGTCCTTTATATGCTCGGTTGTAAGCTTTACATCCGCAAGATTTACCCGCAATGTTACATCTCCAGAGCCTTTTACTTTTTTCAAAGCTTGAAGCACATTCGACATTATAACGCTTTTTTGATTTTCACTCATAATTTTTACAACTTTGCGCGATATCAAAATTACAAGATTCACAATCTGCTGCTCTGTATTGTCAAGAATCTCCTGCCTTTTAGCCTGAACAGCTTCAATCATTTTGTGAATGCGTTCAACAAGACGCTGGGCTTCTTCATTTCCTGCCTTATAACCTTCTTCATGTCCGGCTTTAAATCCATCGCTCTTTGACTTTTCAAAGATAGAGTTTTCTTCTACTTTTGCATTGGAAATAATATCCTGAGCTTCTGCCTTTGCCTTTTCAACAATGTCCTGCGCTTCTTTTTGCGCCTGGGATTTTATTACAGCCGCCTGATCACTGTGATGCTTTATTTGTGCAAACGCCGCATCTTCCGCATTTTTTACAATCTGGTCCGCATCTGCCTGTGCCTTTGCAAGCATCTTGGCTTTTTCATCTTCCCACTGAAGTTTAAAAGCCTCAGCTTCCTTGCGCAAGTCATCTGCTGTAGGTCCTGTGTATTTTGGAACTTCCTCAACTTTTTCTTCCACAGGTGGCGTAAAATTTTTTGTAAACTGAAGGACAACTTCGCCCTTAGTATTGTTAACTTCTGCCGGTCTGAATACAGTTTGTGCCATGCTAAATGCCTCCAGTCAAATCAGACTACCATTTCATCATCGCTAGAACGAGCAATAACAATTTCACCAGAATCTTCAAGACGGCGTATTACACTAACAATCTTCTGCTGGCTTTCTTCAACATCCTTCAAGCGGACAGGTCCCATGTATTCCATGTCTTCTTTAAGCATTGAAGCGGCACGCTTTGACATATTGCGGAAAATCTTGTCCTGAACTTCTGTATCAACTGATTTCAAAGCCTTTGCAAGTTCCTGTGTATCAACTTCACGGAGAACTTTCTGAATCGCGCGGTCATCAAGCATAACAATATCTTCGAAAACAAACATTCTCTTCTTGATTTCTTCCGCAAGCTCAGGATCGTCTTCTTCAAGAGTTTCAATAATTGCTTTTTCAGAAGAACGGTCAACAAGGTTAAGAATCTCAACGATTGAATCAACTCCACCGGCAGCAGTGTAGTCTTCGCTGGAAAGAGTTGAAAGTTTCTTTTCAAGAACACGCTCAACTTCGCGCAGAACTTCCGGGCTTGTTCGGTCCATTGTGGCAAGACGCTTTGAAACTTCCGGCTGAATTTCCGCAGGAAGATTCTGAAGAATTGTGGCGGCTTTCTGAGGCTCAAGGTACGCAAGAATAAGCGAAATTGTCTGCGGATATTCCTGCTGAACAAAGTTCAAAAGATGAGCCGGATCTGTTCGTCGGATAAAATCAAACGGGCGGACCTGCAAAGAGCTTGTAAGCCTGTTGATAATATCAATCGCCTTTTGGCTTCCCAAGGATTTTTCAAGAAGCTCGCGGGCAAAGTCAATACCGCCAGTTGTAATAAAATTCTGCGCCTGCATAAGTTCCTGAAATTCTTCAAGAACCTGATCTTTAAAGTCCGCGTCAATTGTATCAAGGCGCGCAATTTCAAAAGTAAGAGTTTCAACTTCATCTTCGCGCAAGTGCTTCATTACATCAGAGGCTACATCACTTCCGATTGCAACAAGGAAAATAGCGGCTTTTTGGCGGCCGGTAAGATTCTTATAATCTTTGATTCCGCCTTTTTTCTTGCTTTTTTTGCCGTCAACAAGTTCTTCTGCCATAAACTATTCCTCCATAAGCCAAGTGCGGATAAGCATTGCAACGTCTTCCGGATGCTCTTTTGCCATTGCAATCGCATTTTCCTGAAGCTCTGCCCGCTTGCGCTCTTCAACAGACATTGTAACTTCCATTCCCTGCTGCTGGGCCTCAAGAAGCGCTCTCTGCCTTTCTTCTTCCTGCTGACGAATTCTAGCTTCCTCCGCAAGACGGCGGCGGCGTTCAATTTCTCTGCTGATAATACGGAACGCAATGAACGCAATAAGAATTATAGCAATTCCAATCAGGCTGAACATAATTGTGCGGTTTCTGTTAAGCTGCGCAATATAAGCAAGATCTTCCTTTTCCTGCTCTTCTGTTCTGTCAAACGGAATATTCGTAACTGTAACGCTGTCTCCTCTGGATTTGTTATAGCCGACAGCATCCTGAACAAGTTTTGTCGTATTTACAAGCTGCTCTGGAGTAATAGGAATGTACTCGCGCTTTAAATGTCCGTTTTCAAGAATAGGACGATTGTTTTCATCATAAACCTTGCGCCACTGGCCGTCGATGTTTACAGAAACTGTAATGCGGTCAATCTGCGGGCTTGTAATTTCAGAAACATTTTTTTCATTCAGCGCATAGTTGCGTTTTACGCCTTCTTCTGTGGATTTTCCCACAACATTTGACATATCGCTGTAAACAGGAGGATTCTGGCCTTCAACTCCAGCAGGACCTTCAGGATTGTAGCCGGTTCCAGTAAACGACTTGTTTACAGTTTCTTCCGACAATGTAAGGCTGTTTACAATTTCAGAGTCGTCATAAGGAGTGTTCGGGTTGTCAGGACGGATTGTAATTCCAGTGTATTCCTTTGAAGTTGTTTTTCGCTCAGACATATTCATGTCAATCTTGATGTTAGCAACTCTTACACGGTCATCAGAGAAAGTTCCCTTCAATGCTTTTAGAACCAAACCTGTATATGTAGTTTCCTGCTTAAGAATAAGCTTGCGCTGTTTTTCTATATTTGAAATGCGGTCGCTTTCCGCCATGCCTTCAAAGTCATTTATCTGAACATTTGAAGCGCCGTCGTTGATTACGATATTTTCATCGCGCAAACCTTCCACACAGGCTTTTATGAGATTTTGGATTCCGCGGATTTTGCGCTTATCTGTAAGAACATCGCTGTTTCCTTTGGCGTACAAAACAATGCTTGCGGATGTAGGATTCTGATTTTCTGTGAACAAAGCCTCATCAGGAAGCACAAGATTTACTTCCGCGCGCTGAATTCCGTCCAAAGACTCAAGCTGCTGCTTTAAAGCCGTTTCTGTTGCGCGCTGCCAGTTCACCTTATCATCAAAGTCTGTTCTTGACCAACGGGTTACATCAAAAAGGCTGTAGGCATCAAGACTCGACGGAGCATAGCCTTCAGCGATGAGACGGCTTCTGTATTTTTTTGCTATATCACTGTTTTCAACAGAAATATAATTGTCAGATGAAACATAGGCCTTTACATTGTCCTGATCAAGGCGGGAAAGAATAAGCTCCCGTTCCTTTTCATCATTTACAGGACCGTTAAAAAGGCGCACTGTGGAAGGGCGAGACGACATAGAAGCCATAAGAACAATCACCGCTATAGCAACCACAATGATGGCAGCCACAATAGCTTTTTGGAGAGTTGTCCACTTCGCCCATTTTTCTTTAATGGTTTCTAAATTTTTCTTGAACCATTCGTTCATATTCCCCTCCCATGAACGAACTCATTTTATGGAAGCCTATAAAAACTTCAGTTTTTATAGGCAACTCTAATAATGCGATGTTTTAATCGGTGCTATTACAGCGAATTAAAACTCGCGGTTTTTCTAAAAACGAACTGTAAAGTGAGTTTTTAAAAAAACCTTATTTCTATTTTACGCTGTCCCTCTTGCATAAAAAGATAGGACAGTATAACACAAATTCCAGAATTTGACAATAAAACTTTTTAGCAAACTAGCGCGCTATCTGTTCTGAGAAAGCTCATTCCAGCCTTTTACAAGACGGTCGATTACATTCTGCGCAAGATCCAGCGACATCTGGGCTTTTGCCATGGCAGTTGTAACATCATGAATGTCCACGCTGTCCGGATCTGTTATGACTTTTTCCTGAAGGGCAGAAACATTGAGCTGCTGGCTGTTCATTTCGTTTACAGCTTCAAGAAGGTAAGTTCTAAACGACTCTTTCTTTTCAGCTCCGTTAACAGAAGCGTTTTCTTTTCCGTTTAAAGCCTTGCTGACGTTTCCAATGGCTGAAGTACCAAGGTGAGACGCATTTGACCTGTTAAGCTCCATAGAGCCAAAAGAAAGATTCATAGTTCCTCCCATTTACTGATTAACTGCGGCTAGCGGCTTGCGATTTCCAAAGCAGAGGCAAACATTTCCTTGCTGCCTTGAATAACAGAACTGTTGGCCTCATAAGCACGGTTCGCGCTTATCATGTTAACCATTTCATTTACAATATTCACGTTAGGATATTCAACGTAGCCTTTGTTCGGTCCAGACTGAATCGCATCCGGGTGGCTCGGGTCGTAAACCATTCTGCCCTGCTCGCTGTCTTTTATGATTTCACGCACACGAACACCTTTTCCAGGTCCGTTGTCCAATTCTGAATCCACAAAAGGAAATCTCCACTGAGGATTTGAAGAAGCAATAGGCTCAACAATCACGCTCTGCTTGCGGTAAGCTCCGCCTTCCTGAGTACGAGTTGTTGTTGCATTCGCAATATTGTTTGAAATGACATCAGTGCGCAGACGCTCCACGCTCATTCCTGTTGCCGCTATGTTTATGCTTGTAAATAATCCCATACTTTTCTCCAAAACTCAATAGTAAAAATAAACTATATTGACTTCATAGCCGTCTTGACCTGTGAAAACTCAAAATTCATAAGCTGGGTCAAAAGGCGGTACTGCATCTGAATCTGAACAACATTCATTGCTTCCTGTTCGGCATCAACATTGTTTCCGTTAGCTTTTGAAGAAGTCGTGTAGTCAGAAACACGTCTAGGCTCAACATCACGCCAGTCGCGCGGAACTTCGCTCTGAATATGGCGCGCGTCATTTGTCGCCATGCGGAAAGAGCTGTGCTCGTTGTCACGACTAACGAAGGCTTTTTTCAGCTCGCTTTCAAAATTTACGGACTGTCTTTTGAAATTCGCAACTTCGCTGTTTGCAATATTGTTTGCAGTAACCTGATAGCGGAGGCTTTCAACATCAAGAGCACGGTGAAGCAAATCTACAGAATTTGAAAAACTGTTCATACTCTGTTCATCGGCATTCCAGAAAAAAAGTTTATAGTATAAATTGTATGGTTTTTATGACAATAAGAAGACAACAATCAATAGCGTGCACTTCTGATGAAATAAAGTTTCTTGAATCGGAAAAAGTTAAAAAACTAACTGGAGTAATCAAAAATAGTAATTTATTTTTCCCCTTTTCTATGCTATCATTGTTCCATGCAAAATATCAGAAAACTGCCGATTGGCATCCAGAGTTTTGAAGACTTACGAAAAAACAATTACATTTACATAGACAAGACGGAATTTATATACACTCTTGTGCATTCAGGAAAGGTTTATTTTCTTAGCCGCCCGCGCCGCTTTGGAAAAAGTCTTTTTCTTTCAACCTTAAAGGCATATTTTGAGGGCAAGAAGGAACTTTTTAATGGACTGAAGATTGAGCAGCTTGAAAAGGACAATCCGGACGCCTGGAAAGCTTATCCGGTAATTTATCTGAATTTTGCGCAGAACAGCTTTTCAAAAGAGGTTTCTCTTGAAAAAACTATAAATCTTCAGCTGAATGAATATGAAAAAAAATATGAAATACAAGCTGACTACAAAGACCCTTTGGACCCGACAAATTTTGCCGGCCGCTTTATAAACATTGTGCAGACCGCGCGGAAAAAAACAGGTCTTCAGGCGGCAGTTCTTATAGACGAATACGACAAGCCTCTTCTTGACGCGCAGAGCAACGAAAGTCTTGTAAACGAGAACAGGGAAACACTTCGCGGGCTTTACGTAACATTAAAAGCATTGGACGAAGACCTGAAATTCGTATTTTTGACAGGCGTGACAAAGTTCAGCAAGGTGAGCATATTCAGCGACCTGAACCAGCTGAACGACATATCAATCACAAGCCAGTATGCAACAGCATGCGGAATCACAGAAAAAGAGATGCTTGAAAGTCTCGCCCCTGAAATAGAAGCATTCGCTGAAAATAACGGGCTTTCAAAAGAAGAATGTGTAAACCAACTTGAACAGATGTATGATGGCTACCACTTCCATCATGAGGCTGACGGTGTCTATAATCCGTTCAGTCTTCTGAACGCTCTTTACTCAAAGGACTTCTCGTTTTATTGGTTTGCAACAGGAACACCGACTTTCCTTATAAAAAAACTTCAGGAAAGCACGATGAACTACATGGATCTTTCAAACGGCGTGGAGGCCACCGCGCAGGAGCTCCAGGACTACAGGAGCGACAACCCTAACCCGGTTCCGCTTTTCTACCAGACCGGCTACCTTACAATCAAAGGCTACGACAGGGAATTCGGCGTTTATCTTTTAAAATACCCGAACAACGAGGTGAAGTACGCGTTCATAAACTCTCTTGCTCCGGCAATCCTGAACAACAACCGCTCCACAGGGCTTGATGTTGTCTCCTTTGCCCGCGACATAAAAAAAAGGCGACATAGAAAGCGTAATGGCAAGGTTCAAGTCTCTTTTTGCGACTCTTCCCTACACAACCGCAAGGAAGGAAAAACAGGACAGTGTCATAGAGCAGAATTTCCAGAATGTGTTCTACCTTGTGTTCACGCTGCTGGGCCAGTGGTCAACTGTCGAGGAGACATCCTCGTTCGGCAGGGCGGACTGCGTGCTTTTGAACGGAAACAATGTATTCATCTTTGAGTTCAAGCGGGATAAAACGGCAGACGAGGCATTGAATCAGATTGAAGATGCAAAATACGCCGGGGGGGGCCTTACAGGGCAAGCGGAAAACGGATTATAAAAATAGGCGCAAGTTTTTCCACAAAGGAAAGAAACCTTGTTGAATGGAAAATTGTGGAGGAGCGATGAACTACATTCTCTGCCACAAAGATATTCCGGTTTTAAGGTTCTCAACCGAGGATGAGGAAATCTCCGAAGTCTCTGAAATAATCAGCAGGGAGCATCTTCCAATCGGAATATCGCCGGACAATGAAAAAGGAAAAACCTTAAAAAGCCAGTTCCGCTCCTGGTGGAAAAGCCGCTCAATTCCTGCAAGCCGCCAGAATCTTGACACAGCCCTTGAGCAGCTTGGAAATGTCACTACGGATTATCTTATAGAAAAAAGCTACGGACTCAGTCTTTCTGACCACTACTGGGCAAAGCCTTTAAAAAGCAGCCTGTCCTGGAAAGACGTGAATTTCTTTCAGAACAATTTTTCTGATGACGTAGGAAAAGCCCTCTTCGGGGTTTTGAATTCAGACAGCGCCGACACATTGAACCTTGTTTCCCCGGACAACACAACTAACGGCTGGCTCAAGAAAAAATGGATCATAAACAATGGAGAGCGGATTCTTCTAAAAGCCGGAAGCCTTTGGCAGCAGGAACCTTTCAATGAGGTTCTTGCATCAGAAATCTGCGGCAGGCTTGGAATTGAACACGTTGAATACAAAATCATAAAAAACGATGGAACTTTTTACTCATCATTCCCAGACTTTGTGTCGCCGCAGACAGAGCTTGTTCCGGCCTGGCACATTGTGAATACTTTAAAAAAGAACAACAGCACTTCAAATTTCAACCATCTGATAAACTGCTGCAGGGAGTTCGGATTCAAGGATACAGAAAAATTAAAGCAGGGAATCTGCCGAATGCTCACGGTTGACTTTATAATTGCAAACACCGACAGGCACTACAACAACTTCGGATTTTTAAGGAATCCCGACACTCTTGAGTGGATTGGACTTGCTCCAGTGTTCGACAGCGGAACTTCAATGTTCCATGATGAAATCCTTTATAACCTAAAAAATCCATACCTACGCGAATCCTTAAAAATAAAAGCAAAGCCGTTCGCCCCAAACCAGAAAGAACAGATGAAAAGAATTCCGTTCAAGGAATACTGCTCGGATTTGGACTTTGGGAGGCTCGAAGGCGTTTCAGAATTCTTCGGAAAGCTCATATCACAAAATCCGTACATTGAGCCGGAGCGCGCGGAAATCTTATGCAAAACGCTGGATTCAAGGATAAAAGAGACTGAAAGGCTTTTTGAAAATTAGAATAAAGATTCTCTAGCATTCATTTGTATCGATAGATTTGCTAATTTGTCATTCCCGTGCTACAACACTGCGATGTTTACGCAGTAAACTCGGTCAGGAATCTTCTGCTCGATTGCAGCTGTTACGTACCTGCTCCGCTACGGCTTGCCGCCTGCGCTACACCGGTACTGCACAGCCACATCTCGTTTTTACTTGCCTGTAGAGCGGACAATGCGGAAGCCTCGGCCGTCGCCCCTGCCGTAAGCAATGTTCCAGCGCCCGTTGCCCACCTCGCAGCTGCCGGAGTAGTCGTACCAACTGCCACCACAGGTATAGTGTCCGTTACCGCCGAGGGAATCCCAGCACCATTCACATACGTTACTGCTCATATCATACAAGCCATAGATGTTAGGGTTTTTCTGCGCAACAGGATGTGGCTTTTTTCCACTGTTGTCGTAGCACCAGCCTACTTCGTCCAGATTGTCGCTGCCGCTGTATTTAAATTTTTGACCTCCTTTTGCCGCATACTGCCATTCTTCAACTGTAGGTAATCGGAATCCATTCGCATTTTCATTCCAAGTAACAGAACTTCCATCTCTTGTGTATACTGGTTCGTATCCAAGATATTTGTGAACAAGGGCCTGACTGATGCGTACATTGAAAAAAGCACTCAGTTAGCCGAATGGGAAAACCATGACGGAGATGAGCTTATAACTCTTGGAACCAGCTACAAGAAGTATCGGGTTCATAACTGGAAGGACTACCAGAGGGAAAAGGCCCGTCCGCGAAGCCTTGACTATGATATGAGCCGCTAAATATTATACCTGTTGAAAAGATTCTGCAATCGATGCTGTCTCTTCGGCAAGTATTTTTGTTAGCGAAAGGTTTCGCTTTCTGAAAATCAGCCGTTTTTTGAAGAAACCCCTAGTGTTTGTCGCTGCAAGCGATATGTACGGTTCTATCAAACCGTAACTCACTACGGGATGATAAAAATCTATCACCCCTCCATTCGCCACATGGGCAAAAAAGCCCCTTTTGGATTACCCCTCAGGAAAGGCAACCTTTCCCGCACCCTATCCCTGAAAATCTTAAAAGCGAAAAGTTTCCCTTTCCCCGCTTTACGATTTTCAACAGCCCGTTTCACTCTGCTGTATCTCCGTTCCCCGCCCAGCCGTTGCATCCCTGCCAACATTCTGTTGGATTGACCAGACGTTTCACTTCTGGACTTGGCCCAACGTTTCATCGTTGGAGCACGACCAAGTTCGGCTTGGATTAATTCCCACAAAATCACGAAAATGTGTTATAATCTTCCTATAATATTTAATTATGTGAAGACGGGAAGATTATTATGGCTGAATACAAGATACACCATAGTACATATGATTTAGATTCACTTTTACCAGAACAGAAAGCTCGTGTAAAAATTGACCAGATGTTGAAAGATTCCGGTTGGACTGTTGTTCCTAGAGATGACTTTACTCCTGATGCAGTAAATGCTCAGGCTGTTGAAGAAAATCTTATGAAAGGTAATCTTGAAGCTGACTACATTTTGTATCTTGATGGAAAGGCTATTGCAGTTCTTGAAGCTAAAAGAGAAGAAAACAAACTTGGTCTTGAAGTTGCTGAACAAGCTCAGAATTATGGAAATATACTTCCCGATTGGGTACAAGCCTGGAAAACTCCTCTTCCTTTTATATTCCTTTGTAATGGAGATTTGCTTCTTTTTAAGGATATGCGCGAAGCAAAGCCAAGTTATAAAGTTATTAAGAAAATGTTTACTCCTAAAGAAATTGTAAATCTTGCTGGTGATGATATTAAATCACAATTTGCAAAACTTCCGGCTCTTCCACCTGTTGGACCAAAAGGTTTACGAGAATGTCAGTTTGAAGCTATCACAAACTTGGAAATTTCTTTTAAGCAAGGTCTTAAAAAAGCTCTCATTGTTTTGGCAACAGGAGCAGGAAAAACTTTTACAGCTTGTACAGCTGCTTACCGCCTCTTGAATTATATGGGCGCAAAACGAGTTCTTTTCCTTGTAGACCGTAACAATTTGGGAAAACAAGCAGAAGGTGAATTTGGTACTTATAAATTAACAGAAACTGGAAATGCTTTTTCTGATGAATATATTGTTCATCGTCTACGAAGTGTTGAAAAAATTGGAAATGCCAGTGTTGTAATTTCTACAATCCAAAGACTTTTTGCGGCTCTTACAGGTCAAGAAGTTGATGAGCCTGATGATGACGAAGAAATGGAGCACGATGAAGATACTCCAGGAAAACAGGTTCAACTTACTGGCAATGTTCTTTTGCCATCAGACTTCTTCGATGTAATTATTATTGATGAATGCCACCGTTCTATTTATGGAGACTGGCAGCAAGTTCTTACTTATTTTAATAATGCAAAGATTATTGGACTTACTGCGACCCCAACTCCTGAAGCAATGGCTTTCTTTAATAAAAACCGCATTGTAAATTATACTCTTGAAAAATCTATTGCTGACGGTGTAAACGTACCTCCACGGGTATACAGAATTAAAACTGAAATCTCTGAAGCTGGTGGAACTCTTAACGAGGGAGAAAAAGTAACTAAAGTTTCGAACTTAACTGGTAAAGGCCAAAATCAAAAACAGAAATATGATAAGGATTACACCAAGACTGAACTTGATAGAAGCGTTGTTGTTCCTTCTCAAATTGAAACTGTAGTTAGAGCATATAAAGACGCAATATATGAATCATTATATCCAGAAAGAGAAAAGAACTGGTATATGATTCCTAAGACTTTATTTTTTGCTAAGAAAGAAAGTCATGCTCAGGATATTTTGAAAGCAATCGAAAAAGTGTTTAAAGATGAATTTCCTGATAAAAAGTTACCGGAACATTTTGCTCAGCTCATTACTTGTAAATCTGGAAACTCGAATCAGCTGATTAGTGACTTTAGAAACAACAAAGACTTCCGTATCGCAATTACTGTAACTCTTGTTGCAACTGGTACGGATGTAAGACCGCTTGAAGTTCTTGTTTTCATGCGTGATATTAATTCAGAAGTTCTATACACACAGATGAAAGGACGTGGTTGTAGAACTATTGATGATGATAAACTTAGAAATGTTACAACAAACGCAAACTCAAAAGATTTCTATTATCTTATAGATGCTGTTGGAGTAACTGAACACGAAAAGTCTATGCCTACTCCAAACGGAGGAGAAGGACGTAAAAAAGTACTTTCATTAAAAGACCTTCTTGAGCATCTTGCTCACGGCGAAGTTTCTAATGAAAACTTAAATCTTCTTGCTGGTTATCTTTCTAACGTAAATAAAAAAGCAGAGCCTGAAGATTTAATAGAATTAAATGAACTTATTAAGACAACAGCTATTAAACAGATTTGTCTTGATATATATGCCGCAATTGACCCGGATAATAAAGCCTTCCCAGAATATAAAGACATTAATGATCCAAATACTGAAAGAAAGGCTTTGATTTCTGCTTTGATTAATAATGTAAAAGCAAGAAAGAAACTTCTGGAAGTTAATGCGGGCTTTATTAAAATTGCAGTTGAAGAAACTGATAAATTAATTTCTGCTGGATTCTCTAAAGAACAGTCTAAACAATATATAGACAGTTTTGAAAAGTATCTTGAAGAAAACAAAGATGAAGTTGAAGCTCTAAGAATTCTTTACAACCAGAAAAAAGTTGCTATTACTTATTCTATGCTCAAAGATTTGGAGAAGAAGCTTCTTGCATATAATAATCAATTCAAATCTGAATTCTTGTGGACTTGCTATCAGACTTTAAACGGTGAATCTGGAAAAGTAAAACCGTTGAATAAAGAAACAGAACTTGGAGTTTTAACAAATCTTATTCCGCTTGTAAGATATGGTTATAAAATCGACAACGAACTTGTTTCACTTAAACGAAGATTCGGAAGTTACTTCAATCTTTATTGTGGACAGGCTTGGCGTAAGTTTAAACCAGAACAGGTTGAAATTGTACAGCAGATTGCAGAATATATTGTGCAGAATGGTTGTATAACAAACATTGAACTAAACAAAGCAAAACATGATTTATTTGTAAAAGCTATTCCAATCTTTGGAGCTGACAAATTAAATAATGAAATGCAGACAATATCTAAATACTTATTCTATGGAAAGGCAGCATAAAAATGGCAAAAAAGGAAAGGACTCAGGCAAAACCAGAACAGACTTTAACTAAAAAAGTTTGGAACATGGCTGATGTCTTAGCCGCAGCAGGCGTTGGATTTACAGATTATATTATTCAGTTAACATATCTTTTGTTTCTTAAAATGGATTCTGAAAAAGAATCATATGGATTAGGAAGTGCTCTTCCTGAAGGCAGCAAATGGAAAGACATTGTAGAACTTGATGGACCAGACCAGCTTGCAAAGTATGAAAAGATTCTTGAAACCTTACAGGCTAAAGACGGACTTATCGGAGCTATCTTTACAGAAGCGCAGAATAAGATTTCAAAGCCGGCTCTTCTTAAAAAGTTAATCGGAATGATTGATGAAGAAAACTGGTTCAGTATGGAAGGCGACCTCAAAGGCGCAATCTATGAAAGTATTCTTGAAAAGAACGGACAGGATAAAAAATCTGGTGCTGGACAATACTTTACTCCACGACCATTGATTAATGCTATGGTTGATGTTATTCAGCCACAGATTACAGAAACAGTTGCAGATCCTGCCTGTGGTACTGGCGGTTTCCTGCTTGCAGCTTACGACTTTATGCGTAAGCAGAGCGATGAACAGGATAAAGTTGAATTCTTACAAACAAAAGCTTTACGCGGAAATGATATCACACCTCTTGTAGTAACACTTGCTTCTATGAATCTTTACCTTCACGACATCGGAACTGATACAACTCCAATTAAATGTGAAGACAGTCTTGAGCATGAGCCTGAACATCTTGTAGATGTAATTCTTGCAAATCCACCTTTTGGTGCCCGTCCTGCAGGAAGCGTTGATATTACAACAATGCGTAATGATCTGATTGTTACAACAAGCAACAACCAGCTGAACTTTTTGCAGCACATGATGCTGATGCTTAAAGACGGTGGACGTGCCGGAATCGTTCTTCCTGATAATGTCCTTTTTGCTGATGGTGCTGGTGAAAAACTTCGCAAGAAGCTGCTTAAAGATTTTAACCTTCATACAATTCTTCGTTTGCCTACAGGTATTTTCTATGCAAACGGCGTAAAGGCAAATGTATTGTTCTTTGAAAAAGGAACTCCTACGAAAGAAACCTGGTACTATGACTACCGCACTGGAATTAAACATACTCTTGCAACAAAGCCTCTTAAAAGAAGCGACCTTGATGACTTTGTAAGCTGCTATTGTGCCGGACACATGGAAGACAGAAAAGAGACCTGGAGTGAAGAAAATCCTACAGGCCGCTGGCGTAAATATAATGTTGATGAATTACTTGAAAGAGATAAAACCAGTCTTGATATTTCATGGATAAAAGATAAAGACGATTTGGAAGATGTAACTCTTAAAGAATTATTCTCTACAATCCAAGAGAAAGGAAAGAATATTAATAACGCAATCAATCAGCTTGCAGGTTTACTTTCAGGAATTGAGGAATAATTAGATGAATACAAAAGCATTACGACAGAAAGTATTAGACCTTGCTATTCACGGAAAACTTGTACCTCAGAATCCGAATGATGAAAGCGCAACTGTATTGCTTGAAAAAATCAGAGCTGAAAAAGCAGAGAAAATCAAAAAAGGCGAACTAAAAGCTGACAAAAAGGATTCTTTTATCTTTGTAGGAAGTGATAAACGGCATTATGAGCAGTTCGCTGATGGTACTGTAAAAGACATTGAAGATGAGATTCCGTTTGAGGTGCCGGATGGGTGGGCTTGGTGTAGATTGGGAGAATTGTTTTATCATACAACTGGAAAAGCCCTGAAGAAATCGAACAATAAAGGTTCTTTACGAAAATATATAACAACTTCAAATCTTTACTGGAATAAATTTGATTTTACAGAAGTTCGAGAAATGTATTTTACAGATGATGAACTGGATAAATGTACAATCAAAAAAGGAGATTTAGTTCTTTGTAATGGAGGAGATGTCGGACGAGCTGCTATTTGGAATTATAATGAAGATATTTGCTATCAAAACCATGTTTCAAGACTGAGACCAAAAATTGAAGGCATAAATAATAGTCTATATCTTTATCTTTTGATGTTCTATAAAGAGCAAGGTATGCTAAATGGTAAAGGTGTAGGAATAACTTCTTTGTCTGCGAATGATTTATTATCTGCTATTTTCCCATTACCACCGCTGAATGAACAAAACAGTATTGTTACATCAATTGAAAATATCTTTGAGCAAATTGAACATTTAGATCAAGAAAAATCCGACTTACAAACAATTATCAAGCAAACAAAATCCAAAATCCTCGACCTCGCAATCCACGGTAAACTCGTCCCACAAGATCCAAACGACGAGCCTGCAGAAGAACTTCTAAAACGCATCGCGACAAGTGATAACAGACCCTACAAGAAGATAGATGAAGATGAAGCTCTTTTTGATATTCCTGAATCATGGTCATGGTGTACATTAGGAGAAATATATACTCATACAACTGGTAAAGCATTAAAGAAAACAAATAATAAAGGAACTTTACGAAAGTACATAACAACATCAAACCTGTATTGGAATTCCTTTGATTTTACAGAAGTTCGTGAAATGTATTTTACCGATGATGAACTTGAGAAATGTACAATCAAGAAAGGAGATTTAATTCTTTGTAATGGCGGTGATGTCGGACGTGCTGCAATTTGGAATTATGATTACGATATTTGTTATCAGAATCATGTATCAAGATTAAGACCAAAAAACAAAAATATAAATAATAGCTTTTTCTTATATGTAATAATGATTTATAAACAGCAAGGTATACTAAACGGGAAAGGTGTCGGAATAATTTCATTATCAGCAAGTGATTTATTGTCTGCTGTTGTTCCACTACCTCCTTATTCCGAACAAAACAGAATAGTAGAAAAAATTGAATGTCTTTATGGAAATTTGACCATTATAAATAATCAATTATGATCTTATAATAATTGGTCAATAAAAAAATTACACTAAATGATTATTTTGTGTTATAATTTTAAAAATGACTGATGAAAGAAAAGCTCTCTACGAAGCTATAGAAAAAGAAAGGAACTCAAAACTCCTTGTTTATATAACAGGAGATAAAGCTGGATGGGAAACCCAAATTGCAAATGATGCTACTGATTATATTACAGAGCATCTTGATAAAATAGGTGTTGTTCCAAAAATATCTTTATTCCTATTTACAAATGGTGGTAATACTCTCGCAGGCTGGAATATCGTTAATTTAATACGTCAATTTTGTGATGATTTTGAGATTATTGTTCCAGGAAAGGCTCGAAGTACAGGTACATTAATGTGTCTTGGTGCAAATAGAATAATAATGACAAAACAAGCTACACTGGGCCCTATAGATCCAAGTGTAAACACTCCATTAAATCCAACAATTCCAAATGCTGGTCCACAGGCTAGAGTTCCAGTAAGTGTTGAAGCAATTAAAGGTTTTCTGGAACTTGCAAAACATGAATTAAATCTAAAAGATGAGCGTGCTCTTGCCGATATATTTAATGTATTGGCTGATAAAGTTCATCCTCTAGTTTTGGGTGAAGTTTATAGAGCTATTGGACAAATTCAGATGTTAGCAAGAAAATTGCTTGTAAATCAGGTTACAGATGAAGAAAAAATAAAGAAAATAATATCTTTTCTTTGCAGTGAATCTGGAAGCCATGATTATACAATCAATAGACGCGAAGCAAAAAATGAACTTGGTTTAAACATAGAGAAGCCTTCTCAAGATTTATATGAATTAATAAACAAAACATATATTTCTATACGAGAAGAACTTGAATTAAGAAGTCCTTTTAATCCTGATGCATATATAGGCAATGATGGGGCACGGACATATTCTATAAAACGAACCCTTGTAGAAAGTCTTCCTGGAGGCACAGACTGCTTTGTTTCGGAAGGTCGTTTTGCACGTGTTAGTATACCACCTATGCCACAGAATCCTGTGCAACAAATTGCAATTCAGGATCAAAGAATATTCGAAGGATGGAAACACTATGATTAATTCTTTACAAACATCAAATGGTATAAGCCATTTAGCAAAACAAACAACAGATATGGCACCTATCACCATTGATACCACAGTGGTTCCTACTGCTTTATCCAATATCGTTCGCTCAGATATTGTATATGTCGAAAACTTAATTATCGATACACAACCTCAACCTATTCTTCCTGTGGAAAATATGGTAATACAACAAAGTATAATGCTTTAATTGAACTATAAAAGTGCCTCATTAATGCGAGGCACTTTTTTTATTTACCAAGTTACAATCTGATCAACAATTTCCTGCTGCTCACTAGCTGTACGTCTTAAATAAATACGCGTAGTCTCTATACTTTCATGCCCCATTAAATCGGCAAGCAGAGAAATGTCATTGAATTTTTCCAGAAAATTCTTAGCGTAACGATGCCGGAAAGAATGAGGATAGACGACCTTAGTGCTTATGCCATATTTTGCAGCATAAGTTTTAAGCTGTGTAGCAATTCCGCGTGTAGTAATACGTTCACCAAAACGATTAAGAAATACATATCCAAAAGTTCTGTCTATAGATTTAAGCCATGCTTGAGCTTCTTCTCTCAGGAGTTTTGGAATATATAATCGGCGAAGTTTGCCACCTTTAGAATACAAATCAAACCAGCCAATGTTTACGTGTTCAACTTTGATTTGAGTAAGTTCACTTACACGGGCACCAGTAGCACCAAGAAACCAAACCACAAAGTACCATTCAATGTTTCCGTCAGCTTTAAGCTGAGCTTTGAAGTATTGGTAATCTGCATTGCTTATTACATTTTCCAAAAAGTTCTTCTGCTGAACTTTTACCTGTTTAAGCTGCATTTTATCTTTTCCTGTAAAAGCAAGATACTTGTTGATAGCCTGAATTCTAAGATTTACAGTCTTAGGCTTGAAGTATTCTAAAAGCCAGCCTTTATAAGCTAGAAGATTTTCTTTTGAAAAATCTTCATAATTTTCTGTGTAATACTTAATTGTCCACAGATAAGAAGTGACAGTATTTTCCGAAAGATTTTGCTTTCGTAAATGCTGCTCAAAAGGTGTTTGTTGATCAATTTGCTTTATCATAAAAGCCTCCAATTAATAATTTTTCTTTAGACATTTGTCAATTATTGACAAATGTCTAAAGATTTCATTAATATGGTCGATAATATATTTGAGGTATTTATATGTTATTAGGATATGGAGCAAAAAACTGTTGGTGTTTTAAGGATTGGCTTGATATCAATTTAAGGTTAAACGGTTATGTTCCTGAGGATGTGTCAGATAATAGAGACTATTCGTTAATTCTTGGATTCGAAGGAGCGAATGCATCTGGCAAAACGAGTGCATTAAAGGTTTTTGCATTTATTGCAGATTTTATAAAAAATAGCTTCATTTATACACCTGAATCATTTATTTTGTATGACACTTTCTTTAACAACAACGAACCTTCAGAGTTTTATGTGGAATTTACAGATTCTGATGAACTTGAATATCGTTATGAAGCAGTTTTACAAAAAGATCATGTAATAAAAGAAACTCTATTCTTGATTAAAAGTACAGTTGAGGAGATTTTATTACAGCGTGATAATAATGAAGTATCAGTAAATCATCTTTATGATAATGAATCAAAGATTATCTTAAGAAAAAACGCCTCAATTATAAGCACTCTTCATCAATATGCAATACAGGAAATTGAACCTGTCTTCAATTTCTTTAATAAGCATACTATTAATGTAACTTACACAGGCCTTAGATACGAAATTAGACGAGATGTACCAGCAATTTCAGAAGTTTATTTTCATACCCCAGAAGCATTAAACTTCAGCAAGCAATTAATAAAAAAGTTTGATACAGGTATATCTGATATTACAATTTCGTTTAGAGAAGATGAAAAAAATAAAAAAATTTATTTCCCGATTTTCTTCCACGACGTTGATAATTCAAATAGTAAATTAGGAATTGATTCAGAATCCACAGGAACCAGGGCTCTTTATATAAACTTATTATATTACTATGAAAATTTAAAATCTGGCGGCGTTCTCATTTTGGATGAATTTGATATTAATCTTCATCCAGATATTTTACCGCATTTGATAAATCTTTTTATAAAACGAGACTCAAATCCAAATAATGCACAGATGATATTTACAAGTTTAAATCCAGATGTTCTAGATATACTTGGTAAATACAGAACTTACTTGTTTGAAAAAGAAAATGGGGAAAGTTTTTGTTATAGACTTGATGAACCAGAAACAAATATTTTGAGAAATGACAGATCTGTTTCTGCTCCTTATAAAAGACATTTATTGGGAGGATATCCTAAAATTGAAGCATAACAATTCTAAGAAAGAAAATAAACTTGCAAATTTCCCAAAAGAAAGTGTAGAAACTTCATATAAGACAATTAAAGGTTTAATATCATTTAATTTTAAATACTTAGATTCTGAACAGGGACAAAGATTTTCAGAGCTTACAGTTGAACAATTTTCTAAAATAATTGAAAAACTAAAATGGTACTCAAATGAGAATAGAATACATTGGGAAAATGAACGAATTGGAAATAAAGATGGAAATGTATTAGAAATTTATGAAGATTTTCCATCGAAATCCGAATTTCATCATCCTAATCATGTTCCAGCTGGTGTTAAATGGGCTCGTTTTAGACTAGAAGGAGATCAAAGACTTATAGGGTTTATGATAGATAAAACTGACGTTTCTAAGTTTAATTTATATCCTGATGTCTTTTATATTGTTTTTCTAGATCTTTATCATAAGTTTTATATTTCAAAAAAGTGAACTTCTTAATGCAGACCTTATGAGAAGGTGGAAGATGAACCGTTTGAGATTCCTGATTCTTGGAGATGGGTGAAATTAACAAGTATTTGCAACAAACTTGTAGATGGTGACCATAATCCACCGAAAAGTGTAGAAGAACAAACCGAATATATAATGGCTTCTTCAAGAAATATTAATTATGACAGGCTTGATGATTTAGAAAATGTAAGGTATTTATCAAAAGAAGTTTTTAAGATTGAAAACAATCGTACTAAAGCCGAAAAAGGAGACATCTTCTTTACTTCAGTTGGAACAATTGGCAGAAGTTGCATCTACTCTGGAGATTATAATATATGCTTTCAACGAAGTGTTACCGTTTTAAATACAAATATAAACAATCAATTCTTGAAATACTTTTTTGACAGCAATTTCTTTCAGACCTATGTTATTGAACATTCTACCGGAACTGCACAAATGGGATTTTATCTAAAGGAAATGGCAAATTCTCCTATTGCGATTCCTCCAATGCATGAGCAAGCTCGTATTGTTGATAAAGTATCTGAATTATTTTACCAACTAGATCAAATTCAAAACAATCTCATCTAGTATTCCAAATAATTCTACGATTTTGTCTAAAATTCGTTTCTGTTCATCTATTGGTGGCAATGCTAAAACAATCTGTTGAATATTTGTTTTTGTAAGACTTGGTAGAGTTGTACTTGAATCAAGTGTTGTAAAATCAAAATATTCACAGAAGTAATATAAGAACTTAGGTAATACTGCTTCCGAAGGACATAAGCCAAAGGCTGTATCTACATTCCAAAACTTTTCTTCAACAAAAATCGGATTATTTATTGAGCCTTTTCTTCCAATGATTGTACAGTTTGCAGGACAAATAAAATCATCAGCTCTTCCCATTATCCCGCCGCTACCATAAATAGGATATTTGCCATCTGGATTTTCTACTTTTGATTGATTCTTTCCATTTATTACAGTGGCAATATCTCCAAAATGACATAGACACCAATTATTTGGTAGGCTCCAATCTAATTCAGAAGTATCCACCTTCTCATAAGGTCTGATATCAGTACAAAGACGGTAGAAAGAGCCCTGGCCGATTTAGTAAAGGAAAGCCTTATTGAAAAGGTTGGTGCTAGTTCGGCAACGGCTTATGTCTGGATTCAGAAGTAAAAGGAATTGAAAATGTCAGAAACTTTAAAACTATCAAATCAAGACAGAGATCTTGTAATGACCGAACTAGAGAATCCTTCAGAACCAAATGAATCTTTAAAGGAGTTGCTTAAGGCTTCAACTCAAGAGAAGCAAGACAAAGACAATAAAGATATTAAAACAAAATAATCTGAAATAATTTTAAGAGGCTTTCAGTTTGTTAGATGCAGACTGGAAGCCTTTTTCATTTACCCTCAAAGTTCTTTGAAACATCTTTCAAATCTCTTCTAAAAATCCATCGTCCAAAAATCATTTAAACGCAAATCTGCGTACTACTCTCCTGCAGTTATTTTCGGGGAGTCTTGAAGAAAATTTCCTAAACCTCATGAAAAATCCTTCCGTCCCCTCACGAAAAATGTGCACAGTAAATATATAAATTCAGATATATATGAATTTTTAATATAAATATGCATTCTCAAAAAAATATTTCAAAAATCTTTTATTTTATGCTTCAGTTAACTTCAGCTAGTGACAACCGAAGGAACACAAAACTTGACGAAAGTATCTGTCCTTCGTTATATTTTAATTATCGATTGATTGCCTGCCCGGGGAATCAATTATGGTAAAAAACAATACCCCAAGCATCTGACCAGAAATTCCGGCTGATGCACTTCTAACACGACAGCAGGTTGTAGCAATCCTGCACATTGGCATGTCAACTTTAGACAGTCTTATTCCAGACTCAGAACTCCCCAAAGTCAGATTGTCAAAAAGACTTTTCGTTCTCAAAAAGATCTGGAAGCTTACATTCTTGTACATCGTTCAACTGGAGGGGTTAAAATTCCAGTGGGAGGTGCTGCATGTTAGGCGACAATGTTTTTATCCAGGCACTTCAGGAATTAAACAATCACCAGATTCAGCACGGCGAATGTTCCATCACATTTACCTACCATGACGGACGAGTTCAGTTTTATACGGTTTCAACCAGCGAACGGCACAACGTTGCTTCTTCAAAAAAGCAGCTTGGAGTGACGGATGCTAAATCAGCCTGAAAGAAAGCCTGATTATTTTCATCCAGATTCCGCTGGAAGTTCTGTTTGAGCAAAAACTGTCAGCAGGAGCAAAGCTTTTCTACGGGGAAGTTTTGTTTCTCACTTAAACCTATGGATTTTGCAGTCAGAAGAATGCTTACTTCGCTGCAAACCATAGAGTTAGTTTACGGACAGTTGAAAACTGGATTAAGGAACTGAAAGCCCTGAGCCTTATCAAAGTTGAACTAATCAGAAAACAGAACAAGGAAGTTGAACTCAGAAAGATTTTTGCACAGGCTAAGATTGATTTTTCAAAACTGTCCGGCTTAAATCAAATATCTGTACAGGCTGAAACTTCCCCTCCGTCTGGAATCACAAAACCTTCCCAAAAGCAAAAGAAACCTTACGGTGCCAATCAGAATGTTTTTCTTTCTGATAACGAGATGGAAGATCTTCTGAAAAATCACACAAAAGAACAGACTGATAAAGCCATTGAGCTTTACAGTGAGTGGAAAGCAGATAAGGGAGCAAATCCCAGGTCTGATTTTAATTCAATGCAGTGGGCTTTAAGGGAGATTGAAAAGCCTGCTCCAATTACAAAAAGCGTAAGGCGGCTCACGGCCGTTCAGAAATCTGGCTGTGATGAAGTGTCAGAAGAGACTTTGGCGAACCTGCCCTTCTAGTGCCAAATGGTCCCCTTAAACTTTTACAACACGCGGAGTACAACATGAGAGAACAAAACTTAATTGATGAATTAAACCGTTTTGATACAGATGAAAGATTTGCATTGGAAAAATGCGGATATTCCCCAGATGATAAACTTGAGGGAAGACAAAAAGAGATTTTTGAGTACGAAAGAAAAAGTTTACGTGAAAAAATAGCCGCAAATCTGAGTAACATTAAAAACTGGAACAAAAGTAATTCAAGTGGCGTTCCGCCAAGATTTGCAGAATGTTCATTCTTCAACTTTGAATGCCGGACAGAAACTGAAAAAAACATTTATCAGAAGGTGTGTAATTTTGTAAGTCAGGAAGGCAATGAAGGAGTTCTTCTAATGACCGGAGCCAAAGGAACTGGAAAAACACATCTGGGAGCTGCAGCAGTTCGAGATACCCTTGGTCGTTATATCAGCATGGAAGATCTGATTTACAAAACGGAGAGGAAACCGCAGAGAGAAAGAGGATGAGAGAGATAATTTTTTTATAAAAATTGTCAACTTTTATAAAATGTACCTGCTTCTTATAATTAAGATTAAAATTACAAGGAGATTCCAGATATATGGGAACAATTATTTTTCTTTCAGTTATTACAGTTTTGGTGTTGGTTGGCATTGTATTGTCTATCGTTCTTATTAAGAAAAGCAAGAACTCTGATTCTGGCATAATTTCTGATAAGCTTGGTATTTATGAAAAAAAACTTGAGATATATGAGAAAAATCTCAAAGATGAATTTGCATTAAATCGTAAAGAGACTTCAGAATCTACTGCAGCATCACGCAAAGAAAATACAGAAACTTTAATGAATTTCCAGGATTCTATTAATGGCAAGTTCGATACTCTGACAAAAAATACGCAGGATTCTATGACAAACAGCCTAACTAAGTTTATGGAGGCTTTGTCTACTCGGCTGGATACGCTTACAAAGACAACCCAAGATACTTTGAATTATCAGCAGCAAACTGTTCAATCAAGCTTAAAAAATATTCAGGAAAGTAATGAAAAGAAACTTGAAGAAATGCGTGTTACTGTTGATGAAAAACTTCAGTCGACTCTTGAGAAACGTCTTACAGGTTCATTTGAAATTGTTACCAAACAGCTTGAAGCAGTTCAGAAGGGACTTGGCGAGATGCAGAATCTTGCAAGTGATGTTGGTGGATTGAAGCGTGCACTTACAAATGTTAAGACGGCCGGAGGCATGGGAGAAATTCAGCTTGAAGCACTTCTTAGCCAGATGCTTTCGCCAGAGCAGTTTGTTAAGAATGCACATCCAAATCCAAACAACTCTAAGAAGGTTGTTGAGTTTGCGGTAAAAATTCCATCTAAAACTGCAGATGATGAATTTGTGCTTTTGCCAATTGATTCCAAATATCCGGCTGCTGTTTGGGATAAGCTTACTCTTGCATATGATAATGCTGACAAAGATGAGATTGAATCTCAGAAGAAGTCTTTGGTTACAGATATTAAAAAGATGGCAAAGGATATAAAGGAAAAGTATATCGAAGTTCCGTATACTACAGACTTTGGCCTTATGTTCCTGCCATTTGAAGGTTTGTTTGCCGAAGTAATGCGCGTTCCTGGTCTTTTTCAGCAGATTCAGGATGAATACAAAGTTACGATTGCCGGCCCTACAACACTTGGAGCATTTCTGAATAGTTTACAGATGGGATTCCGTACACTCGCCATCCAGAAGGAGACGTCTAAGGTTTGGGATTTACTTGGTTCTGTAAAGACTGAGTTCGGCAAGTTTGGTGATGTACTTGCAGCAACAAAAAAGAAACTTGATGCAGCATCTACAGAAATTGGTAAAGCAGAAGTACGTTCAAGAGCTATAGAAAAGAAGCTTAAGAATGTGGATGCACTTCCAACAGCAGAAGCAGAATCTGATACACAGGCCTTGCTTGATGATTTGACAGAAGAATAACATTTCATACTATTATAATAAAAACACAAGATAAGCAGAAAAAAAAACTTTTTTGCTTATCTTATTTTTTTTGTCAACTTTTCATAAATCCACCATCTTCTTTATATCAAGAACGAAATAAAGGAGATAAAACCTATGAGAAACTACAAGGAAAAAAAAGATTTATTGTTTGGATGATGCTGAGCTTCAGAATCATTTTGCGTCTAACTTGGGAAGATATTATTCTTCTGATCTTGTAGAGCAGAAAGACCATTCTCTGGAAGGAATTCGTTTTCTTAATGAGGGAGTGAATATTTCTCTTCGGGTAGAGAATCTTTATAGTTCTGAATCTTATTTAGTTGATAAGTTTGTTGCATAGAAGCATTTAGGAAAATGAAGAATTACAAATCAAACATCCAGGATTACATCGAACCGGAATATCTTGAAGAAGAAACCTCAAAAATTGGAGAAGAATTATCTTTTTTGCCGGAAGAAGAAACAGAAGCCAATTTTTGCAATCTTGAATCCATAAGACCTACAGACGAAGATTTTACTGTCATACTTGCTATCGAAAATGAATGGACAGGGGAACGGTATAAAAAAACTTACCATGTGAAAGAAGGTTCAGAAATTGAAATGAATATGCTTCTTCCTAAGCTGGCCTGTTTTTTGCCGCCGACACATATTCCTATTCTTGCGAAAATAACCGCACTCTCATCGGATGGGATAACATTAAAAGCAATAGGAGTTCCAGAAGAATACGCAGCTAAGCTGGATGAAAAGGGAGCAAAACCATAAATTTTGTGCTATAATGGATTAATTATTATAGAAAGGAAGAAAACAATGATTACTGGTGAAATCAAGAATAAATTAGACAATCTTTGGGATGCAATGTGGTCTAATCAGATGACAAACCCTTGGATTGATATTCAGCAGATAACATATCTCATTTTTATAAAAATGCTGGATGACAACCAGATTAAAATAGAACGAAAAATAAACAGCCTTGTTGCAGCAGGCGTAGAAGTTAATCTTGAAGACTACGACCTGATTTTTAAGGACGGCTTTTATATCGACGAAGAAGATAAAATTAACTGTTCCTATGCAGATCTCCGCTGGAGTGTTTTTAGCACCTGGGGCGACAACGGTAAAAAGTTTGACAACCTCAAAAACAATGTTTTTCCTTTCATCAAAAACCTCCACGGCGACAAAGTGACTTCTTTCGCTAAGTACATGGAAAAAGCAGAATTTGCGATTTCAAATCCATATATCCTGGGAAAAATGATTGAAGCCTTAAGTGATCCTGACCTTGGATTCAACAAGACAGACATTATGGGCGACTGTTATGAATACCTGCTTTCAAAAATGGCAACCAGTGGCGACAATGGCCAGTTCCGCACTCCCCGCCATATAATCGACATGATGGTAGAAATCGCAAAGCCTGGCCTTACAGACACAATCATTGATCCTGCCATGGGAACTGCGGGATTTCTTAGTGAAAGTGCAAAATACATTAAGGAACATTTCGCAAAAGAACTTACAAACAAAACAAACAACCAGCACTTCCACAATAAAATGTTCACAGGTTTTGACACCGACACCGACATGCTCCGAATCGGCTGTATGAATATGACCTTGCATGGTGTAGAAAACCCTGTAATCAAATACAACAATTCTTTGGGAGAAGATTACGAGGAAAAAGATTCACATACACTCATCCTTGCAAATCCACCCTTCAGCGGAAGCCTTGATCCAAGCACAGTTGCTAAATCGTTGAATCAGATTAGCGGTGGAACAAAGAAAACAGAACTTCTTTTTTTGAGCCTCTTCCTTCGTCTTCTTAAAACTGGAGGCCGTTGTGTAAGCATTATTCCTGTTGGAGTTTTGAACAACACAAACGATAAGGCGTACACAAAGCTCCGCAAGGAATTGGTAGAAAATCAGAAACTCGAAGGCGTAATCTTTATGCCAGGCGGAGTATTCTATCCATATTCTGGAGTTCAGACAGGCATTCTCATTTTTACAAAAACAAATGCAGGCGGAACCGACAAAGTCTGGATGTACAATATGGAAAACGACGGCTACAGCCTTGACCAGAAACGCGATGCAATCGAAGCAAACGACATTCCCGACATCATCAACCGCTGGAACAACCGTGACAAAGAAGCCGAACGAACTCATTATGAAAAATCTTTCCTTGTAGATAAACAGGAAATTGTAGATAACGATTATGTTTTCTCTTTCAACAAGTATCAGAAAAAAGAAGTTGAAAAGAAAGAATACCGTCCTGTAAAAGAAATCTTTGCTTCGATTAATGAACTGGAAAAGCAGTTTGCCAAGGTTATGAAAGAGTTGCAGGGAGAAATCTAGCAGATGGAAAGTCAGAACATAGAATATAAAAAAACATGGCGTGATGAATACCTCAAATGGATTTGCGTTTTTGCAAATACTGAAGGCGGAAAGCTTTATATTGGCATTGATGATAATGGTAATGTCTGCGGTATTGAGGACGCTCATAAACTTAGCGAAGATATTCCAAACAAAATTCGAAATACAATGGGATTAATCTGTACTGTAAATCTTCTTAATAAAAATGATTTGGATTATTTTGAAATCATCACTGAAAAATACCCATTCCCTGTAAGTTATCACGGAAAATATTACAGGCGAACCGGTTCAACAATGCAGGAAGTAAGTGGCGTTGAACTTGATAAAATGATTCTATCTGTACAAGGCCGCACCTGGGATTCTGTTCCAGTTCCACACATTACAGTTGATGATTTGGAAAATGACGCTATCAAACTTTTTAAAAAAAAGGCAAAGGAATCAGGACGTTTAGATGATTCGGCTCTTGATGTAACAAACGAAACTCTTATTCAGAATCTTCATCTTACTGAAGGTGACTATTTGACTAGAGCATGTATGCTTGCTTTTTATCCAGATCCAGAAAAATGGGTAACAGGTGCATATATTAAAGTCGCATATTTTGAAAACGATGCTGATATTTTATATCAGGATGAAATACACGGTCCGCTTATTCTGCAGGTAGAAAAGAGTATGGACCTTATTTATTCAAAATACATGAAAGCACTTATTTCTTATGATGATATATATAGAAAAGAAACTTTCTTTTTTCCTCGTGCAGCATTCCGTGAACTTCTTTTAAATGCAGTAATTCATAAGGACTACCTTTCTACAACACCAATTCAGATTCGTATTTATAAAGATAAAATCCGTCTCTGGAATGACGGCGCGCTTCCAAAGGAAGTTCCTATTGAAGATTTGTTTAAGGAACATGTTTCAAAACCATGCAATCCTAACCTTGCAAATGTATTCTTTAAGTGCGGTATGATTGAAAGCTGGGCCCGAGGCTTCAGCAAAATTACAAGATATTGTGAAGAAGAAAACGCTAAACTTCCTGTAATTGACCTTTCTCTAGGAGGTGTTACAGCCCGCTGTTTTGCTTCTGATAAATATCTGGCTCTTATGAATGAACATCAAGAGGCAGAAAATTTCCCTTTATCTCCCAAAATGTCCGATAAAGAGAAAACCAGGGAGAAAACAATAAAGTGGCCAGAAAAGTGGCCAGAAAAGTGGCCAGAAAAATGTCAACGAATATATGATGCTATAGAACAGGATAAAAATACAACCATAGCAAAATTGGAAAATCTTTTGGGTATAGGACACACAACAATAAAAAAGATGCTAACTGCAATGCAAGCGGAAGGTTTTATTCGTCGTGTCGGAGCAGATAAAGGCGGTTACTGGGAAATTGCACAAGGAGCTGTGGAATGAAATCATATAATGAAATTCTTTCTGATGTAACAAAAACTGCAATAAAAATTCCTCAATCGGATTATCTTGATGCGGGCAAGTACAGAATATTTGACCAGGGAAAAGAATATTCTGTAGGTTTTTCAAATGATGAACAAGGCGTTGTAACTGACTATCCATACATTATTTTTGGAGATCACACAAGAGTTGTAAAGTATGTAGATGAACCTTGTTATATAGGTGCTGATGGTGTAAAACTTTTGAAAGTCATCAATAAAGACTTTGATCCTAGGTATGTTTACTACAACATCTTGGCAAAACCGATTGAAAGTCAAGGATATGCAAGGCATTTTAAATTTTTAAAAGAAATACAATTTACAGAAAAATCTTTTTCAGAACAACAAAAAATCGCCGCAGAACTCGACAAAATCCAATCCGCAATCGACAACAAAAAACAGCAGCTTTCCTTGCTAGATGAAGCTGTCAAATCCGAATTTGTCGAGATGTTTGGGAATCCAATTTACAATTCAAAAAACTTTCCAACTAAGAAAGTAATAGATGTTGTTACAATGCAGCGAGGTTATGATTTACCAGTACAAGATAGAGATAGTAAAGGAAAAATACCTGTATTTGGTTCTAATGGTATTCTCGGCAATCATAACTTAGCAAAAATGGATAAAGGAATTATTACTGGTCGCTCCGGTACAATCGGTGAGGTTTATATGTGTGAAACTCCCTTTTGGCCATTAAATACAACCTTATTTTCTAATGATACACATGGAAATAATATTTGTTATTTAAAATTTCTTTTAGAGTTTTTTGATTTGAAGCGATTTAAATCTGGCGTAGGAGTTCCAACATTAAATCGTAATGAATTCCATGATGAACAGATAATTGATGTTCCTCTCGACCTCCAAAACCAATTCGCCGCCTTCGTCCAGAAAATCGACAAATCGAAATTTGTAGTAAAACAACAGATTACAGACTTACAGGAACTACTAGATAGCAAAATGCAAGAATACTTCTCATAAGGACTTTAAATAATTTTCTTTCATAATGGGCTTTAAGGAGTCTATTATGAAAGAAACACTAATCAAAAACATTGAACAGCAAATGTGTGCAAGCCTGAATAATGCACAAAATCAAAAATTGCATGAAGTCCTTACGTATTGTCTTTATGATGTAACCATTACAACTAATAATGAGTGCACTAGCAATGTTAAAAATGACAATTCAACTTTACTGGAGAATTTTCTTGCTGCTAAACATGTAGAAGGTTGTTCTGAACGTTCTATAAAATATTATAAGTCTACTTTGCAGAAAGCAATCACCATACTTCATAAGCCATTTAATCAAATAGAAACCGAAGATTTACGCAAATACTTATCTGATTATCAAAAAATCAACAATGCAAGCCGAATGACAATTGATAATGTTAGGCGCATTCTTTCCACATTCTTTACCTGGCTTGAGGATGAAAACTATATTCTAAAAAGTCCTGTTCGCCGTATTCATAAAATCAAAACTGCAAAGCTAATAAAAGAGACTTATTCTGATGAAACGCTGGTATTACTTCGCGATAATTGCAAAACAACCCGCGATCTTGCAATTATAGATATGCTTGCCTCCACAGGAATGCGAGTAAGTGAACTTGTAACCCTAAATAAACAGGATGTAGATTTTGTAAACCGTGAATGTGTTGTATTTGGCAAAGGTTCCAAAGAACGACCTGTGTATTTTGATGCGCGAACAAAAATTCATCTTCTAAACTATTTGAACGAGCGCAAAGATAATAATCCAGCTCTTTTTGTAAGCCTGCTTGAACCGCACAATAGATTACAAATTAGTGGTGTTGAAATAACCCTCCGTAAGCTTGGCCGAAGCCTGAATATCCAAAAGGTGCACCCTCATAAATTCCGTAGAACCCTGGCAACCCAAGCCATAGACAAGGGGATGCCTATAGAACAGGTTCAAAGGCTTCTAGGTCATCAAAAAATTGATACAACTATGGAATATGCCATGGTTGACCAGCAAAATGTCAAAGTCTCTCATAAAAATACATTGGTTAAAGTATGAATATTTTCAAATCCGAATTTGTCGAGATGTTTGGAGAGAATCCAGTTGAAAGTGGTAAATGGAAAGTTAAGAAGTTAGGGGATTGTGGAACTTTCAAAAATGGGATGAACTACTCTCCGAGTGAAAATGGAGTAGATATACTTTGTCTAAATGTCAGCGATTTCAAAGATAATTACAAAATTCAAGATTGTAAAACTTTGTCATCGATTTCATTAAATGAAGAACCGTCGAGCGAATATTATTTACAGAATGATGATATTGTATTTGTGCGCTCAAATGGGAATAAAAAACTTGTAGGTCGTTGTGTTGCGCTGTATCCGAATGATTGCAAAGTTCTTTTCAGCGGTTTTTGTATAAGGTTTCGGAAAAGCACTGACAATCTTAATACAGATTTTCTTTTACACTTTTTGAAAACCGACTTAACAAGGGAACAGCTAAAAGGAAAAGGTGCAAATATTCAAAATCTGAATCAACAGATATTAGCAAATTTACACCTCCCTGTTCCCCCTCTCGACCTCCAAAATCAATTTGCCGCCTTCGTCCAACAAATCGACAAATCGAAATTTGTAGTAAAACAACAGATTACAGACTTACAGGAACTACTAGATAGCAAAATGCAAGAATACTTCTCATAAGGACTTTAAATAATTTTCTTTCATAATGGGCTTTAAGGAGTCTATTATGAAAGAAACACTAATCAAAAACATTGAACAGCAAATGTGTGCAAGCCTGAATAATGCACAAAATCAAAAATTGCATGAAGTCCTTACGTATTGTCTTTATGATGTAACCATTACAACTAATAATGAGTGCACTAGCAATGTTAAAAATGACAATTCAACTTTACTGGAGAATTTTCTTGCTGCTAAACATGTAGAAGGTTGTTCTGAACGTTCTATAAAATATTATAAGTCTACTTTGCAGAAAGCAATCACCATACTTCATAAGCCATTTAATCAAATAGAAACCGAAGATTTACGCAAATACTTATCTGATTATCAAAAAATCAACAATGCAAGCCGAATGACAATTGATAATGTTAGGCGCATTCTTTCCACATTCTTTACCTGGCTTGAGGATGAAAACTATATTCTAAAAAGTCCTGTTCGCCGTATTCATAAAATCAAAACTGCAAAGCTAATAAAAGAGACTTATTCTGATGAAACGCTGGTATTACTTCGCGATAATTGCAAAACAACCCGCGATCTTGCAATTATAGATATGCTTGCCTCCACAGGAATGCGAGTAAGTGAACTTGTAACCCTAAATAAACAGGATGTAGATTTTGTAAACCGTGAATGTGTTGTATTTGGCAAAGGTTCCAAAGAACGACCTGTGTATTTTGATGCGCGAACAAAAATTCATCTTCTAAACTATTTGAACGAGCGCAAAGATAATAATCCAGCTCTTTTTGTAAGCCTGCTTGAACCGCACAATAGATTACAAATTAGTGGTGTTGAAATAACCCTCCGTAAGCTTGGCCGAAGCCTGAATATCCAAAAGGTGCACCCTCATAAATTCCGTAGAACCCTGGCAACCCAAGCCATAGACAAGGGGATGCCTATAGAACAGGTTCAAAGGCTTCTAGGTCATCAAAAAATTGATACAACTATGGAATATGCCATGGTTGACCAGCAAAATGTCAAAGTCTCTCATAAAAAATACATTGGTTAAAGTATGAATATTTTCAAATCCGAATTTGTCGAGATGTTTGGGAATCCAATTTACAATTCAAAAAACTTTCCAACTAAGAAAGTAATAGATGTTGTTACAATGCAGCGAGGTTATGATTTACCAGTACAAGATAGAGATAGTAAAGGAAAAATACCTGTATTTGGTTCTAATGGTATTCTCGGCAATCATAACTTAGCAAAAATGGATAAAGGAATTATTACTGGTCGCTCCGGTACAATCGGTGAGGTTTATATGTGTGAAACTCCCTTTTGGCCATTAAATACAACCTTATTTTCTAATGATACACATGGAAATAATATTTGTTATTTAAAATTTCTTTTAGAGTTTTTTGATTTGAAGCGATTTAAATCTGGCGTAGGAGTTCCAACATTAAATCGTAATGAATTCCATGATGAACAGATAATTGATGTTCCTCTCGACCTCCAAAACCAATTCGCCGCCTTCGTCCAGAAAATCGACAAATCGAAATTTGTATTGCAACAACAACTACAATTTATCAAAAAATATGTTATAATGACATCATGGAGAAAAATATGCTTTTATACCACGGTAGCAATGTAGAAGTTTCAAATCCTCAAATATCTGACTGTATACCATACATTCTTCAGTTTTATGATAATGAAGTATCTCTGCTTATAAGCAATAAATATGGATATCCAATTATGGATTCCTACAGAAAGTTCTTGTTTTCTAATACCTACCAGATGCTTTGCAATCCAGAACTTGAAATGTGGGAATTCAGTCCTGCAGGAATTTTTGATATGTGGGAAGCTGAACTTGTTACAGGAGAACCTCGTAATTCGTTGTATCTAAGGAGAGATTAAGATAAAAATTCACTAAGATGTCGTGAGTTTTTATCTTTTAAAGTTTGCGTTGCAAACTTTCATATATAACGGTGCAGTTTCACTTCGTTACAACTGCACATAAAAAGTCACTCTCAAATCTGAAGATTTGTTCCTGACTTTTTATAGGTGAATAAATGTCAAAAGAAATGGAATTCTTTACGTTCCTTATGGAACAGTATGCGCGCTATAAAAATACAACAGCTGACAAGGTTCTTCATCAACTTGATGAATTAAACCTGACTGATTACGTATTCGGGATGTACGAAATGTATCACTCCGAAGCAATTGAAAACGCTTTTGCAGATATAGATAAACTTATTGAAGCCAAGTCCAAATAACTGGATAAGAGAATTGCCATGAACTTTGATTTTTTAAAACAAAATCCTGAATTAAGAGACCTTTACAATTATTGCAACCAGGCAGAAGTTTTTGTCAGTCAGTTTCCTGATGCATCAGTGCGTTCTGCCCGCAATGGTTTGGAATGTGCCATCAAACTGTTTTATATTACTAAGTACGGTCAGTATTCAGAAATGTCAGACCTTTTTGGTCTTATTGAAGATTATAAGTTTAAGGCATATCTCGATGAACCACAGTTAGCTGCTGTTCATAATGTTAGAAAACTTGGAAATATGGCAAGCCATGCAGAGCCTATAAATAATCGTATGGCCATGCTCTGTCTGCATTCTCTTTATGACTCTGTTTGTGAAATATTAAAATTCCTTGGTATCATTTCTTCTTATCTCCCATTTGATAAAGAAGCTGTAACGGATGCTGTTCCAAACGCTATTGAAGCAGAAAAAACAAAAAAGAAAATAATTATCAAAGTAAAAAAATCACCATTTACTACAGAACAGAAAGCAAAAATTGCAACAGACACAAAGATGACTTCAAGCATCGATTATACAGAGGCAGAAACTCGTGCAGCTCTCATCGATATGGATCTTCGTGAAGCCGGCTGGACTGTTTGTGATATTAAGGAAGCAGTTAAACCAGAGACTGCCTGTATAGAAACAAAACTTACAAATATTCCGGTTTCAAGTGATTTTCCAACTGGAGTTGGTTACGCAGATTATGTTCTTTACGATACGAATGGTAAACCGCTTGCCGTTATTGAAGCAAAACGAACTTGTAAGGATGTAGATACAGGTGCTAAACAGGCAAAGATTTATGCAGAAGCATTAAAAGATAAGTTTGGCATAATGCCTGTTATTTTCTATACTAATGGTTATCAGATTTATATGGTTGATGGAGTTGGAGGATCTGCTCGCCGTGTATTTGGTTATTACTCATTAAAAGAACTCCATTCACTTATTGTTCGCCGTAAACTTGGTGGAATTGAAGATACCCGTGTAAATCAAGAAATCTCTGACCGCTATTTTATTCAGAATGCTTGTACCGCCGTTTGTACTGCATATTCTGGCTTTAAACGAAAAGCATTAAATGTTATGGCAACAGGAACTGGAAAGACACGTTTTGCAATTTCCCTTGTTGATATTTTAATGCGTAACGACTGGGTAAAAAATGTCTTGTTCCTTGCAGACAGAACAGAACTTGTAGACCAGGCAAAGAAAGCTTTTGCAAAATACCTTCCTAATGCTACTCTTTGTGCAATTTCAGAAGTAAGTGGAAGTCAGCGTGATTTTGATGCGAATGTTATTTTAAGCACTTATCCTACAATGCTTAACCTTCTTGATACAGATGAAAAAACATTTGGAATTGGCAGATTTGATTTAATCATCATCGATGAATGTCACCGTTCCTGCTACAACAAATATCAGGCTATCTTCCACTATTTTGATTCACTTGTTCTAGGCCTTACCGCAACTCCAAAAGACCAGGAAGGTCAGGAAGATACATATTCTTTGTTTGGACTTGAAGTTGGTCACCCGACATTCAGTTATGATTACCCTACCGCTGTTCAAGAAGGCTTCCTTGTAGATTATGCCGCTATTGATAAGACAACAGCACGCCTTAAAAATGGTGCTAAGTATTCTGAACTATCAGATGCTGAAAAGAAAGAATATGATGAAGTTTTTGCAGAAGAAGGATCTTTACCTGATAATCTAAAAGAAAAACAGGGTAATGAGTTCTACAAAAATATTATCAACATCCCAACAATCAAACTTGTTCTTGAAACATTAATGAATGAAGGGCTCCGTGTAGATAATGGCGAAAGACTTGGAAAGTCTATTATCTTTGCTGTAGACCATGATCATGCAGAAAAAATCGTAAAAACTTTTAAGGACGTATATCCAGACAAAGGAGATGATTACTGCCAGCTTGTAGATTACAGTGTAAGTAAGGCCGGAACAATTATTGATGATTTTAAGATGCCAGAAAAAGAACCAATAATTGCTGTTTCAGTAGATATGCTTGATACAGGAATTGATGTTCCTGAGGTTTTGAATCTTGTTTTTTTTAAGAGAGTATATTCTGTAATTAAGTTCTGGCAGATGATTGGTCGTGGAACTCGTGTCTGCAAGGATTTTAATGTATTCAGCCCTTCAAAAGAATTCTTTGGAAAAGGAAAAGAAGGTATTACAAATGCAGAACTCCAGCCTTATCCAGAAAAACAGGGATTCTACATATTTGACTTCTGCGACAATTTTGATTTCTTTGACATAAATCCCAAGGGCAAGATTACTGGTGGAGGCCTGAATCTTTCTCAGAAAATCTTTGAACTTAAACTGGATATGGTTTATGAACTTCAGAAACGTGAACATCAAGAAAATGAAGAGCACGTTAAGTTCTATCAGAAATGGAAAGGTGAGCTTATTTCTCTGATTCAGAATCTTGATAAAAACCACATCAATGTCCGCTATAACTTAAAAGAAGTTGATAAATATTCCGACAGCAAGACATGGGATTATGTTACGCCATTGATGCTTGCAGAAATCAAAAAAGTTATAACTCCTCTGATTGACCCGATTGGTGGGGAATCCAGCGCAAAAGTATTTGATGTCTGGATGTTTAATATTGAACTTTCTCATTTGGTGGGAGAAGAAGATTATAGTAAACCTCTTCAGAAAGTTACTACAATTATTTCCCAACTGCTTGATATGCAGACTATACCTGAAATCAAAGCCAAGTCTGAAATTCTAAAAACTTTCCTTTCAACAGAATTTTGGGCAGAAGTTACTGTTTCTAAACTGGAACTGGTTCGTTCTGAGGTTAGAGATTTGATTAAGTATCTTGATGGTCCTAAAAAGAAAGCTGTAGAAACGAATTTCAAAGATGAAGTGATAGAAAAAGACGGAAAACATATTAATCCTCAGTTTAAGAACTATAAGCAGAGAGTAATTGATTATCTGGCAGAAACAACAGATTGTGAAGCCGTAAACAAAATCAAGAATATTGAGCCATTGAATGAAAAAGACATTCAGGATTTGCAGCATATTCTTTGTGAAGAACTTGGTACACAAGCAGATTATGATGCTATTTCAGAAGGAGCGTCTTTTGGAGTTTTTGTCCGCCGAATTGTTGGAATGAATCCAGAAGCGGTAACAAAACTCTTGAGCGAATATCTTTCAAAGTACAACTTTAATCCTGCACAGGAAGAATTCTTGCATCAGATTGTAACATTTGTTCTTCAGAATGGTGATATTGAAGTTAAGAATCTTATTAAAGATGACCCATTTAAATCTATGGACTTTACGGAACTGTTTGATGGAAATGTAGTTCCAGTTACGGAATTTGTTTCTTATTTACATGGAGCAATTGCGACATAATTTTTTTTATTAATTTTGTCAACTTTTGCAAGAATCACCATCTTCTTTATATCAAGAACGAAAGATAAAAGGAGATTTGATTATGAAATACTTTATGGTAACTGCAAAATGTGGACATGTTGGAAATAATAATTACTACAAAGGTACTTTATTCTTTAAAGCTAATAATGGCAAAGAAGCTGCCCGCCTGGCGCGTGAACGCCCTAGAGTAAAACATGATCAGAAGGATGCTATTCTTTCGGTAACAGAAATAAATAGCATTATTTTTGAAGCAGGAAGAGAACTGAATCATAAGATTCATTATTACACCTGTGAAACAGTTCAGGAACAAAGAATGTATATGGCTGAAATTGCTGATAACATATTTGTTGAAGATTGGGTTTCAGAAGAATCTAAGAAATATGCCAAGAAGCATTCGTTAAGAAATGCCTATAACATGGATCCAGCTTATGAATCCTATAAAAACAGAAAATACGTAGACTATTACGCTGCTTAAGGAGCTTGAAATATGAAAAAGATTGTTTTTGTAACATTGATGCTGGCAGATGATATGCTAAAAAGGCACTACCCTGTAGATGGGAATTCTTTCATTGAATATCCTGGAGAACTTTATTATGCAATCAATTCTGTTCTTGCAAGAACAATGAAAAAAGATGATGAAATCAAAGTAGTTTTACTTGAAACAAGAGCAGGAGATAAAGCTGGAACAAAGAATGCTCAACTATTTATGGATGAACTTAATGAAATTAACACCAGCAATTCAATTGGAGCAAAAATAACATATGAAATCATCCCTTCAGATTTTCTAGTTTCTAAAAAGGGCTTAAATGAAATCTATTTAAAATTAATTAAAAACCTCGAACCCGATATTGAAGTTTCTGCAGATATTACTTTCGGCCCCAAATCATTACCATTATTAATTTTTACAGCTATGCAATTTGGAGAAAAATTCTTTGATTGCTCAATTGGTAATGTAATTTATATGAAAGCTGAATTTAAGAACAATATCCTCGTAGAAGGAACACAATTAATCTGTGATTATACACCTTTGTATATGTTGAATAGTTTTACAAACACAATTGAATGTACAAATGGTGAAAAAGCAATTGCATCTGTTGAAGCTTTATTAAAGGACTAAAAATATATTATGGATATAAATCATCTGGATAATGATTTTGCAAAAGCTGCAAAATTATTTGAGACATACAAAGAAGCTCTTTCTCAAGATAATAATGATTCTTTGATAGAACAGACAAAAGATAAAATAGTCATCCAGTTCTGGCGTATTATCCAAAAAACAAAATCTATTTCTGATGAAATGAAAGAACAGTCTGATCTCATTGTAAAGAAAGTTGTGTACTGTCTAAATAATTACTCTAATAAAGCCTCAGAAGATTTCTGTAAATTAACATATTCTTCTATTATAAAGGTATTAAAAGGAAATGTTGACACAGAGTCATTTGAATTGAAATCGGGAATGCATATCTCGGACACGGAAGACAGAAAAAGAAAAACTATCAATAAAGCATATAAACAATTCATTACTTTTAGGAATGAAGATAAAAATGAGTTTATAGAATATGCAGTTTCCTATCTAGGTTTTGACCATAAAGATTTGGAAGAGTATTTATTTCCTAAACAGTCTGTTTCACTTTTTATGCAATCTAAAAATGATGAAGAATATTGTGTTGTTGATAAATATCTCGATTCTTCAAAATCAAGCGATACTGCAGAAATACAAAATTCTATTGAACAGTTGCAAGAACAATTCAAAGCGATAGATGCTCTATGGTTAAAACAAAAGGAAGACGCACGGCCAATTCTTTCAGAATTACTAACAAGAGAACTTCTTACGGATTTTAAGAAAAATACAGTATCAGAAACTGTAATTGAGACTCTGAAACTGCCTCAATTTGTCTGTAAAGATATGATTGACTCTTTTTTCAATAACATCAACTTCATACTTCCTACTCAGCAGGATATTGGCCAGAAATATGGAATTACGAAATCTGCAGCAAGTGTAAAACTGACAAGGTTTATTGAAAAACTTAAAGAGCAGTAAAAGTGTCAACTTCGAATATAATTACCATCTTATCAGGGCAAACGCATGTAAAAATTTTTTGTTTTAAATCTCTAAACTACTATTTAAAAAATGCACAAAATGGTGAACTTCCCCTTGGGTGGAATTATGCTTTTAAGAGAAAGTCTGGAAGAAATAGACGATTTTAGAGTAAAAAGGTGCAGGAAGTTTGAACTGGCTGATATTTTCCTGCTGGTTTTGTTCGGGCTGCTAAGCGGCATCAAGGACATTGAGCACATAGCTGAATGGGCGGAGGAAGCGGAAGAGTCCATCAAGGGGCTGGTGAAGTTTGAGTTCGGTCCGCCAAGTGCCGACACAATTCTCCGGGTTTTCAGAAATGTGAACGCAGATAAAATCGAGAAAGTTTTTATAAAGTGGGCTCATGGAATTTACGAGAAAGTAAAAATTGAACCGGACAGAACAATTGTTGCCATCGACGGAAAGACGATGTGCGGCTCAAACAAGGTCACGGGAGCAAAGGGAATTCACATTGTAAGTGCATGGGCAGATGAACTGTCCCTCATTCTTGGGCAGGTAAAGACAGATGAAAAGTCAAATGAAATCACTGCAATTCCTGAGCTTCTGGAACTGATTGATATAAGGGGAATGATAATCACAATCGATGCAATGGGCTGCCAGAAAAAAATCTGCGAGAAAATTAAGGAAAAAAAAGCAGACTATGTTCTTTCTTTGAAAGGAAATCAAAGCACGACACACGAAGCCGTAAAAGACTTTTTCTCTATGGATGAAAAGGAGCTTGCAAAATACGGAGTTATAAAAAGCGAAAAGGAATGTAATCCTGACCATGGACGAATTGAAAACAGGCAGTATTACCTCTGCACGAACCTGTCGTGGCTGGAGAATAAAGATGAGTGGCCGGGACTTAAGGCTGTTGCCATGGCACGGGAAGAACGGACTGTAAATGGAAAAACTTCCACAGACATCAGGTTTTTTCTAACTTCACTTGATAACATTGAACTTGTGAAAAAATCAATTCGACTACACTGGGGAATTGAAAACCGCCTTCACTGGTGTCTTGATATGACTTTCAATGAGGACTACAAAAGGCACCGAAAGGATCATAGTCCGGAAAACATGACAGTTATGCGCCGGCTTGCATTAAATATCTTACGCCAAGCAGAAAAACCGGAGAATAAAAAACAGGACAGTTTAAGCAAGCGCACGATCTGGTTTCGGGAAAACCGCCAGTTCCGCCAAACGGTTTTAAGGCTCCTTTAAAATTTCACACTTTCTGTAATTTTATCAGAAAGTGTTTTTACATGCGTTTGCCCTGCATGAACAGCATGCAGATTGAATTTGTTCAACGCCTAATTAACATCATAGTTGAACAAGGCGAAATTAATATGGATGCCCTCATGAAAGGCCGTGCCCCATTCGACTGTCCGAAGTTCTTCACACTCTTTGGAAAAGAAGCTCAGAACAGGATTTTTGATGTTGTACGGAATATCAATATGAATGCTCGGGATGTGGCATAATTTAGCCTGAGAATATTATAAATACAGACTTAACTCATCAAATAAAGGTCGAAAATTTGAATAGTCAATGCTATCCTGCTTTTTTTTATGATATTAGTTGCAAAAACCTGTTTACAAAAATAATGCTCTGGATCATGTATTTCATCAGGTACATTGTAATCCAGCGACTGATGAAACCTCGCCGTGTTGTAGAAGTTGAAGTAGGCTATAATGCATTTGCCCTGATTTTGCAGAAAATCCGTCGCATTTTCACAAGTCTTGCCAAGCATTTCCCGCGCTGATATTATAGGCGCATGGCAGAGCGGAACAAGAGAATGAAATCTGTAATCCTTTCACTAAAAGAATCCGGGGAAAACAACAGGCTTGTAAAAGTAATTTCTGCGGAAAACGGAATTTTCAACGCAATGCTCTACGGAGGACCTAAAAGCCGCCTAAAATCCCTTGTCCAGCCGTTTTATTCAGGAATTCTCTATATATACAGCGACGAATCCCGCAATTCAATAAAAATAACCGACTTTGACGCGCAAAACTGCCACCTTTCGTTCAGGACAAGCCTTTTAAAATCCTGGGCGGCATCATTTGCCTGCGAGCTTGTGCTAAAGACAAAGTGCGCCGGAGAAACGGAAAAAGCCTTTGTCCTTCTGTGCGCCTTTCTTGACGGAATAGACAGCGTGGATGAAAACGAAGCCCGGCTTGGAATTCTGCGCTTTGTCTGGAGATACCTTGGACTTTTGGGGCTTCAGCCTGAACCAAGAACCTGCTGCGGCTGCGGCTCTTCACTTTTAAGCCATGAGCATAACGCCTCTTATATAGAAAGGCAAAACGGATTTGTCTGCGCCGACTGCATTTCTTTCGCCCCGGAAAACAGAACACAAGGGAACTTTAGAATCGACCTTGACTCGCTCACCTACCTTACCGCAATAAACGAGCTTCCGCCCGGACAAGTAAGAAAACTGCTTGTTCCCTCGGAATCCGTATACAACATGAAGCGTCTTTTGTACAGCATGATAGAAAAGGCCTGCGGAATGCAGCTTGAAACCTTAAAAAGCGGAATCGGAATACTGTAGCGCAAACTGTCATTCCCAGTGCGAATTCAGGAATCCATGTACATAGATTGCCATGTCAAACGCGGCAATGACAAGGCAACAAGTCATTCAGCCTAGTTACTCAATCACTTCTATTTCATCAGTTGTGTTTGCAACTGGATATGAGCCTTCGCCGTTTTTCTTTACAAACGAAACCGTATAGACACCTTTTTCCATGTTCTGCGGCAGGATTGCGTCGATTGTCCTTTGAGTGCGCCTTATAAAGCTTGTGATTCTGACGGCTTTTTTCCTGTCGCCTTTCAATGCAAGGAACACGCCCTGCTTTTCATCCTCAAAGTCAAAGCCAAGGTTCTTTCCGTAGATTCTAAAGCACATTCCAGCCTTTACAACGCGCTCACCAGAATAAGAAGCATCCTTAGTGATTGAAAAGACCTGGAAAATCGAAGGATCCATTTCCGCCACGGACGACTTTGTCTTGTAGAACACTTTTTCCACCGCCTTAGCCTCGAATTTCTTGTTGACCAAAGCCTTGAGGACAAACCTGTTGTCGCCCCTATTATTATAAAACTTCTCTGAAATGGATTCGGCAGTTCCGTGAGCCGCAAGCTGCAAGTCCACCCAGGGAAGCCGCACCTTGCACCCTTCCTGAAGAAGCCGCTCCACAACCGCATCCAGAACAGAAAGAGCCGCGCGGGTGTCCGCCTCGGTAAGAGTGGAATTATACCTGACCATTTCCTTTACGATTTCCTCAATTCCTGCGTCTGTGTCCGATGTGCTTAGAAAGCAGAACCCGGTCTTGCCGTGTCCTGTGTTGTTAGCTACTGTCTTTACGCTGATCATAGTGCCTCCACTCTCTTACATACTGCCTGCAATGACATTCTCCACTGCTTGTGAAATCGTGAAATTAATTTTATTACAATATAATATTAAGTTAAAAATACTCAGAAATCAAGTTAAAACAATCCTAAAATCAACTTAATTTCATTTTGATTTTAACTTTATTTTATTTCGATTTTAAGTTAATTTCGTTTTAATTTTAACTTGATTTCATTTTGTTTTTAACTTAATTTTACTTTAATTTTAACTTAATTTCATAGACGCCCAAGTAGTTGTGCAGAGGCAGGGCAAATGACTTTTTTTTCTTTTTTGGATATAATAATATCTGCAAACAACACTTAACAGCGGAGGTCAAAATGCGTGCGGCGGACATAATCATTAAAAAGCGTGGAACTGGAAACCAAAAAGGACAGGAGCTTTCGCAAGAGGAAATAGAATTTCTTGTAAACGGCTATGTTGACGGTTCAATTCCTGATTACCAGATGTCGGCTTTTCTTATGGCCGTTTATTTCAGCGGAATGACATTCGGGGAGACAGGAATTTTAACAGGCTGCATGCTCAGGTCCGGCGACACAATCGACCTTGAAAAACTCAAGGGGCTTAAAGGGCCTTTTGTGGACAAGCATTCCACTGGCGGCGTGGGAGACAAAATCAGCCTACCGCTTGCTCCTATAGTGGCGTCTCTTGGCGTAAAAATCCCCATGATGAGCGGCAGAGGCCTTGGACACACAGGCGGAACTTTAGACAAGCTTGAGTCAATAGAAGACTACAACGTAAATCTTAACGAGGAGCAGTTCGCTTCGATTATTGAAAAAACAGGCTTTGCCATGATGGGACAGACAGAAAAGATTGTTCCGGCTGACAAGAAAATGTACGCTCTTCGGGATGTTACAGGAACTGTTGAAAGTGTTCCGCTTATTACGGCAAGCATTCTTTCAAAAAAAGTCGCGGAAGGAAGCGATGCCCTTGTTTTTGATGTAAAATGCGGAAAAGGCGCGTTTATGAAAAGCGAGTCGGATGCAGGGCAGCTTGCGTCATTCCTTGTAAAGACAGCCCAGGCAATGGGAAAAAGCTCATGCGCGCTTCTAACCAGAATGGACTCTCCCCTTGGATTCAAAGTGGGAAACTATCTTGAAATAGAAGAAACTCTTGAGTGCCTGCAAGGAAAAGGCCCTGCCGACGTAATGGAGCTTACTTACGCGCTTGCCTCAAGAATGGCTGTCTTCGGCGGAATGGCAAAAGACACAGAAGACGGAATAGCCAAGTGCAAGGAAGCTGTAAAAAGCGGAAAGGCATTAAGCAAATTCCTTGAAAACGTAAAGGCTCAGGGCGGAAATCCAGACAAGCTTCTAGGCGAACAGGGAAAACGCCGCTCCAAGTTCAAGTCGGAACTCTTCGCAAAGCAAGACGGATTTTTAACAGTTGACGCGTACAAGACAGGAATCGCCTGCATAAATCTTGGCGTGGGCAGAAACAAGTCGTCAGACAAAGTGGACGCGGACTCTGGAATAATCTTTTGCAGGCGGCAGGGCGACTTTGTAAAGAAAGGTGAAAAGCTTCTTGAAGTCTACGGAAAAAGCCCGGACGCTCTTGAAAGCGGAAAACAGCAGCTTGAGGCGGCCTTGGATTTTTGCGAAGAAAAGCCAGAAGAAAAGAAATTGGTTTTAAAGGAAATAAAATAGTGTCATCATCAAAGTGGGTAAAAAAAGCAATTTCAAAGGAAGAAGTTGAAAAGCTAAAAAACAAGTTTTCACTGGACAGCCTTACAGCAAGTATTTTCGCACGGCGCGGAATCACCAGCGGAAAAGACATTCTTTATTTTATGGAAGATGACTTAAGGTTTCAGCATAATCCATTTCTGTTCAACTCAATGGAAGATGCAGTTGATAGAATTCTTGCCGCAGTTCCAGAAAAAGACAGTCCGAAGGAAGAGCATGAAAAGGTTTTGATTTTCGGCGACAAGGATGTTGACGGAGTAACGGCGACAACTGTTCTTTACGACGAGCTTTGCTCATTGGGAATCGATGTTCAGTACAGGGTTCCTGAAGGAGATGACGCCTACGGACTTTCGATTCAGGCTGTAGATGATTTTGCAAAGCAGAACGGATCGCTTATTATCACGGTTGACTGCGGAATTTCAAACAATGCGGAAATTGAGCACGCGGCGGATCTTGGAATCGATGTAATTGTATTGGATCATCACAATCCAAAAGAAAACATTCCCTCTCCTGCGATTATTTTAAATGCGAAGCTTTCAGACTCAGGCTATCCGTTTGAAGAGATTTCAGGCTGCGCGGTCGTGTACAAAGTTGTTTCGGCGTTAAGATTCAGCAAGAGCAAATGGTACAAGGCAGACGAGGCTTTGCTCAATGCGCATGAAGAAGAGAACGGGCAGATTGCAATTGAATGCATAAAGCTTAGAAATCTAGTTCCAGTCTCAAGGCTTGTTGATCATATTTTGCCGGGCGAAAAATCAATTTACGACACGAAGATTCCACAGTACTTGTCAGGTCAGATAATTCTTTGCTGGGACAAAGCCAACGTTGAACGCTTATTAAACCTAACATTCGGAAACAGCGCGCAGTTTAACATTGCGGACATAAGAACAGAAGCCGCAAAACTTTACCCTTCACTAAAAAATCTTCCGCTTTCCATAGTAAAGGAAATGTCAAAAATCGCAAAGTACGGCGACCACGCTCCTACAGAAATCGGCGGATTCTACAATATATTTGTAACTTATGTCCAGCAGGATTTAAAGAAAAACTTTCCATCTGATTCAGAAAAAGAAAAGCACGACTTGCAGCTTGTGGCTTTGGCGGCTTTGGCGGACATAATGCCGATGAGAAATGAAAACAGGCTTTTTGTGCGCAGCGGAATAAATTCAATAAATGAAAACAATGTCCATCCGGGACTAAAGGAGCTTATGTCAAACCTTGGTCTTCTTGGAAAGCGCATTACTTCAACTGACATTTGCTGGACGCTGATTCCAAATTTAAATGCCGCAGGCAGACTTGGCCAGGCAGGAATTGCCATTGAGCTTTTTACAGCAAAAGACGATTCATACCGTGAGCAGCTTGCAAAAAAAATAATCGAGCTTAACACAAAAAGAAAAGCCTTTACTCAGGAAGCAGAAGCGATTGCCGGAACACAGGCAAGAAATTCCGTGAATGACTTCAACGGAAAACTAAGCTTTGTAATTGATGAAAAAATAAACAAAGGTGTTTCAGGAATTCTTGCAGGCCGCTTGGTTTCTTCTCTTGGAGTTCCTGCAATGGCGATGACTTACGTGGGAAACCTTGTTGTAGGCTCAATGAGAAGCTGCCGCGGATATGACGTAACTGCTTTTCTTGATCAGCTGAAAGATTTGTTTGTAAGCTACGGCGGACACAACTTTGCCGCAGGATTCAGTTTTGAAAAGGAAAAGTTCGAGGAATTTAAAAGGCGTACAAAAGAGCTTTCAGGCACAATAAATCTTTCTGACAAAAATGACGAGATTCAAATTGACGCAGAGCTTCCGCCGTCCTACATGACACCGGATTTGAAAAAAATAATAGATAGATTCGAGCCGACTGGAAACGAAAATCCCAAGCTTGTTTTCTTAGCAAAAAATCTGCCTATAGTTTCCGGACTTGTAATGGGCAAGGCAGAAAAGCAGCATCTGAAAATCACTGTTGACTGCGGAAAAAACAAATGGCCCTGCATCTTCTGGAACGAAGGAGAACGGCTTCACAGGGACTTTGATGTGGGAGACAAAATTAATATAATTTTCAACATCGAGAGGAATGTTTTTAACGGAGCAGAAACGCTTCAGCTTATGCTTTTAGGAATAGAAAAATCAGTTCAGTAAAAAAATTAAAAATATTTTGGGAGTAAAAAATGAAAAAAAAGATTTTAGCTTCAGCGTTGATTTTTATGTCGGCTTTTATTTTTGCAAGGGAAGCTTTTTTTACAGGAGATGATTATTGCATTTCCGCGGAATACAACGACAAGGCTTTTCCGGGCGATGCGGTTTTTGTAAAAATGACCTTTTCTCAGTCGACAAAAAAAGGAAAATCTTCAAAGCTTGAGTTTTCAAATGCAAATGCTTTCTTGCAGTTTTTTGCGGAAGGCAAACTAAGCAGGGAAAGCACTTTTTTCACAGTTTCAAAAAACACAAAAAGCAGCAGGACATTTCTTGCAGGCATTCCGCTTTCAACTTGGTGGACGGAAGACACAAAATGCTTTTTGAAAATTATCTACAGCACTGACGGCGCAAAAAAAATGGAATTCGAGCTGCCTTTTACTCTGGAGAAAAAAGAATTTGTTTCAGAAGTGATTGATCTTGACGAGTCGAATTCAAATATAAAAGCAGACTCAAGCTTAAAAAGAATGGAGCAGATAAAAAAGCTCAATGGAATTCTTGAAACCGCAAATCCTTCCGCAGTTTACCAGACAACACCGTTTTTGCTTCCTACAAACGCAACAAGACGGACAGCTTTTTTTGCAGACCGCAGGGAATACAAATACACAAATGGAAAATCAACGACAGGACTGCACTACGGAATTGACTTTGGAATTCCTGAGGGCTCGGAAGTTTCTGCTTGCGCGGAAGGAAAGGTTGTTCTTGCAGAAACCCGCGTTACAACAGGCTGGAGTGTTGTTATAGAACATTTGCCTGGACTTTATAGCCTTTACTACCACATGAGCCAGCTAAAAGTAAAAGAAGGCGACACTGTAAAAGCCGGACAAGTAATAGGATTTAGCGGTTCAACCGGGCTTGCGACAGGTCCGCATCTTCACTGGGAAATGCGGCTGAACATGGAAGCTGTTAATCCTGACTTTTTTACCGGGGACTTTGCATTCTCTGGAAAAAACTAATCTTTAATTAGAGCAAGGAATTCTTTTTCATCTATGACAGGAATTCCAAGCTCCATTGCTTTTTTGTTTTTTGAAGAGCCGGAAGAAGTGTCGTTTGTAACAAGAAAACTCAAGCCTTTTACAACAGAAGACTTCACGGCTCCGCCATTCTGTTTTACAAGATTCTGAGCATCCTGCCGCTTCATGGAAACAAGCTCGCCTGTAAAACAAAACGACTTGCCTGCAAGTTTTCCCTGTGCGGCTCCTTCAATAACAGAAATTGTTCCGCTTGAGACAAGGCTTTGCATTTCTTCACGGTTTTCTTGAATTCCTTCAACAAGAGTATGCGCCAAAGTTTCTGCAAAACGATAGACGCCTGCAATTTCTTCTTCTTTCGCATCGAAAATTTTCTGCAAAGTATTGAAGCCGCCTGCAATCAAAGTTTCAACAACAGTTTCACCTATTCCTTCAATGTCAAAGCCGGCAATAAATTTTGCAAGTGGAATTTTTCTTCTTGACTGGATCGAAGCAAAAACCTTTTCCGCGCCAAGCGATTTTTTTTCTTTTTCCATGCTTTCCGAATTCAAAAAGTACGGAACTAAATCACTGGCAGTCAAAGAATACAAATCTGAAATTGACCGGACTTTTTTTGTTTCAAAAAGACTGGTGATTAAAGTTTCTCCCAAGTCGCGGATGTCAATCACATTTATCCACTTTAAAAGCTGATGGAGAATTCGCTTTTCACAGTTTTTATTCGGACAAAAAAGCCTTGTTCCTTCGTCAATAAGAGAAGTTCCGCAGCAAGCGCATTTTTCAGGAATCTTTACAGACGGAAGATTTTCTTGCTCTGGAAGCACGCTCACGATTTTTGGAATTATTTCACCGCGCTTTACAACAACAACGTGGCTTCCGATTTTTACATTTAATGCGCGTATAAGGTTCGGATTTACAAGACTCGCTCTTTTTACAGTCGTTCCGTTCAAGTCAACAGGATCAAAAACTGCGACTGGAGTATAAGTTGCGCCGGTTTCATTCCATTCAATATTTCTTACAATGGAAACAGCTTCTTCAAGGCTGAATTTAAAGGCAATCTGGCGGTCAGGCCTGTCGCGCAAAGCATCTTCGTGATCCACAGCACGCTCTTTTACAACAAGTCCGTCAATGTCATAGTCAAGATTTTTTCTAAGCTCCATGACAGAAGAACGGTAATCTATAACTTCCTGCGTGCTTTTGCAAATTTTAAGTGGAACAACATTAAATCCGTTTCTTTGCAAAAAATCAAGTTTGCCTTCTTCATCATTGAACGGCTGTTTACCTTCGGAAGCCCAGACATCGTAAGTTATCAATGTAAGATTCTCGCTGCCCTCACCGTCTTTTCGTTTCATAAGTCCGTTAGCGGCATTGCGGCAGTTAGCTTTGTCAGAAAAAAATTTCTCGTGAACCTGATGAGTCATTATGACTTCGCCTCGGATTCCGCCTGTAAACTTTTCTTTTAATTCCTGAACAACACCCTGCATTTTTTTTGCATTTGCTGTAATGACGTCCCCTACAGTTCCGTCTCCTCTTGTAACGGCACGCAAGAAAATTCCATCTGAATACTGAAGTTCAAGGGAGGCTCCGTCAAGCTTATATTCAACAAGATATTCTGAATAGTCGTGCTTTTTCGCCCAGTCAAGAAATTCTTCTGGAGTCGCGGCTTTTTCCTGGCTGCCCATCGGCATTACATGAGGAGATTTTTGAAAATTCCCGGAATCTGCGCCAACTTTATGGAGAATAGGATTTGCGCTGTCCAGCGATTTTAATTCGTCCCAAAGCTTGTCAAATTCCGCATCAGAGATTTCAGCCTCGCCGTTATAATACGAAGCCTGGTATTTTTCTATAAGTTTTTCAAGCTCAGAAATTCTTTTTACAGAGGATTTTTTTAAGGCTTCGTCGTTTGCCTTTTTGCATTCCTCAACATCAAAAAGCTCCATCGGGCTATTCCTCATCTTTTACAAAAACAAGCTCGAAAATTTCACGCCCGGCATCAAGCCCTTTCTGCTCAAATTTTGTCCTTGGCCGCCATTCCTGATGAGGCGCGAATTTTTCATATTTATTATGAATACCTTCTGTGCAGGAAAGTTCTTCAACTGCGCTTAAAGCATATTCTTCCCAGTCAGTTGCAAAATAAATATATCCGCCGGGAGACAATTTTGAAACAAGCAGATCTGTGCGCGGACGCTGAAGCAAACGGCGTTTGTGGTGTTTTTTCTTCGGCCAAGGGTCAGGAAAGAAAATATGAAAGCCTGCAAGAGAATTGTCAGGAATCATAGTTTCAAGGATTTCAAGCGCATCATATTCAATCAAATAAAGATTTTTCAGCTGTCTTTTTTTTATTTCACCAAGAAGACGACCAACTCCAGGAACATGGACTTCGCTTCCTATATAATTCATGTTCGGATTGTCCTGCGCAATCTGAGCAGTAGCGTGTCCCATTCCAAATCCAATTTCCATTGTAACAGGATTTGTGTTGTTAAAAATATCTGTAAAATTAAGCGTTCTATGCTCAAAAGGAATGCACCAAACATGATGAAGTTCTTCATAGCTGCGCTTCTCATTTTCGGTCATGCGTCCAGCGCGGATCACATAAGTGCGCACCGGGCGTCTAAAAATACTGTGGTCTTCTAAATTGTCAGTGGGAATATTCCCATCGGCGTCGTTACTAGGCATCAGTTTCCTCGCTGTTTTATATTTTATTGCTGCTCCAAGTTTTCTGGAGGCATAAGGCAAATTACAGAGTCATTTTTTAAAGTATAGCAGGTTCTAATGAACCCCGCATCTTTATAGTCAACAAGAACGGTATTTCTATTTTCCCATTCTTTTTTTTCTTCTCCATAATAAAGCAAAACTCCATCTTTTGTATAAATGGCGGATTTTTTTTCTGAATAATCAAATCCGTCTGGAAAATCTTCACTCTTTAATGTCAAAACATTTTCAGGATAATCGATGGAAAATAAAATTTCATCTTCATCGCCAGCCATGTCAAAATAAGTCAAGACATATTCTCCAGCAGGAATTTTCATTCCAAAAGCGGCGACTATATTCGCGCAGCCTGTCCATGAATTTTTGTTTTTATCTTCAAACTTTACAAGCTCATCGCAGTTCCATTCAAGCCCGGAATTTTTATTCACGATTTTAATTTTCGAGGCAAGCCTAACATCGCTTTCAGAATTTACAAAAACAGAAAGGCGCATATCAGGCGGATTTTGACTATAATCAAAAATCACAGAAGATTCCGCAGAAGCAATTTGCGCGCTGTCTTGTGAGCACGAAAAAAAGAGAACTGAAAAAATAAAAACAAACAGAGAAGTTTTCCGCATAACTTAAAAATTGAATTTCAAGTTTATAACGGTAAGATCGCTGGATGAAGACTGATTTACAATTGATTCAAATTTAATATTGACTTTTTTACAGGCATCTTCCAGATAAGACAAATAGTAAAGTCCCAAGTCCGTTCCTTCCTGACCATCCGGCATCTGGCGGTAAAAGTCAATCAGCGATTTTTTGTTAAGGTTAGCGGACATTTTGCTTTCGATGTTTTCTTTTACTTCCTGAAATTCATCGTCTTTATTGTACAATGTAATTTGCAAAAGTCCCTGTTTTCCAATTGACATAGAGCCACCGCCCAAAGTCCAGGAAAGAAAAACAAGCTCGTGCTTGCGCTGAAGTTCTTTTACGATTTCCGAGCGGATTTTCGGGTCAAATATGAGCGTATCGGAATTATCAATTCCCTGATAAAGATATTTTGCAGCCTTTTTTACATTGTTGTTTTCGCTGTTCAAGGCAAGTTCCATGACCATTACCGAAATATACTCCGCAACTTTTGATTTTGTCATGTACGAAGCGAGCTGCTGGCGCAAAATTGAAAGCATTTCATTAAAACCGTCAGTTTTATAAAATTTCACAATTATGTACCAGTTCATCAAAGTGAGCCTGTTCAAAAATTTTTCAGTCATAAGAAGATAAACATTTTTTTCTTCAGGGCTATACTCTGAATTGGACATTATGCTTTTCCAAACCGGCTCAAGAATTGTCTTTTTTGCAGCCTGAATTGTAGAATCTTTCATTGAAAGAGTCATTCTAAGCTGTTTTTCCGGAATCACAGTTTTTTCATCAATAAGCGATGAAGGATTTTGCCTGTTATGATGTCTTATGCATTCACATTTTATAATCGCCGAATAAATTTCACTGTCAAACTGCTTGTACAAAATTGAAAAAACAATTAGCTTGGACAAATCCATAACATCTTGGCGATGTGAAACAAATTCCGGCATGGAAATTTCCATCTTGGAAATATAGCCCAAAAGAATCATGTCCTGCAGAGAGCCAGGCGAAAAAGATGTCATGCTTACACCATGAGCCGAACGGTTGTCTGCGAGTTTTAGATTGAGCAGCTGCTTTTTATGACTTAAAAAATGCGATGTACCTTCTTCCGTAAGAATAATTTTCAAAGGCAAATCCAAAATAAATTTTTTCTTTTCAGCACACATTCGTTTGATAAAGCTCCTTTGCTTTACATGACTTTAACAATGCTTACAGTATACAACATTGCTGCCTAACTTGCAAACATATTATACAGAGCAAACATATTATAAATGTATTCAGCATAAAACTGGCTCCCGGTCACGTTTTCCTGTTTCAAAATCGCGCAATAGCTGATTATTGCAAAGTAGCTATAGAATTGCCCGCTCACGCGGTCGCAACAATCAGAGTGTTCTTGCCCTCACGAACCGTTTCTTAGCGCAAACTTTACTTAAATTATTTATAATGCGTTTGCCCTTGACATATTAGATATATTATATTGTAGAAAATTAAAAATTCAAGTAAACTTTGTCTATGGGAAAAAATTTTCTGCTGAAAGCAATGTGTTTTCTCTTTTTTTTTGCAGCAACTTTTACGCAGAATCTTTTTTCGCAGGAAAACATCGAAACAAACTTAAATATTTACACAACACAAAAAATAGAAGATTTTTTAACACAAAGCAAGATTTCATTTGGAATCCAAGACATTGCTCCGCAAAACGCTGGAATTTTTCCTAAAAATATTCTCGTTGAAATTCCTGCTGACAAAAACAGCAAGGAAGACGACACAAATAAAAGTGGAATCACAGATGTATTTTTTGTCTTTAGCCAAGAATTTTTCTTAGAAAAAAAGGAATTTATTGCCGATTTTATCGATTCTACTTACAAAAAAAAGCTTCCATACAATTGCATAATTTCATTTACCGCGGAGAATGAATCATTTCCTTTGCCTTCCGTTCAAGCCTCAAAAACAGCAACAGAGGAGCTGGCAAAAAGTATTTTTTCATCGGAATCAGCCTGCGCAATTTTAATCCGAAATGAAAAAAACGCGCCTCCTTTCATTTTCACTGAAGGAGCAGGAACAACTTCGCCGCAATGGATTGTTCAAACGCTCAAAAAATCATGTCTTCAAAACCAAAAGCCAATGGGAGTAAAAACTTCCATGCTGTACATCTACAAGCCGCAATACTACAAAAACAACAGAAGGCTTTCCGCTTTCCTAAAAAATGACATTCCTGCAGCAGAAATTCCTTTGGGTCATGCGCAAAAGGACGCAAATATACTTTCTGATATTCAGGACAACCTTATTTCCGCAAGAAGCCAGACTTGGAACAAGCATTACAATTTTATTCCACTTGGAATTTACGGTCTTTGGCTTAATGAAGCGCAATTAACAGCAATATATCTTTTTTTTACAATTTCAGTTCTTTTTTTTATATGTTTTTACTCATTTACATACACAGGAAAAAATGAGGCGATTCTAAAAGACATGTCAAGAACATGGTTTTCAATTCCCGCTTATTTAATTATAACAGCGGCATTTTTAACTTTGTTCCAGAAATTGTTTTTTTTCACAGCAGAAAACGGAGTACTTTACTTTGGGCTGAAAATTTTTCCAACACTGCTTGCAATGTTTCTGCTTGTTTTTGTGCAAATCTTGTTCAACTTTAGAATTTCGCTTTCCGCAAACAGATTCCATGGAATTATTTTGACTGCGCTGAATGTCTTTATTTTTTCAGCATTGGATTTGTCTTTAATGTTCATATTTATCATTGAATATATGATTGTTTTTCTTTTTAGAAAACGGAAGTCTCTTTTTTTTATCATTCCGTGCATTTTTCTTATGACAATTCCATTGCTTTGGATTGCGGCATCGGTTTTTGTTGACATCAATCAAAGAAAAATTTCAAATCTTACCGACACAACTTTTTTTGAAAACCTGATTTTTTCATTTGCCATTTTACCTTTTATTTTTCAGTGGATAAAACTAATTTTGGTTTCGCACATAAAGGAATTCAAGTCAAGCAAAAAAATTTTATTGTTACAAGGAATTCTTGTTTCGGTTGCAGGAGCGGGAATTATATGCGCAGTATTTTTTGCAGCCGCAAAATTTGTGCAGGGAAATTTTCCAGCTCATCAAAAAAAACAAACGCAAATCACAGAAAATGTAGAAATTCATCCGGCGAAATTTTTGCGGTCAAGAAAAGCAAAATTCGATATTTTTGAAAACAAACTGCAAATCGTTCCAGAAAGTGGATTTAAAATACTAAGATGCCTTGCAACTTTTGAATCAAAAGAGGAACTTCCCTTTTATGAATGCAACTTTGACTACAATTTTATTTCGGAAAACAAGGTTTCTATTGAAATTCCCGACGCCCCGGAAAACGAACTGAAAATTTTATTTATGTCAGAAAATGAACTTAAGCTAGAAGCGGAAATTGAGCTCTTTATGATGAACGCAAATGGACAAATTTTTCATTTTACTGAAAAAATCAAAAACGAAGGAAAAAATGCAAATGAAATTTGAAAAAGTTTTTCTTCATGTTGACCTAGATGCGTTTTTCGCTTCGGTTGAGCAGCACGATCATCCAGAATACAAAGGAAAACCTGTAATTGTCGGCGGAATTCCAGGAGACAGAAGAGCTGTAGTTTCAACGGCATCTTATGAAGCTAGAAAATACGGTGTGCATTCTGCCCTTCCTTTGGCAAAAGCAGTTGAGCTTTGCCCGAACGCAATTTTTCTGCGCGGAAACCACAAGCGTTATGCGGAAGTTTCACATAAAATAATGAGCATTTTCAAGGAATTTTCGCCGTCAGTAATTCAAATGTCAATTGACGAAGCATTTATTGATCTTACTGGAACTGAAAAACTTTTCGGTCCGCCTTTGGAAATCGCAAAAAAAATAAAGGCAAAGGTAAAAGAGCAAACAGGACTTACAGTAAGCGTCGGAATTGCAAGCACAATGTATGTCGCAAAAATCGCATCGGGATATAAAAAGCCGGACGGAATTACATTCATAAAAAAAGGCGAAGAAGAAAAATTCATTCTTTCACTTCCTATAGAGAAAATCTGGGGCATAGGAAAAAAAACACGGGAACGGCTAAAAAACGCTGGAATATTTTCACCTGCGGATATTCATGGCAAGTCAATTTCTTTGCTGACTACTGTCTTCGGAAACGGAATGGGCTCTTTTTTATATAATGCGGTCCGCGGCGGAAAAGAAATCACATTTGGCGAAGAAGCAAAAAGCCACTCAATAAGCGTAGAGCGGACTTTTGAATTCGATGTGGCAAATGAATATGCAATCGAAACTGCATTCATGGAACTTTCCGCGCAATTAATCTGGAGAATGCACACAGAAAATGTCAAGGCAAAAACCGTAAATATCCGAATAAGATACGAAGATTTTTACACTATAACTGCACAAGAATCTTCAGAAATTCCAGTTTCAAATGCAGATGATTTGCTTGAACGCTGCCTAAGAATTTTCAATAGAAAATATGAAAAAGGAAAAGGAATCAGGCTTTTGGGCATTGGACTTTCTGGAATAGAAACCAGCGAAAAACCAACGCAAGCGGAACTTTTCGACTTTGGAAACTCAAAAAAAGCAAAACTGGAAAAAACCCTTTTTGAAATGGAAAGAAAAAATCCTTCGCTTAAAGTCAGAAAAGCCCGACTTTTATCTACTGAAGCGGAGCAAAATAACCTGTTTCGTCGCGACCTGAACGATTAAGAAGATAAGTTTCAATTTCTACAGGCAAATATTTTCTTCCATATTCGGTCGCAAAAGAAGATGTGTACCTAAACTGATACAAACCAGACGGAATGTCAACAATATCTTTTATGACAGTTCCCAAGCCTTCCGGACGATATATATAGTAGGAAGTTCCGTTTGTGTTTCTTGTTATGTACGAAATTTCTTCCGACGGAGAAGCTTGAGACAAAAGAACTGTGCTAAAAGAAATCGCATTGTTATTAAGATAAGCTGTTAAATCAGAAAGCGCGTACTGCGTAAATGTATTTTCTGAATCTCCAGCCGAAAGATAAATTATTCCGCGCTTTTTTTCAGCGTTGACAAGTCCGTTTGCAGAAAGTCGTACCGCAAGATCCAGCGCAGGATTTTCTGTGTAAGAATTCTTCAAAGCCTTTGCTGAAAAATCAGAAAGCTGAGACGGATTTCCTGAAAATTCTGTAACAGGAACTTTTCCAGCTGAAATAATCGACACTTGCCCTTTTCCGTCCATTGAAGCGGCAAGCTCCCGAACCGCACCAGAAAGCTGTTCTTCGTATTTCTTCATTGAAAGTGAACGGTCTATGAGAATTGCAATGTCTGCAAAGTCATTATTATTCGCCTCGCCCAAAAGCACAAAATCTTCAACTGGCTTTTTTCCTTCAGTTATAAGAAAATTTTGCTGTTTTAAGCCAACAACAGGCTGACGCTTTCTATTTTCCACACGGACTTCAACAATAACTTCCGGGAAATTATCAGAAATCACACGCTCAAACTGAACAAAAAAACCACCCACAAGTTCTGTCATTTTTGACATTACATAAATTTCATTTGCCTTAAAATCAGTTACAATTATATTTCCATTCCGGTCTGAAACTGCGCTTGTAATCAGGCTTTTTCCTTTTCCTGTAATGGCATTTTCAAAAACAGCCCCGGAAGAAAGCTCAACCGCATAAACTTTGTTTCTGTCTGTAAGCAAAAGATAATCGCTGCCCCATTGCTTTAAACTTTCAGGACGCGAAAAAGTTCCGTCATTTACAAGAACTCCAAGGAAATTTCCGGCCTTGTCAAATTCATAGATTCCGCCTTTCACGCTGTCCGCGACAAAAATTCTTCCGCCGCAAACCGCAATTCCAGTTGGGGACTTGAAACCGTCAAAGCCTTCAGTTTTTTCACCGAAATGCAAAAGCCCGTTTCCTTCTGCATCAAAAACAACAACACGGGCATTTCCAAAATCCGTGGCATAAATGTTTCCAAAGTCATCTTCTGCAAGATACTGAGGTCCCACAAGCTGTCCTTGCCCTCTGCCACGCGCGCCAAAGTATTTTATAAACGAACCGTTTTCAGAAAGAATTGAAATTCTGTCTCCCGCGCTTTCTGAAACTGCCAAGTTTCCGTTCTTTAAGCGAATTACATCCATTGGACGGTCAAATCCATTTATCGGTCCTTTGTTTCGTCTTACCACAGTTCCGTTCACGTCAAACTGAAGCAACTCGTTCGTGCCATAGGAAACAACCCAGATACTTCCATCATGATTTGAAAGGGAAGAAACTGGCTGGCTGTAAATGAGATTGCTTCCGTTTACATTTGGATAAGAGCCTGATTCCGTAAAACGCTGGGTAAATCCATAGTCATAGTCGGTAACACGTCTGTCACTTACAATTTCAATTCTATTCTGAATAAGAAGTCCTCCATAACCAGCTTCCTTGGCATAATTCCATTGCTGAAGCGCAGCTCCTTCTATTCCCGCGCGGTAATATGCTTTTCCAAGCCAGTCAAGAACTAAAGGTTCGCCAGGCAAATATGAAAGAGCCTTTTCAAATTCAAGAATACTTTCATTAAAAGAGCCTCTGTAATAGCTTTGAACTCCACGCCTGAATTCTTCTTCCGCAAAACCAGAATTTGCAGAACGTAAATTTCCGGTGCTAGCTGTGTCTTGGAGATTTGTCTGCGCAAAGGCTGAAAATATAAAAGCTATAAAAACAAAAATTATTTTTTTCATTATTCTTCCGCCTTCTTAACTTCCTGAAGGTGCTCCACTATTATAGGATTTGAACTGTCGGCTTTCATAGCGCGATTTAAAAACTTTTTTGATTCTGAATAAAGTCCCATTTTGTAATAAACCCAGCCAAGGCTATCAAGACATGCCGCGCTTTCCGGCAAAATATCCAGTGCTTTTTTGCAGCAGCTTAACGCTTTTGTTAAATCCTCGCCTTCGCAAGCAAGAACATAGCCCAATCCATTTAAAGCAGTGGGATTTTCGCTGTCGTCTTCAAGCGCTTTTTCATAATAGTCAAGGCTTAAATCAACTTTTCCCTGTTCCCATGCAACGTAAGCAAGAGAAGCATAAACAGAAGCAGGCTTATATCCAGTGTCCAAAAGTTTATTCAATTCAAAATCAGCAAGTTTTTTTCTTCCGCTAAGGCAATAAATAACTGCCAAAAGATAGCGGCACTGCAAAACTCTGTCCTGATTCGGATTATTGTCTTTATCATAAGAAGCCGTAACAACCTGCTCAAGGTAAAGCAAGGCATCATCGTAACGCTTTAACTTTGAATAGCAAAGCCCCAAATAATAGGCAAGCTCCACAGAATCCGCTCCGCAATCATCAGGAAGTGAAAGAAAATATGTCAAAGCAGCAGGATAATTTCCTTTTTTATATAAAGAGATTCCTTCTTTCATATAGTTTTCTTCTGCCATTTTTCCGCCTTTTATAAATTAAAATCGAATTTTATAGAAGATATATCAGCATAGCTAGGTTCGGTTTCAACAACGCTGACTGAAACAAAACCTTCCTCGCAGGCTTTGAAATCAGCTGAATCATCACCGTAAGAATGAACATAATAGTCGCCGCCGCATTTTGAAGTCAGACAACCGTTTTCACATTCGCAAAGCTCCACAGTTTCCCAATAACGCCTTATGCAAGGAACGGTAAGTTTTGCTCCCTTGTAATTTTTCATTGCAGGAGCATTTACGTTTACAAAATTTCTGTAATATTTATGCGCCGAATTTAAAACTGTAAGATTTCCGCAGAGAGAAACAAGCTTTTCAAGATTTTTACAGGCAAAGTCGGCAAGATTTTCAAAATATAAAGAGCCGTTTTTGTCTGATTCATCTTTTGAATCTGAATCAATGCTAAGAGCGATTCCTGGAATTCCTGCAAGACAAGCCTGACGCGCCGCACCGCAAGTTCCAGAATAAACAATATCAGTTCCAAGATTCGGACCGTCATTTATACCAGAAACAATAACATCAATTTTTTCTGAAATATAGCTTCCGTTAAGCCCGGAAAGCACACAGTCCACAGGAGAACCTTCCAAATGATAAGAAAGGCGGCAATTTTCTTTATCAACCTTTTTTAGCTCCAAAGGAACAGCAACATTCATCTGGCTTGAAGCCCCAGATTTGTTGAATTTTGGAGCAACTATAAAAACATTGTGCTTTTTTGAAAGAGCCGCAGAAAGAACATTTAAGCCTTCAGCATTAATTCCATCGTCATTAGTAAGCAGAATATTCATATAAGGCGGACTCCATTTGCAGGTTTTACAGAATAGCATTTTGGGGAAAAGCCGAATATTTTTTCGTATTCCTCCAGTTTTTCCTTGTATTTTCCAACATCGCTGTTTCTTAAGATTGTATAGATTCCGCGTCCAAAGCCTTTTCCTGTTATTCGGCCGCAGTTTACAGGATTTCTTAAGTCGTCGGGATTTTCGTCAAGTTCATGGACTCTTTTTAAAATCCAGTCGATTTCAGGGCAGGAAATATCGTAATCGCGCATATTCTGATGGCTCCGGTTGACAGAGCGCGCAAAAGAAGAAAAATCATACTTCTGAATGGCATTAACGCAGTCAAGAACACACTTATGCTCATTCATAACGCATAAAAGCCGGCGCTTTGTATCTTCTGAAACAACACTTAGAACTTCATTGACTTCAGCCTTGTCTTCCTCATACTGCCAGCCGCCCAAAACATTTGCCTTTCGTTCCTTAAGCTCGCCTAAAAGCAAAACATTTTCCGGCTGCATAAGGCTGTCTTCGTTCCAAGTTACAATTCTAGGAACAAGAGCATCAGTCAACAAAACTGTCTTTTCTTTAAAGTTGAAAGGAACCAGCTCGCAGGATTTTTTCGCATAATCGGTCAAAACTAAATTATTTTCCTTTGAAAAAATCGCAGCAAAACTGTCCGCAGAATGATTTGCTGTTCCAAGAAAATTTTTATTCGCCCGTTCTATAACCTGAAGAATCTGATCCTGACTGCACTTCAAGCCGCAAAGTTCTCGTATAGCCCAGCAAGAGGCAACTTTTACAGCGGTTGTTATTCCAAATCCGGCAGAAGGAAGAATTTCAGAATAAATAGTAAAGTCGATTCCCTTTAATTCAAATCCGCCGCTATAAAATCCATACAAAATAGATTTTATTGAATTCGCCCATTTGTCTTCTTTTTTTAATTTCAGCGAAGAAAGATTTGTGTGCTTTTCGTCTTCAAGCTGAACAAAATAAAATTTAAATGAAGTGTCTTCTCTTAAAGACGCAGAAACATAAACAGGAAGATTGACTGCCATGGACAAAGTTTTATCTTTGAAGAACCAAGTATGTTCTCCAGCCAAATGGAACCTGCCCGGAGCAACCGCAATAACGTCCGGCTCCACTCCATATTCTTTGCGGTGCGCTTCTCTGACTTTTTCCATGATTCCCTTCCCGTTTGTGTTGATTTTTTCTATATATGACATTAAAATAATACAATGAATCAGCTGTTTTTACAAGTTTTTTGTGCAATCTTTTCTGGAGCAACTGAATCTATTTCAATTTCAAATGAAATTCTTCCGTTTGGTTCTCCGCTGACCGCGCTCTTTTGCCTTTCGCCCTTGTACATTGCAGTCTACAAATCAAAATCATACAAACAGACTTTCTGGCTTTTTTTTCTGCAGACACTTACCGTTCACTTGCTTTCAAGTTATTGGCTGGCGAATTTCCACGGATTTGCGGCTTTTACACTCGGAGCTAGCGCATTGGGAACTGCATTTCAAGGCGGATTCTGCGGAATCATAATGCACGTCTTTCCAAGCAAAATTTCAAAAAAAGCAAAACTTCAAGAACAAGCCGGACTTTGCCCGTATCAAATTTTCAAAAGAATGCTATGGTTTTGCGCCTGCTGGGTTTTATATGAATACATAAAATCGACCGGCGCACTCGGCTATCCTTGGGGGACGCTTTTTATGGCGGCCTACAAATGGAAAATTTTTACACAAATTGCCGATATAACTGGCGTTTGGGGAATAACTTTTATATACGCGCTTTTTTCTTCACTCACCGCGGAAACAATAATGAGCCGTGAATATTTCTTAGACAAAACGCAAGCCCAAAATATAAACAAACAGCTTGCGCAAGCCGCAAAATTCACACTAGCAGTTTTTGCTCTCTGCGGAATTTATGGAATAATTCAAATTTCAATTCCACGCTGGCCTGAAAAACTTTTAAACGCAGTAATCGTACAGCAAAACATAGACCCATGGGAAGGCGGAGACAAAAAGTCAATTGAAATTTCAAAAAAACTTACAAAAAAAGGAATAAGGCAGCTTTCGGAGCAAGGAAAAGAAACAGATCTTGTAATTTGGAGCGAAGGTGTCCTTTCAAAAAATTTCCCAAAAGCAGCAAATTATTACTCTCATTTTCCAGAAGATGAAAGCCTAAAGGAATTTATAGCCAGCACGCAAACTCCATTCTTAATCGGCGGCGGAGTTTCATTAGATCGAAAAAAAAGAAAAAGAACAAACAGCGCGATTCTTTTTGACAAAAACGGAATTTTTTCAGGATTCTACAGCAAAATTCAGCTTGTTCCATTTGCAGAGCGAGTTCCTTATGCGGAAAATCCAGTAATGATTTTTTTTATGCGAAATGTTGTCGGATTTTATTCAAGCCTAGTGCCAGGATTTCAATATGCGCTATTCAAAATTCCGCTAAAGGAAAATCAGGACTTTGAAACGCCGCTCGACTTCAACAGAGAAAAATTCGCGGAAATAAAGCTTGATGGAAACGGAAATTCAATTCAAAAGGAAAGAATAAAATTTTCAGAAAACAATCAGGAAAATCCAATTTCATTTTTGAAGTTTTCCACGCCGATTTGCTTTGAGGATTCATTTCCGTCAGTTTGCACAAATCTTTTCAAGCTCGGAAGCGAAATTTTTATAAACATCACAAATGACTCTTGGAGCAAAACAAATTCCGCGGAAATGCAGCACTTTATCGCTTCAAGTTATCTTGCAATCGAATACAGAACAACACTTTTGCGCTGCGCAAATTCAGGATATTCCGTAGCAGTCAATCCCTCTGGAAAAATTCTATATGACTTGCCTTTGTTCACAGAAAGTTCCATGGGAATTTCCGTTCCGATTTACAAACGGCAAATTACAATTTTTTCAGTTTTGGGAAACTGGTTTGCACACATTTTGATTTTCGCAGTATTTTCATACATAATTTTTTCCGCAGTAAAAGACATCTCTTTCATAAACAAAAAGAAAATAAGAAAATTTCTGAAAAAAGCCATAAGGAAATTAAAATGAAAACCATTGCAAAGTTAAAAATTATCCGCGGAAGCACAACAATTTTCTTTGCCGCCATTATTTTTATCTGCGGATTTTTTCCAGAACTGAACATTCAAATTGCGTCGGCAGTTCTTTCAGGCTGTATTTTGGGAGGAATCCAAGGAGCAGGCAGCGCAGGAATTTTTATAATCACACAATTTATTTTCAGCGGATTTTCTTTAGAACAAGTAGGAAATTTCACAGCAATATTCACAAGCACATTTATTTCAGGGTTTGTTTCCGGCTCTCCATCTATAATTGAAAAAAAATTCTCAGCCCAAATATTTTTCAAAGTATTTTTTGGATGCATTGCAGGATTCAGCATTTACTATTTTTTTGAAAGTTTATTCTATAAAAATCTTAACTGGATTTATTTTTTGTCCGCCGACATTTTTAAATGCATTGGAATCATTATCTTCTCAATAGCAATCCGTCCAAAACTAGCCACACTTCTATTCCCACCAAAAGAAACTGAAAAAGAAATCGAAGAACTCATAAAGAAACTTAAATAACAAGAACAGCAGTTCAAAGATGCCATTTCTGTCCGACACGGGATTTCCATGCAAGACACTGCGTGGGAAAAAAAAGAAGCCCCTTCCGGAGGGGCATGAAAGCATATATAAGATAAAAGCCGGCCGCTACCTACTTTCCCGCCATGGGCAGTATCATCGGCGCAGGGGAGCTTGGCTTCCGTGTTCGGGATGGGAACGGGCATGTCCTCCCCGCCATGGCGGCCGGCGTATAGACAAAGGAAAACGGACGCGGTGTCCAGAGGAAACGGTAATATGGCCAAGCCTCACGGCCTATTAGTACCGCTCGGCTGTGCGCGTCGCCGCGCCTGCACCTGCGGCCTATCGACCCGGTATTCTCCCGGGGGCCTTCAGGGGGATCACGTCCCTAGGGACGCCTAGTCTCGTGGCGGGCTTCCCGCTTAGATGCTTTCAGCGGTTATCCCTTCCAGACTTAGCTACCCGGCGCCTACCCTTGGCAGGATAACCGGCACGCCAGAGGTCTGTCCGCCTCGGTCCTCTCGTACTAAAGGCAGCCCCACTCAGGCGTCCAACGCCCGCAACAGATAGGGACCGAACTGTCTCGCGACGTTCTGAACCCAGCTCACGTACCGCTTTGATTGGCGAACAGCCAAACCCTTGGGACCTGCTCCAGCCCCAGGATGCGATGAGCCGACATCGAGGTGCCAAACTTTCCCGTCGATGTGAACTCTTGGGGAAAATCAGCCTGTTATCCCCGGAGTACCTTTTGTCCGTTAAGTGACGGCCCTTCCACTCGGAACCGCCAGATCACTAAGACCTGCTTTCGCACCTGCCCGGCATGTCTGCCTCGCAGTCAAGCCCCCTTGTGCCTTTACACTCGCGCTCCGATTCCCAACCGGAGTGAGGGGACCTTCGCGCGCCTCCGTTACTGTTTGGGAGGCGACCGCCCCAGTCAAACCGCCCGCCTAGCCCTGTCCCCGCCCCCGCTCAAGGGGCCGGGTTAGAAACCCCATCCGGCAGGGCTGGTATTTCACCGGCGCCTCCGCGCAGCCTGACGGCCACGCCTCGCAGGCTCCCAGCTATCCTACACATGCCGAATAGGGTCCCAGCGCTAAGCTGCGGTGAAGGTTCACGGGGTCTTTCCGTCTAATTGCGGGTATCCGGCTTCTTTACCGGAACATAAATTTCACCGAGTCTCGCGTTGAGACAGCGCCCAGAATCGTTACACCATTCATGCGGGTCGGAACTTACCCGACAAGGAATTTCGCTACCTTAGGACCGTTATAGTTACGGCCGCCGTTTACCGGGGCTTCGGTTCGCAGCTTCGCCTTGCGGCTGACCGCTCCCCTTAACCTTCCGGCACCGGGCAGGTGTCACCACCTATACGTCCCATCGCTGGTTCGCAGATGGCTGTGTTTTTGATAAACAGTCGCCTGGGCCTGCTTTCTGCCGCTCATTATCATCTCTAACATGAGCCGCACTTCTCCCGAAGTTACGTGCGCATTTTGCCGAGTTCCTTAACGCGAGGTCGCTCGTGCGCCTCGGATTTCTCATCCTGCCCACCTGTGTCGGTTTGCGGTACGGTTCCCCCATGCCTGGCCTTAGACAGTATTTCCCGGCACCATGGCTGCGCCAGCTTCGCTTCGACTTTCTCTCCGCTCGCTCACGGCTCGGCTCGGGCGGTGGATTTGCCTGCCGCCCTCGACGCCTCGCCGCTCCGGCCGGAACTACCGTTCTCCGGCCTGGCCTCGCCTCATGCGTCCTGCCCTCGAAACATGGGGAAGCATCGGACTATGGACCGATTTCCCATCGGCTACGGCTTTCGCCCTCGCCTTAGGGGCCGGCTTACCCAGGGCAGATTGCCTTTACCCTGGAAACCTCGGGCTTCCGGCGGACGGGGATCGCACCCGTCTTTTCGTTACTTATGCCTGCATTCTCTCTTCCGCCTCCTCCAGCGCCCCTCGCGGGCGCGCCTTCATGGGTCAGCGGAATGCTCCCCT